>CALQLO010000005.1 GCA_943331445.1 Akkermansia muciniphila
AACGGTAGCTATGCCGGCAAGGTCGGCGTGATGGGCAGCTTCGATCTCTCGGTCCTGATTCGCGCGATTGAGCAGACCGCTGGGAGCGACTTGATGTCTTCCCCGAGCCTTACCGTCCTCGACGGCAAGACGGCCGTCATCAAGGTCGCCCAGCTCCTCCGTTATCCGCAGGCCTATGGTGATACCCAATCCAACGTCGGTGCCGCAACGACCGGTGCTGGTGCCGGTGGCGGTGGTGCTGGTGTGACGATCACGGCGGGTACGCCCCAGGACTTCACCGTCCAGGAAGTCGGTGTTACGCTGGAAGTCACCCCGACCGTGGCTGCCGATGACTCCATTGCCCTCAACTTGAAGCCCAAGGTGACCGAATTCGAAGGCTTCGTTGAATACGGCGGCACCTCGATCGCTATCTCCTCAGGCACGACCGTCACGGTGCCTTCGGGCTTTTTCCAGCCCATCTTCAGCACCCGTGAAGTCACCACCGACGTCACCGTCTTCGACGGCGCCACGGTGGTCATTGGCGGACTGACGCGCGAAGAAGTGAAGACGGTCGAGGACAAGGTCCCCGTCTTGGGCTCGATTCCTTTCATCGGTGCAGCCTTCCGCTCCAGCGGCAAGACGATCCAGAAGCGCAGCTTGATGGTGTTTGTGACCGCTAACCTGGTTTCTCCAGGTGGCGCCACCCTCCGCAGCACGCATCCGGGCATGCGCGCCGGTTCGACCTTCTCGAACCCCACCCTCGTTTCTCCGGGTGGCGCAGTCTACCGCGAGCCAATCGAAGCGGCCGCACCTGGTGCTGGCATCTCGGCTCCGGCCCCCAAGCCTGAGGCTGCCAAGTAAGCCGATAGTCCATCGACTGAGACGGGCCCGCCACTTGGCGGGCCCGCTTTTTTCTCGAAGGGGCGGAGGGGTCGGCCGACAATTCCGGCATGCGCTGGCTGCTCGTGGATGGATTCAACCTAATCTTCCGGAGTCACTTCGCGATGGAGCGGTCGAATCTCCGACGTCAGTCGGACCAGTTCCCCACCGGGGCCCTGCATGGATGGATGAAGTCATTGCTCGATTTGCGCGAATCCGAGAAGCCTGATCGCTTGGCGGTCTTTTTCGATTTGGGCGGCTCCGATCGCCACCTTGCCGTCCTCCCGGAATACAAGGCTCAACGCGATGAAACCCCGGAGGACATCGTCTTGCAGCTGCCGGAGATCAAGCGCCTGACGGGACTCCTCGGGTTTCAGATTGTCGAAAAGCGTGGCGTCGAGGCGGATGACTTAATCGCCACGGCTGTGCATAAGCTCGCCGCTGCCGGCGACGAATGCATCATCGTCAGTGCCGATAAAGACTTCGGGCAATGCGTTGGGGGGAAGGTGCTACAGTTGGCGCCACCACCCACCGCTAACCCCGCCTTGGGCTGGCGGCGGATGGATGTGGCCGGGGTCACGGAAAAATTCGGCGTACCGCCAGAACGGATTGCCGACTATCTGGCGCTCGTGGGCGACGCCTCGGATAATATCCCTGGACTCCGCGGCGTGGGGCCGAAGACCGCGGTCAAATGGATTGCCGAGCATGGCGGGCTGGAAGGCGTGCTGGCAGCGGTCGACATTATTCAACCCGAGCGTTTCCGGGAACAGCTTCGCCTCGAGGCCGAGCGGATCCGCGGAAACTTGAAATTGGTTACCTTCCAGACCGACTTTCCTTTTGAGCCCGGCACGCAACCGGCGGAGGATATCGATGGGGTCATCGCTTTCTTGGCGGAGATGGAGATGCACTCCACCTTGCGTCGCTATCAGACGAAGCACGGCCGCGCGGAAAGCCCGTTACCCTCGGTCGTGCCCAAGGCGGTGAGCAAGCCGTCCCCGCCGACGGAACCTCGCCAGGGCGAGTTATTCTGAGCCAACAAAAAGGCCCGCCGGTAAGGGCGGGCCTGATGAGCAAAGCCTCGGGTGGGGCTTAGTTCTTTTTATCGGCCTTCTTTTCAACCTTCGGCGCTTCGATGGTCGCCTGAGCGGCCGGAGCACCGTGGTTCTTTTCAACGTAGGCCTTCACTTCGTCCTGCGTGAGGGCGACCCAGAACTTGGCTTCGAGGACGTCGAAGACGATGTTGTTGGTGAAGAGGCCGTAGGTCTTACCCATGTGTTCGGCGTTCTTGGTGAGGATTTCGGTGACCTTGGCGATGTCGTCCTGGATGCGCTTCTTGGCGGCTTCATCGGCGGCGGACTGCTCGGCAGCGCGGAGCTGGAGGAGGCTGTTCTGCTGGGCCTGGATGATGTTGATATTGCGCTCGAAGAGAGGGATGTGTTCGCCAGTCATCTTGCAGAGCTGGATCATCTTCTGGTTACCACGGGCGACAACGTCGTTTTCCTTGAACTCGGGGTTCTTGCGGAGTTCGGCGATTTGTTCATCGGTCACCGGGGACATCAGCTGGATGGCGTCGTTCTGGATGAAGTGCGGGCGAATCGCGACCGTATCCATCTTGAAGCCGTAGACCTTCTCGAAGATGCCGTCCTTCTGGTTGAAGTCTTGGAGCTCGGTTTCGCGCTGCTTGGTCACGGCGTCCTTCTCGGCGTCGGTGAGGGCGTTCTGGATGCGCTGGTTGAGTTCAACGATCTTCTGGGCCTGGGCGACCATGACGTTCACATCATTGCTGAAGCGCGTGAGGGTCTCCGGGTGGCTGATCGTGACGAACTTGAAGAAGACCTTATTGTCGTGCTGCAGGAGGTTGTCGTCGACCTTGGGGGCAGCGGGGGTGTCGGTGGCTGGCATGGGAGTACTGGGGTTTGGGGTGGGGTGGGGAAATTACTTCTTTTCGGGGGTGTTGCGGGCGTCGATGGCCTTCTTTTCGTCCTCGGTGATCTGGACGTTCAGCTTACCTTCAGAAGGGAGGGTGAGGGCATCCGCGGTGAAATCGAAGCCATGGGCCTTCTTGAATTCTTCGAGGCTCTTGTTGAGCTCGTCCTGGACTTCCTTGATAGCCTTCTCGACCTTCTTCTTGTCGTCGTCCTTGGTCAGCTTGGGCTGGAGGTCGATGAGCTGCTGGAGTTGCTTCTTTCCTTCGGTGATACGGCTGAGGGACTGGCCGAAGGTTTCGACTTCGACCTGGCCGGCGATGGTGTTGCGGATGTGGTACTTCTTTTCGCCCATGGCGATGATCGTGTCGGGCTTGAAGTCTTTAGCGGCGGAGAGCTTGGTGAAGTCCTCGTTGGAGACCGGGGTGGCGATGATGGCCTTGGTGGTCACGAACTGGTAGGGGCGCTCGATGCTGAAGCCATTATAGAGCTTGGTCATCGACTCGTTGTCTCCCTTGAGCTTGGCGGTCTTGGCGGCGATATCATGGCCACGAGCTTCGCGCTCAGGGGTGGTCAGGGCGTTTTCCAGGAAGACCTGCAGGCGCTTGAGCTCTTCGACCTGCTGGGACAAGACGCGCACGTTCTGCTGGAACTGAAGGCAGTCATTGATGCTCTTGCCGCTCCAGACTTCGACGAGGTAGGTCTTCTGGTCGGCCTTGGCGGCCGGCTTGGCTTCGGCCGCAGGAGCTGCGGCTGGCGCCTTGATTTCGGCGGGCTTGGATTCGGGTGCTTTGTTTTCCTGAGCATTCAGGGAGATGCAAAGTGCAGCCAAGAGGAACGAGAACTTGTTCATGGGATGGGGGAGGGAGGTTTGAACATACGGTTTTACCCCCCTTGGACTACAAAAAAATGCTGGACCCCTTACTTTAGTGGCTTTTTGAAGGAACGCTCAATAATCGCTGGTAAATCGATGCTTTCGGCCTGTTTTTGCAATTCCTCGTCGGCTAAGACGGCCCGGACCTTTGGGTGGTCGATAAATCCTGTTAAGTCATTGTTGTTCAACAACTCACGAACTTTTTTATCTTCCCAGGCTTGGAAAAAAGAGGGGTGGGCGGCCAGGGCCCGGATTTCCGTCTGCGCCATGAGGCGCTTGCGGGCTTCGGGGTCCGACATCAGCCGCCGGGCCTGCTTGATGAGGACTTTTTGGCGCTCCGGGATGGGCGACCAACTTTTGAGATGCTGGGTCAGGCTGGTGCCTGCGAGGTCATTGCGCAACTCGACCGTCCAGTGGTGCCGCTTGGAGGCTGGCGCTTCGAAGAGGTCGTAGACGGAAGCGATGGTCGCAAGGGCCCCGACTAATATTAAAAAATAAAGGAGCCCGGTCCAGCAGCCGATGAAGGCCCCGAGCACGGGACTTTCGGCTTCCGTCTGGCCTTCGGGGAGGCGGCCGAGGCGCCAGAAGAGGGCGTAGCAAAGCAAGCCGGCCGCGCAGGATAGGATGACGATGCCCGCGGTACCGCGGAGGATCCAAGGGAAGGCGGTCCCTTGCAGGCAGGCGTGCCCTAAGTCCGACCCGAACACCCAGCCGACGGTCTGCCCGACGGCGATGGCCGCTGGGCCAGCCAGTTGGCGCAGGGGGCCGCGACGGTAGCCACGCCAAGCCCCGCGCACCATCAGCAAGGCGAGCAGGCCGAGGGCGACCCAGATGGTCACGGAAAGATGGTCGGCAACGGAAGTCATCAGCGCGTGCCGAGTACTTTCCGGATCGAGGTTTCCCGGGCCTCGATGCTTTCCGCGAGCTTGAACTGCACGAGGGCGCGACGGAGATTATGACCCGGGTAGCGCACCTTGAAATAAACATCCCCAGCCAAATGGTCCGCTAAGAAGCGAATGCCGAGTTCGAGGGGAATCAGGTGGATGCAGTCGAAGAGATAACGATGGTCCGCGGGGCTAAGGAAATCCTGGGCATGGGCCAGATAACCCCTGTAAATCATGCTAAATAGGTCGAGGTCGAAGACGACCGAGCCGAGCTCGGCGGCATCTTCTCCGGCGGGGTTGCACACCGAGCGCGTGGCATCACCGATGTCGTAGTGGACGAGCCCAGGTTGGACGGTGTCGAGGTCGACAATGCAGGTGCCGCGGTCAGTCGCGGTATCAATCATGATGTTCCCGACCTTGGGGTCGCCGTGCGTGGTGCGTAGGCGCAAGTCGCCCTGGCGGAGGGCGTTTTCGAGCACGGAGCAACGGGCGCGGTGAGTTTCGACGAAGCGGACCGCGCGCTTGGTTTCGAGCGAGGCGTTGAGTCGTTCCTGGCCGCCGGGGGTCGCGAGGGCCGCATCCATCTTGGCAAGGTAGCCAGGCGTGACGTGGAAGCCGGGCAGGGCGTAGCCGAGCTTCTCGGGCGGGAGATCGCTGACCATCCGATGGAAGTGCCCGAGGACGATGCCAGCTTCGTGCGCATGTTCTGGGCTCCGGACTTTTTCAAAGGCATGCGCGCTGGCGATCTGCGAGATGGCTCGCCAGAGGTCTCCATCGCTATCCGTCACCCAATCCTCCCCTGCCTTGGTTTGGATGATTTTGGGGAGCTGCCAGATACGGTCAGCACCTTCGGCCTCGGCCTCGAGCTTGGCGTGGCAGTGATCCGTGAGCACCCGCATGTTCTGCATAATCGCCTCGGGGTCCGGAAAGACGGACTTCCGGATACGTTGCACAATGAAGCGCTGCTCGGAGAAAGTGGTCCGGAAAATCGCCAGGTAGGTATCGTTCACGTTGCCCGAGCCATAGGGCTCGACGGTGACGAGCCTCCCTTGGACATCGAACTGGCGGGCGATTAGGGCGGCTCGCATGAGGCTTTAGGGGTAATTTGCGGTTCTAGTCGGGGGTGGCGAGGGCATTCCCGCTCCGCCAAGGCTTGATTTTCGGAGGCGACTCCCCATGTTCACCCTTCCTCTGCGCCGCCACCTTAGCTCAGCTGGTAGAGCATCTCATTCGTAATGAGAATGTCGCCGGTTCAAATCCGGCAGGTGGCTCCAGCGCAGGGGACAATTTTCGACCCGCCCGTTTGCCCCGCCAGGCTTTTACCTTAACCTTCCCGCTATGAGTCGCGCCGACCATCCGCCCCGCAGCCGGGATCTCTCCCGCCGCTATGATCGGGCCTTCCGGGCAGATGACGCCTATCGCGCGACCTTGCCGGATATGCAGAACAAGGACGCCTCCCAGATTCAAGGAGCGAACGTCCCGATTCAGCACGTGGGCATCTCCGGCTTTCGTCTGCCGATGCTTGTCGCGACGCGCGACGGCAAGCCGATCACGCTCGAATGCACGGTGACGGGGTCGGTGTCCCTCGCGGCCGATCGCAAGGGTATCAACATGTCCCGCATTATGAGGACCTTTTACGAATTTAAGGACCGCGTGGTTTCGCATGAGTTACTGGAGGAAATTCTGATCCGCTATAAGAAGGACCTCGAGTGCAGTCGCGCGCGTATCATGGTCGAGTTTCGTTACCCTATCCTGCAGAAGTCACTCCGTTCGGGTCTCGAGGGTTGGCAGTATTACCGCGCGGTGCTCGAAGGTACGATTGATGACCTCGACCGCCTCCGCCGTTACGTCCATTTCGATTTCGTTTATTCTTCCGCCTGCCCTTGTTCCGCCGAACTCACCGAGCACGCCCGCGAAGAGCGCAATGCCTACGGCATTCCCCACTCCCAGCGCTCTAAGGCCCGGGTGGTCGCCGAGGTTTCTCCTGGCCGCGCGCTGTTCGTCGAGGACATGAAGGATCTCTGCCTCAAGGGCCTTCAGACTGAGACCCAGGTCATGGTGAAGCGCGAGGATGAGCAGGCCTTCGCCGAGCTCAATGGAGCTTATTCTAAGTTTGTCGAAGACGCCGCCCGGGTCGTTTACGAACAGTTCGACGGCGATGCACGCGTGCGCGACTTCGTTATCGCCTGTTCCCACCTCGAGTCCCTGCACTCCCATGATGCCGTCTCGGTCATCAACAAGGGGATGCCCAGCGGGCTTTCGGCCGATTTCAGTAATTTCAGAGACCTAATCTGCTAGTCTGCTGACGGCTTGCCCATCCCGGGTGACCGTCCTACGGTCACTTTCATGAGGGGGTAGCTCAGCTGGATTCAGAGCAGCAGCCTTCTAAGCCGCCGGTCGCGGGTTCGAGTCCCGCCCTCCTCACCACTTTCAAGCCCTCCGACTTATTCTAGGTCGGAGGGCTTGTCGTTTCTTGGGCGTCCTGGGCTTGCGACAGGCCAGCCCTCCGACTACTCCAAGTCATGCAAATCCACGTCGCCCGTAATTCCGCCCAGCTCGGAATCTTCGCCCCCGAGGAAATCACCGCTGGCCTGCAGTCGGGTCGCTTCCTCGCCTCCGACCTCGCCTGGCGCGAGGGCATGCCCTCATGGACGCCACTCGGTGACTGGGATGAATTTCGCGGCGCCGGCGTGCCGCCCCTGTCCCCGTCTTTCCCGCCCGCCTTCGGCGCACAAGACGCAGCCGCCCTCCCGATGCCCTCTTGGGAACGCGGATCCTCATTCGCCAACCATTGGGCGACCATTCGTGAGGTCGCTTTGGATCCGGTGCGCACCTTTGCGAATATGCGCGATGGTGGCTATGCCCGCCCAATCGCCTTTACCTACTGGTCGCTCTTGCCAGCGTGGGTTTGCGGTAGCCTGCTATACGGCGGGCTGATTATCTTCATGCTAACGGTAGGCAAACAGGCTGGTGGTGCCCTCCCGCGCGATCAGGCGATGGAATGGCTGGGCAGCCTCGGCGCTGGCACCGCGGCGCTTATCGTTTCCGCCGTGCTGGCACTTTTCTTCCTGTTCGTGCCATTGTTCAATTTTGTGGTTGCCGCAATCACCCACGTGCTGCTTCTCCCGTGGGGTCCGTCGGGTAGTTATGCTCAGACTTATCGAGCCAACGCCTATGCCTATGGCGCCTTCATGCCCTTCGGCTTTATTCCGTGTGTCAATTATGTCGTGATGCCTTGGCAGCTAGTGGCGGCCATTATTGCGCATTCGCAGGTCCATCGGATCGCGTGGTGGAAGGTGGCGCTTTCACTCGTGGTTATTCCCTGCTGCTGCGTCTGTGGCGTTTATGCGATGCTGTTTGCCTCGCTCGCCGACAAGTTCGGCCGCTAAGTTTCTTATGCAAATCCACGTCGCCCGTAATTCCGCCCAGCTCGGAATCTTCGCCCCCGAGGAAATCACCGCTGGCCTGCAGTCGGGTCGCTTCCTCGCCTCCGACCTCGCCTGGCGCGAGGGCATGCCCTCATGGACGCCACTTGGCGACTGGTCTGAGTTCCGTGGAGTCGGCGTGCCGCCTCCGTCGCCCGGCGCAACGATGGCAGACGCTCCGGCGGCCTCGACGGTTCCTTGGGAACAAGGTAAGTCACTCGGCTCTTTCTTTGCGACGATCCAGGTCGCGATTATGAATCCTTCGAGCTTAGCCACTGGCCGGTATGCTTTCGGCGATTGGGTGGCCTTCTGTTATTTCTCCGTACTGATTAGTCTGCCTTTTCAACTTATCAGTATCTTGTTTTATGGGAATAAGAACGCCCAGCTCGGCGAGTTGTTAAGTCGCAGTGGCATCCCGACTCTCGCTCAGGCAGGCCAACAGCTTTTGAATAGCCCACAACCCCCGCTGGTAGCCACACTTGTGGGAGCTATCCTCGGGCTAGCGATCGCCCCGTTCGTGTACGCTTTATTTGCCGTGATTCACTGGGTTGGGCAGCGCCTTTTTAAGTTTCAAGTCTCGGTAGAGAGAACGACTGCGGCCGCCCTCCTCGCAACGAGTGTCATTGCTGTATTAATGGCACCGATTCAGTTGCTTGGATTCAGTTTTGTCGCGCAGATGACTTTCTCGGCGCTACTATTTATTCCTGTCCTTGCTATTTACTTCCGTATCTTCGGCGCCGCGACGCGCGTGAGTCCCTTGGTCCAGTTCGGTATCTCATGCTTCGTCTGGTTCGTCCTTTGCTGCTGCTGTTGCGTCGCACCGGCTTCTCTGATCGGGATGTCCGCCGCGAAGGCCTTCGCGCACTGACCGGTGTTCCGGCTGATTCGCAGACCTGCTTATCCGGGCGAGCTCAATCACGAGCTCGTCTGGCCGCTGGTCTTTATCGGTGGGGCCGTGTTCGCGTGGGGTTGGTTCCTGACGGGGCTAAAGTTGCCCGAATGCGTCTTTCATGAGCTCACGGGGCTGCCCTGTCTCGGCTGCGGTGGCACCCGCTGTGCGCGTCATCTCGTCCATCTCGATTTTAGTCAGGCCTTTCTCTTTCACCCAGGGTTTTTCTTGGTCGTCGTGGCGGCCGCGCTTTGGACCATCTATTCTGCGGTGTTCTGGGTACGTCGTGATACCCTTCGGCTTCGGCTCGCCATCGACGAGCCCCAAGCCCGTCGCCTTCGGGTGGTCTTCATCGCCTTACTTGTCGTTCACTGGGCGTGGCAGTGTTACTACCTCACCCGCTGATGCTGAAGAACCTGCTGAAGTTTCTCGCCTGGGTTGCCGTGCTCGTCCTGCTGGCGACGGGGGTGCTGGGGCTGGTTTACTACTGTTCGGAACGACCGCAGAAAATGGCCATCGAGCACCGCGTGCTCGACGTCGTCGATACAGTGCGCGAGGACGGCACTTCGCCGAAGAAAGTGGTGGGCGCGCTTGATCGCCTCGCCGACCAGACGGAGGTCATCAAGGGCGACATTGTCCCCGCCCCTGCGCCTGACCGTAATGCCACCGCGCCTTACGGAGAACCAGAGGATCATCTTGGCCTGAAGCATCTGGCGAATCGCGGCTACTCCGTGGGCTACGACGAATCACTGCCCTCGCCGCGTTGGTCCTCCTACCGCGTGTTCCCCTTCAAAGATGTCCACCGGGAACGTCCGTCTAGTTTCAAGCCCGATCCGCGCACGGATGCCCGCGTAGTGACTTCCGAATACGTCCGCTCGGGTTATGATCGCGGGCACCTGTCGCCCAACTACGCGATTTCCGTCTGCTATGGCGAAGAGGCCCAGAAGGAGACGTTCCTTTTGAGTAACATCGTCCCCCAGCTCCACGCGCTCAACGCCGGTCTCTGGAAGGACATGGAGCAGCGCGTGGTGAAGCGTTACGTCGAGCGCTACGGCACCGTCTGGGTACAAGTCGGCCCCGTCTTTACGGCGCCCCCGGAGAAAAAGGTCGGCCGTCTGCCCGTGCCCTCATCGTTCTGGATGGTCATCTCCGAATACGAGGAAGTTGCCCATGGCATCCGCGCTATCGCTTATTTGGTGCCCCACGAGGAGAAATGGCGCGATGCGGAGCTCACGCGCTATGTCGTGAGTATTCGCCGAATCGAGCAACTGACGGGCCTAGATTTCTTCCCCAAGCTTCCGAAGGCGACGCAGGATCGGCTGGAATCAACGGCTGCTCCGCGCGCCTGGTGACGGCAGTTCGCGGCGTAAATCCGCGGCGTGGAGCAAGCAGACGCAGTCGGCACCATCCTCCGTTGGCAACCACATCATCGGCAGCTTCGGCCACGCTTGATGCATCGCTTTCTGGAGGCCGCCGACCTCGATCACGAGGATGCCGTGCGGCTTGAGGAGTTCGCGCGCCTGAGTCAGCAGTTTACGGATGACATCAAGCCCGTCCTTGCCGGAGACCAGTGAGCCTTTGGGCTCTTTTTTAAATTCAGCAGGGAGTCCGCGGTAGATGCCTTCTGGCTCGTACGGCGGATTGCTCAGGATGAGGTCAAACTTCGGGCCCTTGAACAGCGCCGCCAGCGTATCCGTTTCGTGTAAGGTAATCCGCTGGCCGAGCTTGTGCTCGGCGACATTAAGCTTCGCCACTTCTAAGGCGGGCGCTGAAAGATCCGTGGCGTGGACGTGGGCCTTCGGGAAGTGCTTGGCCAAGAGAATCGCCAGGCAACCTGAGCCCGTGCAGGCATCGGCGACATCGGTCACCTGCGCTAGCGGCGGGAGCCACTGCGGAATCGCTTCAGGGATGAGCTCTACGAAATAGGAGCGCGGGATGATCACGCGCTCGTCGACACGGAAGCGGAGGCCGCCCAGCCAAGCTTCACCGACGAGGTAGCCGGTGGGCACGCGGTCGAAGACGCGGCGCTCCACGAGGCGCAGAAAGGCGGCCTTCTCTTTTACCGTCAGGGCTCGCTTAAAGCAGGAAGGAAGTTTTTCCCAGGCGAGGCCCGTGGCGTGCCCCATGAGCGTCAGAGACTCCTCTTCCGCGTTCACGAAGCCTTGCCCGTGCGCGATGCCGGCCGACTTGAACAACTTATTAGCGAAGCCTAAACAATCACCGCCCGTTTTGAGGCGGGCGGTGATAGCAGGAGTCGGGCGCGTGGGGGCGCTCATCGTCGGCGGCCAAGCCGCTTAGGTGAGCGGGGCGGCGGACCAGAGTTCCTTCGGGGTGCGTTCGAAGAAGTCCTCAAGGTACTTCGTCGTCGCGCCACCTTGGCGGAAAGCCGGATCCTTCATGATCGCACGGCAAACCGGGATCGTGGTGTGGATGCCGCGGATGATGTACTCGCCGAGGGCGCGGTGCATGCGGTCCAGGGCCTTCTGGCGGGTGGCGCCGACCGAGATCAGCTTCGCCACCATGGAATCGTAAAGGGGTGGGATGACGTACCCCGAGTAGCAGTGCGAGTCGACGCGGATACCGTGGCCGCCGGGCGTGTAGTAAAGGCCGATGGTGCCGGGGCTCGGGGCGAAGTTGCGGGCTGGGTCTTCGGCATTGATGCGGCACTCGATCGCGTGGCCGGTCATCTTGATATCCTTCTGAGAGAGTTCGAGCTTCTCGCCGCACGCGATGAGAATCTGGCGGCGGACGAGGTCGATGTCGGTGACTTCTTCGGTGACGCCGTGCTCCACCTGGATGCGCGTGTTCATCTCCATGAAGTAATACTTACCGTTCTTATCGACGAGGAACTCAATCGTGCCGGCGTTTTGGTAGCCGATGGTCTCGGCGAGTTTGACCGCGACTTTGCCCATCTCCTCGCGGAGTTTCGGGGTCAGGAACGGGGAAGGGGATTCTTCGATCAGTTTCTGGTGGCGGCGCTGCACGGAGCAGTCGCGTTCACCGAGGTGGATGACCTTGCCGTGCTCGTCGCCCAGTAGCTGGAACTCGATGTGACGGGGCTGCTCGATATACTTTTCGATGTAGACGCGGCCATCACCGAAGGCCTTTTCGGCTTCGGCTCGGGCGCTTTCAAATTCTTTAGCGAAGGCCGCCGCATTATGGACGATGCGCATGCCTTTGCCGCCGCCACCGGCGACAGCCTTGACGATGACCGGGAAACCAATGCGCTGGGCCTCTTTGATGGCTTCGCGCTGATTATCGACGGGACCGTCGGTACCAGGCACGCAAGGAACCTTGGCCTTGGCGGCAGTCTGGCGGGCCATTGCCTTGTCGCCCATCAGGCCGATGGTGTCAGGGCGGGGGCCGATAAACTTGATATTGGCGGCGGCACACTTCTCAGCGAAGCCTTTACGCTCGGAGAGGAAGCCGTAGCCAGGGTGGATGGCGTCGACGTTGGTAATCTCTGCCGCCGAGATGATGCGGTCTTCGCGGAGGTAGGAGTCTTTGCTCGGTCCAGGTCCGATGCAGACGGCCTCATCGGCCAACTGCACGTGGAGGGACTGTTCGTCGGCCTGAGAATATACGGCGACGGTCTTAATGCCCAGCTCGCGGCAGGCACGGATGACGCGAAGGGCGATTTCGCCGCGATTGGCGATGAGGATCTTATTCATGCTCGGCAGTCGGCGTTCAGCCGACCTTCACGCGGAAGAGGGGCTGGCCGAATTCGACCGAGGTGCCGTTGGCCACGAGGCATTCGACAACCGTTCCCGAAATCTCGGACTGAATTTCGTTCATCACCTTCATGGCCTCGATGATGCAGACCACGGAATCCGCCTTAATGGGCGAGCCGACGGTGACGAAGGGAGGATTTTCCGGGGAAGGGGTGGCGTAGTAGGTGCCGACCATCGGGGACGTGACCAGCTTGATGCTGGGGTCCGCCACGGCAGGGGCGGGGGCGGCAGCCGGGGCGGCAGCGGCCACAGGGGCGGCTGGGACCGCCGCGGGGGCCGCGGCGGGAGCCGGGGCTCCGGCAGGCGCAGCCCGTCCAGGCACGTCGCGCTTAATGCGCAGCTTGAATTCTTGGTCCTGGATCTCGAACTCGGAAAGGTCCGACTTCTTCATCAAATCCACGACTTGTTTAATCTTATTTAGGTCCAAGGTTTTGTCCTCCGTAAGGGGGTGTCCCATTAGATACAGGGCAACGCGGGGGTAAATCAACCCCTCATTCCTTAATTTCGTCAGGAATCTTACCTAAGTGGTTATCCTTCTTAGACTTAATGATATCTTTCAGGCTGGGTAGGGCGCTGGTTTCTGGCTTAGAAAGGGGCCCTTTTACCTTAATCTTAGTAAGGCTGACCAGGGTCCGGTTCAGGTTCAGGAGGTCCAATGGGTTGAACCCCCCTTTGCGAGGTAGGGAAAAGTCTCCTTCAAAGTCCATCGTGGAGGTCATCAGGTCGATCTCGCCGGCGAGGACGAGCCGAGCTTGTGGCCCGCTGATGACGGTCTCGGGAAGGTAGGCCCGCCCCCCCTGACAACCAAACTTTCCTTCAGCATGGGTCAGTTCATAGGTGGTCGATTCGACCCCTAGGGTCTCCAGAATCGTCGAGATACCGCCCAGTAGCCTTACCTTTCGGAGTTCGGGGTCTTGCAGGGAGAACTTGCCCAGGCCTTTTAACTGGCGGGGATTATCTACATCGAGGTGGCCGGAGAAATCGAAGTCGAGTTTAGCCGGTGCCCGGATGGCGGCAGGGGCGGCGGTGACTACGGGCTTGTCGGTGGGGCTGGTGAGTTCGCCGACCATCTTGGTGATTTGGACGGGGTCGGCGCCGCGCAACTGAAGCTGCAACTTCGTCTGATGAAGCGGGTCGCCGTTCATCGTCAATTCGGCTTGGCCGCCCGCCAACCCAAGTTTGGCGCTGACGGACATGCCACTCGTCTGGCTTGAAGTGGTGAGTTGGAGGTCTCGTCCGCTGATGCCCCACGCACGGAAGTCGCCGACGCAGGAGACGCTCGCGCTTACCGTCGGCCCATTGACTCCGGGTTGGAGGAGAAGGTCCATCCGGTGATCCGTAGGCAGCACGACGCCCCGCAGTGCTTCGCTGAGCTCTTTGCTGGCGCAACGAGCAGCCACCCAGGGCTGGATATTGCCGCTAAGTTTGACGACCGGCCCGGCTACCGCCAACGGCTTGGACCAATCCCAAGAGGCCAAACCGTCGACGAATCCGTCCGCCTCGGTGATGCCACCCGCGAGATGATGCAGGCCGATGAGAGTGCGATGCTCGTCGGCGTCGACGCCGACTTCGACGCGACGGAACGGTGCGCCCATGAACTGGAAGTTTTCCAGCAAGACCCGTCCGCGAACAATCCCCTTGGGAGACCCCCAGTGGCTTTCCACATCAATGAAGGCATAGGGATGCTGTTTGGGCTCGAGGATTTTCCAGAGCGAAATCCACCAGCCGCCTAAGACGTGGTCGAGGGACTGGGGTTGAAGCTCGCCATTGAGGTGGAGCATGAACGCCCCGCCGGGAGTCAGCGAGCAATCGGCCTCACCTGTGATCGAAGCGAGGCGTAGGTCCCGTAATCGGAGTGGTGCGATGGTGCGATGCGGGTCGAAGTCGAAGCGGGTCCGTAAGGGCAAACCGCGTCCGGGGGAAATCGTGGCGGCGGAAAGCCCGAGTCCACTGAAACCTGTGCAGCTGATTTCGCCACTCGCGTTCAGGAGTTCACCCGCTGGGGTGAGCCGGATTTTGGCGTCGCGGAGTAGCAGGTCACCGCTCAGTTGAAGCGCGGCGGATTTTACGACCTCGGCGACGGCGGGAATGGCGGTGACTTCCGGCGCGAAGATGCGCGCGTGGTCGACGGCGATCTCCGTGGCGCCATTGGCGGCTCGTGCATAACGCCCTTCGGCAATGGAGCTCGCGGTGAGGACACCGAACTCCATCTGCCAGGCGCCCTTCGCCGTCGGTTGGCCGACGAGGCGGAGTTGGGCGTGGCCCCAAGGTTCGAAGCTAAGGTCACCGATGGTCGCGGCGATGCGGAGTTGGTCCGCCCGGTCGCTGCCTTGGGCCGTCAGGCGGATGCGCCGCGCACCTTTGCCCTGCCAGGAGAACTCATCCGCGGCACCGCGTGCATGCCAGGCTGTTAGTTGGCCTAGTCGGGAAAGTCGGAGGTCTCCGCGCAGCTCTAAGGAGCGCACTTGGATGAGGCCCAATCCTTTATCCGCCCAGTCATTACCGAATAGGGCGTGCGCGCTAATGTCTGCCCCGCCTTCAGGATTACCCGCACAACGCACCGCGATCGTGGCTCCGCCCGAGCGTTCCGCCGCGCCGAGAATCTGCTCCGCCTGGGAGAATGCTTGGGCGACGAGCCGGGCGAGCGGGAGGGGCTTTTCCGCCTGGCGGGATTCTTCCCGGAGTCTCAGCAAGGATACGGGCAACTCACCTTCGGCGTTAAGCGTCAGTTTGCCGGCCCGAATCTGGAATGACCGGAGGATGAGCCAACGGCCCTCTTGGGTGATATCCGCGACGACGGCCTCGGTGAGGGCGTGACGCTGTCCATCGAGCGCGACGGACGCCGGGCACCAGAGGCGCGCACCGTTTAGGCGCAGTCGGGTCGGCTCAATTTGCCCGACCATGAGTTGGCCTGAGTTGAGCGCGAGCTCCAGCCGCGTGGCGGTAAAAATCTCCCCGGTGAGTCCGTCCAAGCCCACCGTCAGGTCGTCGGCCGCGATGGTCAGGTCTGGCATGATCCAGAGATTGCGCGTCTGCAGGTGGATGCCCGCGCGGGCGAGGCGTTGGACAATCATGTCGGCCGCGAAGTCCGGCATCTGTACCGCATGATCAAGGGTGGCGACCCACCACAATGTTAGCTGGACGGGGAGCAGGAGCAGCAGGCAGGTGTTCGTCAACCCACGCAGGAATCTACGAATGGGAGACTTTGCTGACGGCACCTTCATCGGCCGACTTCGGTCAGTAGGGGGGTCAGGATTTCCGCCAGTCCGGCCTCGAGGATGAATTCATCATCATCCCCTTCGTCACGCAGGAGCACCGAGCGATTATTGAAGGGCGCGGAGCAGAGATAGGTGCGGAAAGTCTCGCTGGCAGCGGCACCGCCGGTCGCCGCTTGATCGGTGACCCGGAGGGCGAACTTCCAGCCACCGGCCCCGACGTCGCGTCTAGGGAATTCGGCCGCCTTCACATCCGCGAGGCCTACGGCGGTGCGGCGGGCGCTGGCTGGATCCAGTCGTCCGGTCCCCGCCCAATTGCCATCCGGACCGAGGCGCGCTTCGCCGAGCACTTTGCCGTCAGGATGTGAGATGAGTCGGAGCCCGCTGACCTTGGCGCCCTGGGGGAGCTCGGCGACCGTGCGCTTACGCCAAGCTTGCGGGTCTACATTTTGATGCCCGCCATTGAGCAGTGAGATGTCGCAAATCGCGGCGAGCGGCGAGCCCTTGGCGTGCACCACGCGCGTGCCGACACCCTTATCTGGATCATCTGAGAAGGTGAGCAGGATGCGTTCGGCCCCGAATTCAAGCTCGAGTGACTGCAGCGAAGTGGTTCCGGGATTCGATTGATTGAGCACGGCTGGCACCGTCCCGCCGTCAGTAGTCTTGCGGCGGGTGGCGCGCAGCTGGGAGACGCCGTCGAGGAAGCGGGCGACGAGTCGGGTATCGGCCTCTCGGCGTTTGGTGGCCGTCGTGCCTGGGGCGACGGGGATCTCCCAGCGGGCTTCGCCGCTGGTGCCGTCAAGACGGTGCAAGGTGATGGAGCGACCGCCCGCGGCGATGGTGAAGCCAGTGACTAAGGCTGGGTCGAAATCGGCGGGTCGTGAGGCGGCGAGTGTCTCCCGGATGCGGAACCAGTCACGCAGGAGTTGGGCTTCAATCAGGAACACCGAGGCATTGTCCTCAAGCTTAGCGCAGTGGAGGGTGGGTTGCCCTGGGGCGGGCTTGCCGATGAGTAATACCTGTCGGCGGGAATTACCTTCGAGGGCGATGCGGAGCGTCGGGGTGGAAAGGCCGGAGGCCTCATCCGCGAGCGTGGCAAACTTACTGGCGCGCAGGTTGGTGAGTTCGGCGATGATCTTGATGGCGGTGTCGGCATCGGCCAAGGCGTCGAAGGGCGCCTCAAAGCGCCACTCGGGGAGTTGCGTCTTCCGGCCTGGGCGTGGCCGGGTCTCATTCGTCAGTGAAGTGACGCTCTCCACCTCTTTAATTTTTTGCCGGACCGAGACGGTCCGCGCTTCGAAGTCAGCAATCTCGAAGATTTTATCCACGCGGTAACTTTCGGCTTTGGAGGCGAGGGCGGCTGCCATTGCCTCAGGCAGCGGGATGATGCGTTGGCCGCCG
Source organism: Akkermansia muciniphila (assembly GCA_943331445.1). Lineage (GTDB taxonomy): Bacteria > Verrucomicrobiota > Verrucomicrobiia > Opitutales > UBA953 > UBA953. The sequence continues at coordinate 17,203 of CALQLO010000005.1, forward strand.
TCGGTGAGGAGGAAGTGATGACGGGTGGATGGCTGGATACCAATTTTCACCTCGACGGCCTGGCCGGTCTCGCCGGCGATGCGGAGTGTCCACTTGGGCGCGGCCAAGCCGTAAGCTTCTAAACTCGAGCCGTTCGCTTTGACTTCGCTGGCGGCGAAGCCGTTGTCGGCGCTAATGAAGCGGAGTTCATCGAGCAGCCGCTGGACGGACCAGATATTAGCCGGCCATTCGAATGGCTCGGTCACGCGCCAATATGAACTACGCTTCTCGAGGACGATGCGCTCCGCCCCTTCGATGATGGTCACCTTGACGGGTTCGGCTGGAAAGAGCTGCGCCTGACTGGAGGCGATGGGTTGGTGGCTGTACGTGGCCTTCCAGACGAGCACGAACGCGATCAGGTTGGCGACCAGCAGGATGATAGTGGTGCGGGAGATCCGCATGAGGGCTTAACTTCTGCGTCGCCACACGGAAACCGCAAGCCCGAGTGCGAGCACCCCGAGGGGGATGCAGGCGAAACGGATAGCGAGCGCCCAGAAGTCGGCCGCGGTCGCATTGAGCTGAAATTCACCTTCGGTCTTCGCCGGCAAGGAGATCGCGCGGTCGCGGTCCGATAGCCAGGCGGCACATTGGGTCATGAAAGCCCGGTTGCCCGCCCGGTTGAGTCGCAGGTTGGCGGCGATTTCGGAGGTTCCGATGACGACTAAGCGCCCGCCCGCACCGCCGATACCTTTGCGGATACCCGTGGCCCGTTCGGCGGCAGCGGCGACACATACCGGGCCGGCCTGATCGCGGTTGGGGTCGAATTTTACTGGGCGGCGAGTCGGATCGGCCTGGCCCCACGCACCATCTGAAGAAAAGACCAGCTGCCAGACGCCCAGGGTGCTGTCCGGTGCACTGCCTTCGTCGAATTTCGCTGGCCGAATCCGTCCAGCAATCAGCGGAAGGTCCTGATCCTTGAGGACCTTGGTGAGCGGATGGGGCTTCTCTTCTAGCCGCTTGAGAACGATGTCACCGTCGGTTGCCCGCCGCGATGGGTCGGGCTCCTGGAGTTCGGAATCCGGCGTGAAGATCGCCCACTCCGTGAGTGTCGATTCTAGCCCGTGCTCCCGGCCTGGGTCGAGTAACGCCAGTACCCGCCCGTTCCGTTCGTAGAGGTAATTCCGTAGGCGAGCGTTTTCGGCCGCGGAGAACGGAGTCATCGGGCCGGCGATGAGTACCATGGCAGCGTCGCGCGGAATCTCGGTTATCATCGCGATATCGAGCTGCTTTACTTCAAAATTCCGGCTGCGGAGTTGGCGGGAGAGGAGCGACATGCCGCGAGCCGGCGAGGCATCTTCGACGCCTAGCTCACCATGACCTCGCGTGACGTAGCAGATGGCTGGCTTGTCTTCCGTTACCTCGATCAACGCCGAAGTCACGGCCTCCTCGCCCCGGAAGCCACCTTTGCTCGTGACGAGTTCGCGGGTGGTGATGTATTTCGCCCGCGAGCCACAGGTCAGGATAAGCGCGATATTCGCATCGGGCGGGCCGTGCCGGGCGGCGATTTCGGAGAGGAGTGGGGCGTTGCGTCCGCCTCCAACCGTTTCGACGGAAAACCAAGCGGCGCCTGGGCGGCTCGACTCGACAACGTAAGCGTCGAGCAGTCGATAAAGACGGTTGCGCAAAACCAGGGCGGGGTCCGATCCGTCCGTCGTGAGCACGACGGCTTTGACCCAGCCTTTGTTGCGACCGATACCGACGGGGCTGCGGTGACCGGCCGCTTTGACGGTATCGGCTGATTCAGGTGCGAGCGAATGCCGGCGATCGGCGGTGAGATCGTGGCGGACACGGAACTCGGGCAGTGCGGCGAGAAAGTTTACGAAGATGGCCAAGCCGATGGCGAGTAACGCCTGCGTCAGGCGATTCAGCCGGCGGATGGGGCGCACGGCGCCGAAGTCATCGCGAATGGGAGCCATCTTATTCTTGGCCCTCCACGGCCAGTACGGCCAAGCCTAAGCAGAGCAGGGTGCCGGTGCTGTAAAGAACGATGGGGCGTGAATCTAGAATACCCCCAGCAAAATCCTGAAGGTGCGCAAACGTGCGCAGGTGCGCCGCGGGTTCATGCAGCCAGCCCAGCCAGGCCCAGCTTTCAATCGGGAGCGACTCCATCGCGCCGCCCGCGGCGGTGAGCGCCAGCAAACTAATGAAGGCGAGGAGTGCCGCCAGCGCGGATGAGCGCGTGACGCAACTGCACAGGATGCCGATGGAGACGTGCAGCAGCCCGCTCACGGCGATGAAGCAGAGGCCGCCCCAGAGCACTGAAGGGTCGCTCAGGCGCGTGTCACCTGGCGTGCCCAGCCGCTGCTGGACGAGCAATGGGAAAAGGGTGAAAAGTAGCCAGAAGGTGACCCAGACGGTCCAGGCGGCCAGGAACTTCGCCCAGACGACCGCGGCCGTGCTCGCGGGGGTCGTCAGCAGAGCAGACAGTGTGCCCGAGCGCCGCTCTTCGGCGAAACTGCGCATGGTCAGCAATGGGAGCACACAGAGTAAGGGGAGCCAGAAGAACCACAATGTTGCTTCGACCGGCGTGCGTTCGCTGGCAATGCGGCTACCTTCGAGCAAGGCAAAGAAATGGATGCCTCCCATGAGGGCCAAGAATAAACCGGCGGCAGCCCAGGTGTTCCAGGAAAGCAGCGCGGTGCGCAGCTCGTGGGCCAGTAAGGTGCGGAAGTGTCGCATTAGGATCGGCGCGGTTCGGTCGGCGCGCGGCGGGTGGCGGCGAGGAAGATATCCTCGAGTCCGTAGCGGACTTCAGCGATTTCCCGCAGGGAGACGCCGGCGATGGCGAGTCCCGCGGCGAGTGTTTCGCGGGCTGGGGAGTCGGCGGGTAGGCTGACGCGGAAAGTATTCCAGCCTGCGGTGGTGGCGGGGAGCGGCGTGACGGTTGCCGCTGGTTCACTGCGGTGACAGGCGCTGAGCAGCGCGGCTTCATCGGACCGGGTGGTCACCGTGAAACTGCAGTCAGGCAAGAGTTCGCGGCGGAGGTCTTCGGTGCGCCCTTGGGCGACGAGTCGCCCGCGGTTGATGATGACGACTTTGTCGCAAACCTGTTCGACCTCATGGAGAATGTGACTGGAGATGAGCACTGCCATTTTGCCGCGCAGCGAGCGGATGAGGTCGCGGATGCCGAGAATCTGGTGCGGGTCGAGCCCGATGGTGGGTTCGTCGAGGATGACGACTTTGGGTTCGGCGAGTAGGGCGTCGGCGATGCCCACGCGCTGGCGAAAACCTTTCGAGAGCTGGCCGATGAGTCGTCCGGCCGCCCGGCGGGCGAGGTCGCAATCTTCCATGACGCGGTCAACCCGCTCGGACACGCGTTCGCTGGCCACATCTTTAAGTTTGGCCCGGAGGGTGAGGTACTCCTCCACCCGCATGTCTTCGGGTAGGGGGTTATTCTCCGGCATATAGGCCATATTGCGCTTTGCGCCCGCGGGATCGAGCGCGACCGAAACACCCCAGATGGCGGCGCGGCCAGAGGTGCCAGACATCGTGCCAGAAAGAATCCGCATCGTGGTTGATTTACCGGCCCCGTTCGGACCGAGGAAGCCGACAATTTCACCTGGAGCCACGGAAAAACTCAGGTCCTCAATCGCGGTGAGCGAGCCATACCTCTTGGTGAGCCTTTCGGCCACCACGGCGGCTTCCGGTGACGGCGTGGCTGCGTTCATTTGAGTGGCACCAAGGGTGAGAGTTTCAGCCCGCTAGCACGGCGCCAACGGGTCTGCAAAAGACACGCCGAACGCTCTGTGTTGGCAAGGACAATAGAGCCCTCGGCGGCTCGGAACCGCTTGCGAATTGTCAGCCTCGTGCCGTTATCGATCGGACCCACCCCGCTATGAAAAACCTCCGCGTCTGCCAGGTGGCACTGTTGTCCGCCCTGTCGGCCTGTCTTTGGGCCGAGCCTAAGGTCGGCCTCGCCACCCGCCAGCCCGGCGAAGACGTCGACTCCGCCGCCGTTCGTTCGCGTCCGGGTCTCGCCCCGAGCGCCCAACTGCTTTTCAACGGCTGGGGGGTTTCTCCCGCTGGGTCGCATGTCAGTTGTGGCGACATGGGCCTCAAGATGATTGTCGCCCCTGACGAGAAAGCGGTCCTGACCGTCTGCGCTGGATATAATAAGCAGGGCGTCAATGTCATCAGACTGGACGGCAAGCACGAGGCGACCTTCCTGCCGCTCAAGGAGTCCTTCAATGGCTTGGTGTTCAGCCCCGATGGCACGAAATTCTATGTCAGCGGTGGCGACACGGGATCCCTCCATGTTTTTGATTACAAGGACGGGCGGGCAACTTACGCCCGTGAGGTGAAGCCCTCGCCGACGGCCAAGTCGGTTTTTCTCGCCGGTCTGGCGGTCGATCCGCGTTCGGGTGCAGTCTATGTCTGCAATGAAGGTGGTAATGAGTTGTGGCAACTCGACCCGGTCACACTCCTGGTGGCCAAGGTGGTCGCCGTCGCCCAGCACCCCCACAGCGTCGTCCTCGGCGGCGATGGGCAGCATCTCTATATCTCGAACTGGGGCAGTCGCAGCCTGAGTATTGTCGAGATAGCCAAATTCTCCCGGGTGCGGGATGTCACGGTGGGGATTCGCCCCAATGATATGGTGCTCGCACCGGACGGACGGCTCTTCGTGGCCTGTTCCGGGGATAATACGGTGCACGTGATTCAGACCGCCAAGTTGGAGAAGCCTGGCGATGCCGCTGGCCCTACGCGTCGGCTCTGGGAGGGCGCGCGTGAAATCATCGCCACCGGACTTTATCCGCAATCGCCGGAAGGCAGCACGCCCTGCGGCCTTGCGATTGCGCCCGACGGCAAGACACTCTTTGTCGCCAACGCCGATAATAACGCGGTGATGGTGGTCGATATTTCCGGCAACTTGATGGAGGAGGCGCAGGAACGCGGCGAAAAAATCGCGCTCGTCAACGGCTTCATCCCGGTCGGCTGGTATCCCACTGCGGTGGCGGTCTCCCCCGACAATAAATTCCTGATGGTGGCTAACGGCAAGGGGCTGACTTCGCGGAATAACTTCCCGCCCCGTAGTGAAAAGCCCAGCAAGCTCCACACGGGTATACTGTTCGACCATCCGGGTCGTACCTTTGAGGGTTCGGTCTCGTTCATTCCGAAGCCTGATGCCAAGCAGATGGCCGCCTACACCCAGCAAGTCCGGCTGAATTCACCTTACAACCCCTCGCAACTCCGGGCCTCCTCCCAGCCGAACGACAGCATCATTCCGTCCAAGGTCGGCGAACCCTGCCCGATCAAGTACGTGCTCTATATCATCAAGGAGAACCGCACCTACGACCAGGTGCTCGGTGACATGAAGGACGCCCAGGGTAAGCCCATTGGTAACGGTGAGCCGAAACTCACGATGTACGGCGAGAAGGTCACTCCTAACCATCACCAACTCGCCCGCGAATACGCGTTACTCGATAACCTTTACTGCAACAGCGAGGTGAGCGTCGACGGTCACAGTTGGACGGATGCGGCCATGGCGACGGATTTTAATCAGCGCAGTTGGATCATGTCCTATTCCGGCCATGGTAAGCTTTTCGGCAATGACGAGATGGAGACTCCTGCGAATGGCTACCTCTGGGACCTCTGCAGCCGCCATGGCTTGAGCTATCGGAATTACGGCGAAGGTGCGCAGCGCGTGCCCTCCGCGAATCGTGGCAATTGGAAGGCCCTCCTCAAGGGTGCCCGCGATATGGAACTTGCCCAGAACTGGATTGATGACCTGCATGCGGCCGAGAAAAACGGCGGGCTCCCCCGCTTCACGATTATGTCGCTGGGCGAGGATCACACGAACGGCACGACGCCCGGATCGTACACCCCGGAGGCCTGCGTCGGCAGTAACGATCTGGGGCTCGCTCGCATCATCGAAGCGGCCAGCCGTAGTAAGTTCTGGAAGGAGATGGCGATCTTCGTCATCGAGGACGATACGCAGAACGGCCCCGACCATCTTGATGCCCATCGCACGGTGGGCTTTGTCGTCAGCCCTTATTGTAAGCGCGGCATCGTGGATAGCACCCTGTACACGCAGGCGAGTATGATCCGCACGATCGAGCTCATCCTTGGTTTGCCTCCGCTCACGCAGTATGACGCCGGCGCCACCCCGATGTTCAGCTTATTTCAGAAGGAAGCCGTGCTCACGCCTTACGTGCCATTGATGCCGCAAGTTGATTTGATGGCCAAGAACACCAAGCAGAGTGCCTTTTGGGAGCGTTCGCAAAAGATGGATTTCTCCGCATACGATCGTGCCCCCGAAGATGAACTGAACCGCATCCTGTGGGCCGCGGCCCGTCCGGGTGAGCCGTACCCGACCCCAATTCATCGGGCGATCTTCACTCAGCCGGCCTCGGCGAAGTGAGCGGCCAGCTTACTTCGCAGCTGGAGTAGCGGGAGTGATTAAGGAGGGCTCAGACCGCACGAGTGAATCTTTGTCCTGGGACCAGACGTGGTCGGCTCGCAGTTTCTTGTCCATCGCGTTGAGCCATTTGGTCGCCGTCGCCGGATCGTTCTTGGCGATGGCGATATTGGCGAGGGTCAGCATGGCAAAGCCGCGGAGCGTATCAGGGACATTGGCGTCATCGGCGACGGCGGCGATGGCGGCATCCGCACCAGCGACGCCAGCTTCTTGGCGGGCGAGGGCAGCGTAAAGTCGGGTGCGCGCACCCAGGGCCAGTACGGCGGGGGACTTGTCGGCCAGCCCGGCGAGCCGAGCGGCTTCGTCGTAGGCCTTGGCGGCTTCATCGAGTTTGTTGGCCTTCTTGAGTTCGTCGCCGACTTCGGCCTGAGCCAGAGCCGCCAGAGGTTTGCCGGCATATTTCTTAGCGAAAGCGATGCGGGCATCATTGCTTTGGCAGGCGGTGTATTCATCGCCGACCTTCTCCTTGCGATCTTCGTTCCACACATAGTAGGCCAAGAGGCCGAGAATCCCGACGATGATGGCGACGGAGCCACGGACGATGCCGGCCTTATTCCGTTCCCAGAATAGCCAAAGGCGGTCTTCGGTGTCCGCATTGACGAAATCTTCATCGACGATGACCAGATTGCGGTCGTCGCCGGCCGGGGGCTGTTTGTTGGAACTGTCGTCGGGCATGGGGGGTAAACCCTTGCTATGAGTTGGATGGTGTCAACCCCCTCCTCCCCCTCCTACGGGCTTGTCCCGGCTCGCTGGCAGGCAAGTATGAGGGGACTCATGAGCGCTTCCGCCGCGATTCTTTCCTCCCTTAAGGCCGCCCAGGCAAAGGGCCGAATTTCCCCTTCCAGCCTGACCAATGCAGGGGATTGGCTGGGCTCCGGAGCCCTTCCGGAGGCCGCCTTGGCCGCCTTGCAGGACCTGTGTGTGCAGGAGTCGTGGGCCGAGATTGAAGATCGTTTCTATAAGGGGATTACTTTTGGCACGGGGGGGATGCGTGGTCGCACGGTGGGTCGCGTTTCCGCTGCCAATGAGTTGGACGAGCAGGGGCTTCCGCTTCGCGCGGCCATCGGTTCGGCTTACCTGAATGACATCAATGTGCTGCGTGCCGTGATGGGCCTTTGGCAGCACGTCTCGGCCACCCAGCCAGGTGCCCGTCTGGTCGTCGCCCATGACGTCCGCCATTTCTCCCGCCACTTCGCCGAACTCATCGCCGGCGCCTGGACCGAGTTGGGCGGTGAGGCTTTCCTCTTCGCTGGCCCACGCTCGACGCCGCAGCTGAGTTTCACCGTGCGTCACCTCGGCGCCCACGCGGGCGTCGTCATCACGGCCAGCCACAACCCGTCGCACGATAACGGTTTTAAATGCTGCCTCGCCGATGGCGGCCAGGTCTTGCCGCCTCATGATGCGGCCATCGTGGCGGAAGTTGGCAAGTTGGGTCCGCAGGATGTCGCCCCTTATCTCGCGAAGGATCTTTCCCGGGTGCAGACCGTAGGTGCTGCCGCCGAGGATGCTTATCTCGCCCGCGTGGCCGGCGTGGTCATCGACTCCGAAGTCATCTCACGTCACACGCCTAAGGTGGTTTATACAAACGTCCATGGCACGGGCGATGTCATGGTGGTGCCAGCGCTTCGGCGCGTCGGCATCGACCCGCATGTGGTCGAGGAGCAGCGCGAGCACGATGGCCGGTTCCCGACGGTAGCCTCGCCGAATCCGGAGAACGCCAGCACCTTCGTGCTCGCGCTCAAGCTCGCCGCCGAAATCGGCGCCGACCTCATTTTGGCCACGGACCCGGACTCTGACCGCGTCGGCGTGGCCTGCCCGCTGCCGGGTGGCGGCTTCCGTCTGCTGACGGGCAACGAGGTCGCCGCCTTGCTGACGGAATTCCGCATCTCCTCGCTGAAGGATGCGGGTATCCTGCCTCCCGCTGGTTCGACGAATGCGGCGGTCGTGAAATCTCTCGTCACCACGCCACTCGTCGCCGCCATCTGTGCCCGCCACGGCGTCCGCTGCGTCGAGACGCTCGTGGGTTTTAAATGGATCGCTCGCAAGCTCGAGAAATGGTCGCGGCGCTTGGCCGAAGGTGCGGGTGCCGATGCGCCTGCCTTGCCCTTGCGCCGGCGCGCCCCGCTAGCCCTCCGCTACTCGACGCTCTTCTTGCTCGGTGCGGAAGAAAGTTACGGCTACCTCGCCGACGATGCCGTCCGTGATAAGGACGCCAACGCGACCGTGGTGATGCTCTGCGAGTTCGCCGCCATCCTTCGGTCCCGCGGGCGCACGTTGTTAGATGCCCTGGATGTACTCCACTTGAGCCACGGTGCCCACCATGAGGATCTGCTGAATCTCGCCTTTGAAGGCGCCGAGGGAGCCGCCTGCATTCGTCGGATCGTCGACTCATGGCGCTCCGCACCTCCGGCCATCGTGGATGGCTCCAAGGTCGTACGGGTGACCGATTACGAGCGTGATAAGGTCGAGGATGCGGAGGGCGATCGCGTTCCTCCAGAGGAGTTTATCCTCGCTGAACTTGCCGATGGTCGCCGCATCGCCGTCCGCGCTTCGGGCACTGAGCCCAAGGCCAAGTTCTACGCTTTCGCCCGGGCCGCTGTCGCTGATGCCGATGATCTGCCCGCCGCCCGCGAGCGGGCTCGCCAATCCGCGTTAGCTCTCCGCGCGTGGCTCGAGAACGATGCCAAGCGCCGTGCGAAATAACCTTATGCGACTGTTTCTTCTGACTCCTTGTTTCTTCCTGATCGGCTGCGCCATCCCGGCCAACGATCGTTCCTTTGTCGCCGAGAAGACGCCCCTAGCCGCCGCGTTATCTGGCGAGCCCGCTGGCGATGGCACGTTGGAAGACCGACTGCGGGACGCCAATCAGAAGAACGACCAACGCCTGCTGAAGGGTGATTGGCGTGCCGTGCGGCCAGCCGTGGGGCCTCGTCCCTGATTAGCGGATTGCTCCGCCGGAAAGCAGTGCCGCCAAGGCGGCTTCTTCTGGCACCGAGTCCGAGGTGCTGGCGGCACCGATGCCATCTTGCAGCACAAAGCGCAGTTTGCCTCCGCGTACCTTCTTGTCGCGGCGCATGGCGGCGAGCATGGGCTCGACGGGTAGAGGCGCGCGCAACTGGGTCGGTAGGTGGTGGGAGGCGATCACCGCGGTGATTTGCTCGGCTTGGGCGGCGGTGCAATGGCCGAGGCCACAGGAGAGGCGGGCCGCCATGACGAGGCCGATGGCGACGGCCTCGCCGTGCAGGTAAGTGCCATAGCCGGCGGTGGCTTCGACGGCGTGGCCGAAAGTGTGGCCGAGATTCAAGAGGGCGCGCCCGCCTTGGGCGCTGGTCTCGCGCTCATCGTCGGCGACGACAGTGGCTTTGATTTCCACGCAGCGGCGGATGATCCGCGCGAGCAGAGGATGATTCCATGCCATTGGGGCGTTTTGTTCGAGTAGGCCGAAGAGATCGGCATCGGCGAGCAGGCCGTGCTTAATCACCTCAGCCATGCCGGCAGCGAACTCCCGTGCCGGCAGGGTGGCCAGTAGTTCGGTATCCGCCCAGACGGCGGTCGGCTGGTGGAAGTTGCCGACGAGATTCTTGCCCGCGGCTAGATTGATACCAGTCTTGCCGCCTACCGAGCTGTCGACCATCGCCAGTAAGGTCGTCGGTATCTGGTAGAAATCCACGCCGCGCTGGTAAGAGGCGGCCGCGAAACCGGCGAGATCGCCGATGACGCCTCCACCTAATGCGAAGACGGCCCCGTCGCGGGCGACGCCGCTGGCCGCGAGAAAATCCCAGACACGGGCGAGTTCCGCGGCAGACTTAGCCGTCTCGCCGTCTTGCGCCGTGACCAGTACGGGCATGAGCTTGGCGAGTTCCTGGGTTAATTCCGGCAAAGCCCGAGCCACGCCGGGCGAGGTCAGGGTGGCGCACTTCTGGCCAGCGGCAACGCGGCGAGCGGCGGTGGCAATGACCTCTTGGCGCAGGCCGGGGCCGATGCGTACGGGGTAGGAGCGTGCTCCTAGTTCGACGGTGACTGTCTCGGCCGGCATGCACGCAGGCTGGGGCGTGAGCGTCCCGCTGGCAAGACAACCTCACGCACCCAGACCAAGGACGGAGCGTGCGTAGGCTTGGGCGTCGAAGGGCTGCAGGTCGGCCGGCTGTTCGCCGACGCCGATGAAACGCACGGGCACATTGAGTTCGCGGACGACGGCCACCAGTGCTCCGCCGCGCGCCGTGCCATCGAGCTTGGTCACGATCAAGCCGGTCAGGCCGACGGCTTCATGAAAAACTTTTGCCTGTTCGATGGAGTTCGCACCGAGGGAGCCGTCCAGCACGAGCCACTTTTCATGGGGAGCCCCCACGCAGGCTTTCGCCGTCACCCGGACGACCTTACGCAACTCCTCGAGGAGATGCGCTTTGGTGTGGAGTCGACCAGCGGTATCCAGCACGACGATATCGACGCCCCGGGCGGTGCCGGCTTTAATGGCGTCAAAGGCGACAGCCGCGGGGTCGGCACCCGCGGCACCACCGACGACTTGTACGCCAAGGCGATCCGCCCAGGCGGAGAGTTGTTCCCCAGCGGCGGCCCGAAAAGTATCACAGGCACCCAGGAGACAGGTCCGATTTTCCTGCTGCCAGCGCCAGGCGAGCTTGGCGGCGGTGGTCGTTTTGCCGGCACCATTGACCCCCAGCAGCATAATCACCTGCGGCTTGGCGGAAATGTCGAGCGCGGCGGGGGCTTCGCCCAAGGCTTTAACGATAGCGGCGACCGCGGCCTCCGCGGGAGTCGTCTTGCGAAGGGCGGCATCCGTCTTCCAAGCAGCCTGCGCGGCGACGACGACTTCTTCGGCCGTCGCGGGCCCAAAGTCGGCGGCGATGAGTCGTTCCCGCAGCTGCTCCGCTGACTGCGCGTCGATCGGACGGGCCAGCAAATTGGCGACGGCTTCGGCCGTGCGGCTCAAGCCGGACTTCAGTCGCTCGAAGAAGCCGCCCGCCATGGCTTAGCTGCCCTCGGCTTTGCGCGGGTCGCGCCCGAGCTCTTCCTTATAACTATCGAGGATGCCGTTTACGAAGCGCTTGGATTCCTCGGTGGAGAACTCCTTCGCGATATCGACGGCCTCATTGATGCTCACGACTGGCGGGATGTCCGTCCGGCGCATGAGTTCGAAAATGGCCACGCGCAGGATGGCGAGGTCGACGCGGGCGATGCGGGCGAACGCCCAGTTCTTAGCATACTTCCCAATCACCTCGTCGATGAGCGCCACATCCCGGATGACTCCCTGGATCAGCTCTTCGGCGAAGGAGAAATACTCGCGGGGCTGTTCGCGCTCGGTGAAGAAGTCAAAGAGGGTGGTGACCATGTCGCCGTGGCGTTGGACTTCCCATGAGCAGAGGAACTGCATCGCGGCGACGCGATTATCATGACGGCGATTACGCTTAGCCGGCGCAGCGTTGGGGTCCGGAACAATCGGATCATCCGGGGCGACAATGCTAATCTCGATGCCCGTGGGCAGATTGATGCGGCGCATCACTTCGACGGTCTGGGCGGTCGAGTTGATGATTTCGATATTCCGGCGATGGCTGCGGATCTCGTCTTGGCCGGCGGCCCGGTAGACTTCCACCTGCGAAGGGAGCGGGAAGGGGCCAGAGATGCGGGCTCCCGTTGGGGCCACGCTGGCGACGATGTCCGCCGCAGACTGGTCGATCATGCGGTAATCCACCCCCTTGATACGAATGCGGATTTTAGCCCGGGCGGAGGGCGAAATAGGAGAGTCGGGGTCCATCAGTTCTGGGCGAAAGGGTCTTGGCCGGCGCGCTTACGTTCCTCGTCTTCGACTTGGTCGAGGCGTTCGCCGAGGGTGACGCGATGGCGGGCCATGGTGAGCGCGGCATGGCCGAATTCGGCCCCGCGGTCTAGGGCGCCGAGGCATCGCTCGACGGCCTGCTCGCGGGTATTCGTGACGACGATGCCGTTGATGACAGGCACTTCAGCGCGGAGAGCCACGTCTTGGAGCGCCTTGGCGGTCGAGTGCGCAATAATCTCGTGGTGTGGGGTGTCCCCCGCGACGACGACGCCAAGTCCGATGACGCAATCAAAGTCTCCGGACATCGCGGTCATGTAGGCGGCGTAAGGAATCTCGCCGGAGCCAGGGACTTCGATGATGCGGATATTGTCTTCGGCCACTTGGGCGGACCGGAGGGCTTTGACGGCGTTCTTACGCAGGGCCTGGACGAGTTCTCCATTATATCCCGCCGTCACAATCGCGAAGCGGAGATCAGCGCCGTCGAGGGCGTCAGGGATGGGCTTATCTAGGCTCATGGCAGAAGAACGGATGGCCGATGGAGGGGTTTCCTCCTCCGCCTGCAAGCGGAAACGGCGGAAAGTCCTTAGAAGGGAACTTGTTCGACGATTTCCAGCCCGTAGCCGCCAAGTCCGACCACCTTGCGTGGGTTATTCGTGATGAGTCGAATGCGGCGCAGACCGATGTGGGACAGAATCTGTGCGCCGATGCCGTAGTCGCGTGCATCCATCGTGCCAAGGCGGATGCCTTCTTGATCGGCATGCATGCCGCCGAAGGGTTGGGTAACGTGGACAATGACGCCCCGCCCAGCTTTGGCGACGGCCTCAAAGCTGGCGGCTAGCGAAGTGCCCGCACCAAAAGCATCACCGCGGAAAAGGTCACCGAGCAGGTTTTCGCGCTGCACGCGCACGAGCGTCGGGGACTCGTCCGGGGTGCCGAGGGTGAACGCGAGATGCTGGCGGCCATCTGGCAGCGAGCGGTAGACGCGCAGTTTGAACTCACCCCAAGCCGAATGAAAATCACTCTCGGCCACGAGCTCAACAAGTCGTTCGCTGCGGTGGCGGAACTCGATGAGTTGCGCGATGGAAATCATGTGCAGCCCAAACTTCTTTTTGAGTTCGACGAGTTCCGGCAAGCGAGCCATCGAGCCGTCTTCGTTGAGGATCTCGCAAATGACTCCGCTGGGGTGCAGGCCGGCGAGTGAGGCGAGATCGACCGCGGCCTCCGTGTGACCGGCACGCTGCAAGACGCCCCCGGGGCGGGCCAGCAGCGGAAAGATGTGTCCGGGTTGAACCAACTCTTCGGGCTTCGCCTGTGGATTCGCGAGGATGGCGATAGTCTTGGCGCGATCGTAGGCGGAGATGCCGGTTGAGATGCCGTCGGCGGCGTCGACGGAGACGGCGAATGCCGTGCGCTGCGACTCACGATTCTCTGGGACCATCTGGGAGATGCCAAGCCGGCGTAATTGGTGCTCCACCGTCGGTACGCAGATCAGTCCACGGGCGTGCCGGATCATCATGTTGATGGTTTCCGGCGTGGCCTTGGAGGCCGCCATGACGAGGTCGCCTTCGTTCTCCCGGTTTTCGTCATCCGTCACAATGACGAGCTTCCCCGCGGCGATGTCCGCGAGGGCTTCCTCGATGGTGTCGAAGGGCTCGTGCATGAGATAGAAGGAGGTTTGAACTTGGGAGTTCTGCTCGGCGGTGCAAGCGGGGAGATGGCTTCGGGTCGGCGGCAGGGGCTCAAACCTCACATTCTCAGCGGTCGGACGCCTTATTCGTAAGTGAGTTGTGCGGTTGCCTTGGTTGTAGCCGAGGAGACCGCACGGACCCAATACGCATTGAGCCAATCCGGGAAGACGAAGGTCTGCTTCTCGCCGGGCGCTAACTTGAAACTTCGGTAGGCCGCGAAGCGGCCGTCGCCGGCGGCATCGAGCTCGACGGTGATGGTCGTCTCGACGTCACCATGGTTGGCGAGCAGGAGGGTCTTCTTGTCGTAGCCGGTCATGAGGTAGGGATCCGAGGGCTTGCCCGCTTCGACGGCGCTTTGCTTCCACGGGCCACCGCAACCGCGCGGCTTACCGAGCTGCCAGAGATCATCGGCGGCACCCACCCACACGGCGGCCTTACCGTCGTCGGAACGAATGATGTGGGGGTTGCTCTGCCCAGCGAGGCGCGCGTTGGGGTCGATGCCGCTGAGCACAAGCAAGCCGCGGTAAGAACAATAATCATGCACTGTGGTATCGCTTGTGGCGACGGGGCGCATGCGAATCGCGCCCATGGCGTTGAGCGCCGGTAGCTCGTAGAAGGTGCCGTGGGCTTGAAGCAGGTCGCGCTCGGTGCAGACTTCGCGAGCCTTGCGCAAGGCACTCCGGGTGAGCAGTCCATCCTGCGCCGGCGAAGCCGAGCGCGGCAGTCGCCACCGCACGCCGCTTTCTTCAAAAATAACCGAGGCCTCATCCGCTGTCAGGACGCCCCGGGGAATGGCGGTATTCTTTTCAATGTAGGCCGCGACCTTCGGGTCGGTCTGCTTGGTGAGCTTCAGGTCGGCGGAGAGTTCGTAGGCGTCGCCCAGCGTGGTCTTGTCGTTGTCGACGGTTGCGGTGAGCACCGAGAGTGTGCGCAGATTGGCCCCGCGCGTCAGTAAGAACGCGCCTTGCGACGTCGCGTCGGTGGCCCGGCTCAGGCCTTTGAAGATCTCGCCGCGCCTGGTCGCCCGCGTGTCATTCGCTGCGTATTGGAAGGTGGCGGTGGCCTTGGCGACATCGCGGTCGGCGGTGATCCGGATCCAAGAACCTTTGATGACATGGTTCAGTTCAAGCCACTGCGAGCTGTGCTCTCCCGGATAGAGCGCCGCCTGGCCGTAGTGCATCCATGTCGGCACGACGTCCGCCCGGGGCGACCCGTAGATCTCGATCGTGAACATCGTCGGCTCGGTACCGTCGTACTTCAGAAAGAGAGCGCGCTTGTCGAAGCCCTCGCAGAGGAACGGATCCGAGGGCACGCCGGCTTTGACGGGCTCGTCGACCCACACGCTGCCGCGCCCGAGCGCCGGGCCGAGTTTATCTGGCGTGTCCAGCGAGGTGAACCAGAGGTTGGATTGCGACTGGCCGGGGCCGGCGAGCGTGCCCTTGGCGGGACGCTTGTTGAGGAATTCCGACTTGGCGGTGTCGTCACAGCCGAAGACGAGCCGGTCCTGCCAGCGCGTGAAGTCGCCGATGACTTTAAGGTAAGCGGAGCGCGGCGTGATGCCGGTCAGGTGCTTCGACGAGAAACCCGCGGGGAATTTCCAGAAGAGGCCGTGCATGGTCATCAGTCGCGAGCCTTCTTCGCCGATGTCGCGGATGCGCGGCCACTCGGTGTTCCAGCCGTGCGCGCCGTCGTAGGAGTGGCTGCCCTTGGGCAGGCGGTAGCTCGTCCACTTGCCGTCTTCCATCACCATGAGGATCAGCGAGCGGAAGTCCCAGCCAATCGTCCAGAGCGGGTCCTTCGCGGAATCGGCGTTGCCGTTCAGGCCGCCGGGGCCAGTGACTTCGGTGAACTGGTTTCGCCGGATGAGCGACCAGTTGCCCGCGCCGTTGAAGGAGCCAAGGCCGCCGCTGACGATCGTCGGGTCGATGAGTGCCTTCGCGCCCTGTTCGCCGTTGTTCGCGAGGATGACCAATCCCTGGCCGGAGTAGAGTCCCTTGCCGTGATAACCAGGCAGCGTCGAGGTGATGGTCGCGGGGCTGGCCTCCGCGGTCTGGCCTGGCTTCGGGACGTTCTTGATCTCCTTGATGAGTCCCTTCACGGCGAGCGTACGGACGTCCACCTCATACAGGCCGTCTTCCATGGTGGCGAAGTAGACCTTGTTCTCAGGCTCTGTCAGGTGGCGGGCGTTGCCGGTGAGGCGACCGGGCATCAGCTTCGGCGGGATGACCCGCACCTCGCGTTCCGCACCGATGAAGTAAGGCCCGATGATCAGTTGGTTCGACTCCTTATGAATCATACGGTTGGCCGGCGTACCGCCGACGCTCTCCGGTCGGATGATCTGCTGCAGGTCAGGCGTGATCTCGTAGAGCTTGTCACTCGAGCCATACGGTAGGTGTGGTCCATAGGTGATCACCCAGAGGCGGCCCGCCCATGGTACGACGGCCCCAGTGCCGCACTCGCCCTCGTTATTAAAATAGGCGAGCGATGGGTAGATGCCGGACCACTCTTGCGGGGCGGCCCCGGCTACTCCGGTGAGTAGGCAGAGGAGAAGGCCGAGGGGACGCAGGGGCATAGGCGAACTTTTTACCACGGCGGGCCCGAAGCAATAGTAAGAAAATTATTGAAGCAGCCACACGAGGCCTAGCCACAGGAGCAAGGCCAACGCCGGCCCGCCGAGCAGCCGGCGCACCGACTGGGCCTCCGCCTGCATCAGGAATACACCCGACATCAGTATTCCGCCCGCCGGCCCCAACCACGGCCGGGTCAAGGTGAGGTGTATGTTCATCGACGGCACGAGTGCGCAGATTTCCGCGCACCAAGCCATCGCATGGAGGCAGGCGGCGGCCGTCCCGTTGAGCCACATGCCTAGCCAGAGGAGCCAATCGCTTACACTGCAGGCGGTCGACGCCATCCCGAGTATCAGGGGAATTTCCGAGAGTGGTACGAGCACGAGGTTCACGACGACGCCACCCCAGCTCGCCGAACCAAAGAGGCCAAGCGTTAGCGGCGTCCCGGCGAGCGTGGCGGCGAGCGAAATGCAAAGGCCGCTCAACAAAAATTTCCGTAGCCACCAGCGGGTGCGCTGGGCGGCGGTGCGGCTGGCTTTCGGGGTGAGCCGTTCTTCTTCGGTGGGTTGGGTGCAAAGTTGGGCCGCGGGCCCGCCCGCCGTGATTAATCCCAGCACCGCAATATAGCTTAATTGGAACCCGGCGTCGGTGCAGGCGGCGGGACTGATGATCAGGGTCGCGGCGCAGGCCAGTGCCAGGGATTGTAGCGCCGGTGTCGAACGTTCGCCGACTTGCCCGCCCCAGATGAAGGCGGCCATGATCCAGGCTCGGACAGAGGAGGGTGATGCACCGGTAATTTCTACATAAATCCAGAGTGCGGCCAAGATGGCGATGCCGGCGGGTATGGCCGGGAGTCGTAAGCGTTTCGCGATCCACAAGAGTGCCGCGGTCATGCCCGCGATATGCAACCCGCTGATGGCAAAGAGATGCAAGGTGCCCGTAATCATGAACGCAGACTTGGCTTCCGCCGGGAGTAGTGAGGTCCGGCCGAGCATGGTCGCGGCGAGCAGCGCGCCGCCTTCATCGTCTTTCCATGGAAGCCTACGTAGCCAATATTCGAGTCGGGTCTCTTGCTCCTGACACCATGTGCTGAAGCGCGTGGGCGGGCCAAGCACGCCGAGGTTACGTCCGCCCCCAAGTCGGAGTGTCGCGCCCTGGCTGGCGACCCAGGCGTCAAACCCCTGTGGGTTGAGCGGCAGCGCTTCGATGTGCCCGGCGATCATGAGTTCTGCGCCGTCTGCCGGAGCGACTCCGTGGACCGAGAGGGCCACCCGTCGGCGAAAAAGTCCGCCATCTCGATCGGTGATTACGCCGAGGCCAGTCCAGCCTTCGCCTGTTTTGCGTGGCGAGGCATGTTCGATCAGAATGGGAAATTCCCCGAAAGACCGGCGAGGGATGATTCTTTCTTGAGGCGGGGTTCGTAGGTGGTGCCAGGCTGCACCGAAGAGGATGCCGGTGATTACCAGCGAGCAGGCGGCGATTTGAGGATGCCGGTTGCTCAACCAGGCAAACAGGACGCCGACCATCCCCAGGGCGAGGCACGGCCCGGCACTTAAATTCCATCCCGCATCAGCCGCGCAGCCGATGAGTAAGGGGATCGCCAGCCAGAGGGCAGGGCAGTGCCCGAACCGAGTATAGTTTAGGGATGTTGCTGAATCCAGGGGGTCGGGCCTTGCCATACGCGGAGGCCTTCACTGCCGATGGTCAGCGCGGCGACCTCCACCTTGAGCCAACCCCAGGGGCTACCGTTGGCGAGGGTCGCCACCTGAAGGAGATTACCCAAGGGAATCACCACGAACCCCCGGGAAGACCACCTAGGGTGCGGGAGGGTCACCTCGGAGCTGGCCCAGGTACCCCCTTCATAGAAGAGCAGGTCGATATCCAAGGTCCTCGGTCCATTGCGCTCAGCTAATCGCACCCGCCCTAAACGGGTTTCGATAGCCGCAGTTTGGGCCATAAGCTCATCAGGTTTTAAATTGGAACTAATTAACAGGCAGAGGTTTAAGAAGTTAGGCTGCTGCTCAAATCCTACCGGATCGGAATCCACGGCGGGGGAGATCGCGACCACTTCCGTGCCCGGTATTTTGCCCAATAAAGCGATGGCCTGGCCGATAATATCGGCCCGATTGCCAAGGTTACTGCCTAGGCCGAGGATGTATTGGCGGGGCTGCCCTTTCACGCCCGCTCACGCCGGATTTTCACCGAGATGGCGTCAAACTCCGCTGCCACGGGTGCAAACGGCTTATTTACTTCCACGGTGACCGCCTTGACTACCGGAAAAGTCCCCAAAAGCCGCGCGGCAATCTGCTGGGCGAGGGTTTCAATCAAGTAAACAGGCTTACCGGTGAGCTGGCCTTCGACCGTCCGGATGACTTCCGCGTAATCCACCGTTAATTTCAGGTCATCCGCCGCTGCCGCCGGGCGGGTGTCCACTTCCAGGTCCACCGAGACGGTGAACCGCTGGCCGAGACGTTTTTCCTCGGGCAGGGCGCCGTGGTGTCCGAACGACTTGATGCCAGCTATCCTGATGGTGTCCACGCCCCGATGAATGCCCGCCCGGGACGCCCCTGCAAGCGCCTTCCCGTGGCGCGCCCGCAATTGTTAGAAGTCCCCACTTGACCACCCTTCCAACGGTCGCTGACAGTCCGCGGAACACTATGCCTAAGAGGACCGATATACGTTCAATCCTCATCATCGGCTCGGGGCCGATCATCATCGGCCAAGCCTGTGAGTTCGATTATTCCGGCACGCAGGCCTGTAAGGCTCTGCGCGAAGAGGGCTACCGAGTTATTTTGGTGAACTCGAATCCGGCCACAATCATGACCGACCCGGAGACGGCGGATGTTACCTACGTGGAACCCCTCACGGTCGAATCCGTGGAACGCATCATTGCTAAAGAGAAGCCGGATGCGCTCCTCCCGACGCTCGGCGGCCAGACGGCACTGAATCTCTCGCTCAAACTCGCGCGCACGGGTGTGCTGAAAAAATACGGCGTCGAGCTCATCGGCGCGAAGGAAGAGGCCATCGAGCGCGGCGAAGACCGCGAGATTTTCAAGAAGCTGATGCTCGAGATCGGCCTCGACGTGCCGCGCTCCCGCGTCGTGAAGTCGCTAGACGGCGCCCGCGAAACCATCGCCCTCATCGGCGGCGAGTTCCCGGTCATCATTCGCCCGTCCTACACGCTCGGCGGTACGGGCGGCGGTATTGCCTACAACAAGGAAGAATTCGAACGCATGGCCCAGGCCGGCCTCGATGCGTCCCCCGTCCACGAAGTCCTCATCGAGGAATGCCTCCTCGGCTGGAAGGAATATGAGATGGAAGTGATGCGCGACCATAAGGACCAGTGCGTCATCATTTGCTCCATCGAGAACTTTGACCCGATGGGCGTCCACACGGGCGATTCCATCACCGTGGCCCCGGCGCTCACATTGACCGACAAGGAATACCAGCTGATGCGCGACGCTTCGTTCGCCGTCATTCGGGCCGTGGGCGTTGAGACGGGCGGTTCCAACATCCAGTTCTCCGTCAACCCGGCCAACGGCCGCATGATCGTCATCGAGATGAATCCGCGCGTGTCGCGCTCGTCGGCCCTCGCCTCGAAGGCCACGGGCTTCCCGATTGCCAAGATCGCCGCCAAACTCGCGGTGGGCTACTCACTCGACGAGCTGCAAAACGATATCACGAAGTCCACGCCGGCCTGCTTTGAGCCGACGATTGATTACGTCGTTACCAAGATCCCCCGTTTCACGTTCGAGAAGTTCGTGGGCGCCGATACGACCCTGACCTCCGCGATGAAATCCGTCGGCGAGGCGATGGCCATTGGGCGCACGTTTAAGGAGTCCTTCCAGAAGGCCCTGCGCTCCCTCGAGATCGGTGCCTGGGGCTTCGGTTGTGGCGGTAAGTTTGGCGATGCGGCCTTCACTGATGTCACGGAAATCCGCGCACGGCTCGCCCGCCCAAATCCGGAGCGCCCGTTCTTCGTCCGTTACGCGATGCTCGCGGGCCTGACGGAGAAGGAGATCTTTGACCTTTCCAAGATCGACCCGTGGTTCCTCCGCCAGCTGCGCGGCATCGTCGACATCGAGCTGGCCCTCAAGGCGGCTGGTAAATCCGTCGGTACCGACCTCCTCCGCCAAGCCAAGGAAGCGGGCTTCGCTGATCGTCAGATCGCCCATGCGACGGGCCTAGCTCCCGCCTCAGTCTACTCCCAGCGCAACGCCGCGGGCATCAAGACGGTCTTCCGCCTGGTCGACACGTGCGCCGCGGAGTTCGAGTCTTTCACGCCTTACTTCTACTCGTCCTATGGCGACGAATCGGAAGTCCGTCCGTCCGATAAGAAAAAGGTGATGATCCTCGGCGGCGGTCCTAATCGCATCGGCCAAGGCATCGAGTTCGATTACTGCTGCGTGCATGCCTCCTACGCTCTCCGCGCTGCCGGCTACGAAACGGTGATGGTAAACTCCAATCCTGAGACGGTTTCGACCGACTATGACACTTCCGATCGTCTCTACTTCGAGCCACTGACGCTTGAGGATATTCTGGAAATCTACCGCACGGAGAAGTGCGTCGGCGCCATTGTGCAGTTCGGGGGCCAGACGCCGCTCAATCTCGCGGCCGACCTCGAAGCCAACGGCGTCAATGTCGTCGGCACCTCCCCGGCCAGCATCGCGCTCGCCGAGGACCGCCAGCAATTCAAGGACATCCTCATCGAGCTCGGCATTCGCCAGCCGGTCAACAAAACCGCACTCTCGGCCGAAGAAGCCTACCAGGCCGCCGAAGAAATTGGTTTCCCCGTCCTGCTTCGTCCGTCTTTCGTCCTCGGAGGGCGCGGCATGTTTATCGTCTATGGTATGGACGAATTGAAGTCCGTCGTTCGCGAGGCTTTCGATGTCGCCCCGGGTAAGCCAGTCTTGCTCGATAAGTTCCTTGAGGACGCCATCGAGCTCGATGTCGACGCTATCTCCGACGGAGAAACCACGGTCATTGGTGGTATGCTCGAGCACGTCGAACACGCGGGCGTGCACTCCGGCGACGCTGGCATGGTGCTACCCCCGCACACCCTTTCCCCGGCCCTCATCGATGAAGTCCGCCGCATCACCCATTCCCTGGCGAAACGCCTCAAGGTTGTCGGGCTGATGAATATCCAGTTCGCCATCAAGGATGGCATTGTCTTCATGCTCGAGGTCAACCCGCGCGCCTCCCGCACGATTCCCTTCGTCTCCAAGGCGATCGGCGTGCCGCTCGCGAAGCTCGCTTCGCTCTGCATGCTCGGCGACAAGCTGAAGAACCTCGGCTTCACGCAGGAAATCCGTCCGCCCTATTGGTCTGTTAAAGAATCCGTCTTCCCGTTCAGCCGCTTCCCAGGTGCGCCAGTCGCGCTCTCCCCGGAGATGCGTTCGACGGGCGAGGTCATGGGTGTCGACGACGATCTGGGTATGGCCTACGCGAAGGCGCAGATGGCGGCTCAGCCGGCCCTACCGACGGCCGGTAATGCATTCCTCTCCGTGAAGGATCGCGATAAGGATGGCGCCGTGCTCGTCGCCCGCGAACTCGCCTCCCTCGGGTTCAATATTTATTCCACGAGTGGCACCGCTGCCGCCCTTGAAGCCGCCGGCGTGAAAGTCCATAAGCTCGGTAAGATCTCCGAGGGGGCCCGCCCCAACGTGTTGGACCTCCTGAAGAACGGCCAGTTGCAGATGATCGTGAACACCGCCGCCGGTATGCTGCCGCGCAAGGACGAGAATGCCATGCGCTCGGAAGCCGTTCTGCGGGGGGTCTATATGGCCTCGACGATGAACGCCGCCCGGGCCGCCGTCCTGGGTATCCATTCCCTCCGGAATCACCCCCTGACGGTAAGTTCTTTGCAGGAGCACGCAAAGGTGCTTCCCCCAAAGGCCTGATTAGGGTACGAAACCCCTTCCCATGAAATACCCCGTCCTCGCCGCGCTGGCCGTCGCCGTCGCGTCTCTCCATGCCGCCAAAGAAGCGCCGGCTGCTGGCGCCGCGCCCGCTGATGCCGTGCATGCCGCCCTTACCCCCGCAAAACCCGTGAAACCGCTCACCCCCGAACAGGTCAAACAGGCCTGGACCATGCTTGGCTTCTCTGTCGCCAGCCAATCCCAAATGCCGCAAATCAACTCGCAGCTCGAGTTGTCCGACGAGGAGATTGATCTCTTCCTCTCCGGTGTGCGCCTCGCCCTGCGTGGCGAGAAGCCGAAGTTCAATCCGGCCGAACTCGGCGAAGGTGCTGACGCCCTCTTTGAAGGCCGCGTCAAGGCCAAGGCCGGTAAGTGGGGCAAGACGAACGACGAGTTTCTCGCTAAG
Organism: Akkermansia muciniphila; assembly: GCA_943331445.1. Lineage (GTDB taxonomy): Bacteria > Verrucomicrobiota > Verrucomicrobiia > Opitutales > UBA953 > UBA953. The sequence continues at coordinate 40,027 of CALQLO010000005.1, forward strand.
ATCGACGCCGATAAGTCGGTGACGAAGACCGCTTCGGGCCTCCGTTACAAGATCCTCGCCAAGGGTTCGGACGTGAAGCCGACCGCTGCCTCCACCGTTAAATGCCGCTACACGGGCAAGCTTGTGGACGGTAAGGTTTTCGACTCCACCACCACTCGCAACAATGAGCCGACCGAGTTCCCGCTCAGCGGCGTCATCCCGGCTTGGACCGAAGGCGTTCAGCTCATCGGCATCGGTGGTAAGATCGTCCTCTATTGCCCAGCCGCCCTCGGCTACGGCAAGCAGGGCCAAGGCCCGATCCCTGGCGAATCCGTCCTCGAGTTCGAAGTCGAGCTCGTCGAGATCTCCAAGGCCAAGTAAGTCCTGTTCTCAGGCTTATTCCACGCGGCGCACCTTCGGGTGCGCCGCTTTGCTTTACCCCGGTAATAAAGTGTGTCTAATGAGTTACCTCCCCCCATTCATGCGTTGCGCCCTTCCCCTGGCTTTCCTGACTGCGGCTTCCCTTGGGGTGGCTGCACCCGCACTCGTGACCGATCTCTCGCTGGGGGCGGCTATCGATCAGGCACTGCTGAATAACCTCGGCCTCGCGGTGACGAGGCTTTCCGCCACCAACGCTTTCGATTCCGTTGATATCGCGCAGTCGGTTTTTGACCCGACGCTCAATTGGACCAATACGCTCTCGGGTACGCGGACTCCGCTGGAGATTTCCTCGGGTGCGCCTGCGGCCCGCGGTTATGCTTCTGGGGTTGGCGTTAGCCAGCGCTTCACATGGGGAGGAACTTTGGCGGTCGGTGCTAATATGACCCGGGCCTGGGCCGAGTCGGGCGGCTTCGGTTCACCGTCCCTTTTCGATTTCGGCACCACGGTTTCGTACACGCAGCCTTTGCTGGCCGGAGGCTGGGAGGCCGCAAATCTCACCTCCCTCATCTCCGCACGTCAAGGCGCCGTCCGCGGTCGTCTCGAGCTTCGTGCCGCCGCGCTCGATTTAATCCGCGACACGGAGATTGCTTATTGGTCTCTCGCCGGTGCCCGCACCTTGGTCGCCGCCCGGGAGACGAGTTTGCGGTCTTCGGAGTCTTTACTGGCGCAAGTGAAGGCGAAGCGGGCTTTGGGCGATGCGACGTTGCTTGAGGAGCTGCAGGCCTCGGCTGATGTATCGACCCAGCGCGTTGCCTTGCTCGGCGCTCGCCAGTCCGTCGACGGGGCCGAGATGTCGCTGCGCCGTACGCTCGGGCGGGGCACGGTAACCGACATCGAAAAAGCCATTACGGTTCAGCCACTATCGACAGAGGCGGTGCCGCCTCCCGCCGATTTCCAGCCGTGGATGCGCGTCGCCGCGGACTTTGATTTCGCCACGGCTATCCAACTTTCAAGCTTAGCTCAGGCCGATGCCGCCGTGGCGCAGGCGGTGCAGAACGATCAGCCTAGTCTTAACCTGACGCTCGCCAGTTCCTCCTTCGCCGATGCCGGGACCGGTTTTTCCGCGGGCCTCGACCATCTGCGCCGACAGGCCGGCTGGGGGAATTCGGTGGGCCTAACCTTGAGCTTCCCTTTGGGGTTCCGGGAATCGGCGGCGACGCTCCGCACGGCCAACCGCTCGCGCCGACAGGCCGAACTTTCGCTCGCCAATATCCGTCAAGAGCTGGTGTTTAACGCCCGCGCGGCCTGGCGGGATCTGGAATCGGCCCGCTCGCGCGTCACGGCTTCTGGCGCCAGCCTTGAACTTCAGCGCAAGTCCTATGAAGGCGAACGCGCTCGTTACGGTGCGGGCCAATCCGATATCTTGCGCGTCCTCCAAGCCCAGGCCGCGTTTGATGCCTCCCAAGTCAGCTGGCTGCAATCCCTGCTCGATGCCCGCGTCGCCGCGGCTCGCGTTGGCCGACTCGATGGCACCATTCTCACCCGCCACGGCTTCAAGATGGAAGCCGTCGAGCAACAAGTCGGCCTCGGCCTCGGCTCCACCGACCCGCTCCCCGTTTTGCCTGAATTAAAATGAAGTCCAAGAACCTGCTCATTACTTTACTGGCCGGGGCAATCCTGGCTGGCGGTTGGTACACCTGGATCGCTAAGTCTGGCCCGGCCAGCCGACGCGGGGTTGCCGGACTGGTCGCGAATCCGCTCGAGGCGACGGTCACCGTCCGAGATATCGAGGAGACGGTCGACGCGGCCGGCTTCGTTCGTCCCGTGCTCTACAGCGACGTCAAGGCCGAGGTCAGTGGTAAGATCGACAAGATTCATATTAAAGACGGCCAGACGGTGAAGAAGGGGGCACCGCTTCTCGAACTCGACCCGACCTTCGTCCGGGCGGATGAAGCTGAGGCTCGCCAGAATGTCCAATTGCAGCAGTTCAATCTCGAGAAGGCTACGCGGGACCTGAAGCGGGCCGATGCTTTGCGCAACCAAGGCTTCGTCTCCGACCGGGAGCAGCAGGATTCCCAGACCGCCTTCGAGGTGGCGAAACTCCAGCGTGATGTCGCGCAGGCTCGGCTCGACAAGGCCGCGGAGAATACCCGCAAGACCATTATTACCGCCCCGCACGACGGCATGGTTTCCGATTCCAACTCCCTCGTCGAAGGCCAGGTCGTTATTGGCGCCCAGTCTATTAATAGCGGCACGCCGCTGATGCGCATTTCCAATGTCAGCATCCTGCGCGTCGATTTGAATCTCAATGAGTTCGCCGCAGCGCGCGTGCACCTGGGCACGGATGCGGCCATTACGTTCGACTCACTTCCGGGGATGACGAAGAAGGGTCAGGTGTCGTTCCTGGCTCCTTTCGGCACGGCGGATGCAAAGACCCCGGATCTCCGCGTCTTTCCCTGTCAGGTCTCCTTTCCGGCCGGGGAGGGTGCGCGACCTGGGATTAGCGCGAATATCTCCGTACTCATCTCCCGGGAGAAGCAGTGTGTGGCCGTACCGGTCTCGGCCATCTTTGTGGAAGGCAATCAGCGTATCGCTTACGTGAAGGATGCTGCGGGTGAATGGGAGCGCCGAATCATCAAACTGGGCTTGAGCGATGCCGGTTGGTCGCAGGTGAAATCCGGACTTAAGCCCGGCGAGGCCGTCAGCCTGATTCGTCCCGCCGCTCCGACTGTGCGCTGAATGGGCTCGCTCGTCGCCATCCGCGGTCTGCATAAGGCCTACCACATGGGGGATGAAACCGTCCATGCGCTGGATGGGGTCGACCTCGATTTCGATCGCGGAGAATATATCGCCATCCTGGGGCCATCAGGCTCCGGCAAATCCACGCTGATGCATATTCTGGGTTTCATGGATCAGCCGACCTCAGGGAGCATTATTTTCGAAGGAGAGGAAGTCTCTTCCCTCGGGGCGGATCGCCGGGCCTGGTATCGCTCGAACCGCGTTGGGTTTGTCTTCCAGTCATTTAACTTACTGCCCCGTCTGACTGTTCTCGAGAACGTGGCTTTGCCGTTACTTTATCGCGAAGACTCGGACCGCGAGGCGAACGAGGCCGCGGCGAAGCATGCGCTGGAGCGGGTGGGGATGTTGCATCGGCTGGAGCATCGCCCGTCGCAACTTTCCGGCGGCGAACGTCAGCGTGTCGCCATCGCCCGAGCCATCGTCGGCAAGCCTTCCATCGTCTTCGCCGATGAACCCACGGGTAACCTCGACGTCAAGAATGTCGACCGCATCCTCGACTTACTCGGCTCGTTGTTGGCGGAAGGCATTACGGTCATCGTGGTCACTCATGATCTCGGTGTGGCCGCCCGGGCGCGGCGCATTATCACAATGCGGGCGGGCAAGGTGCAGGAGGATCGCCGCCAATGAAGATCTTCGACCGTCTTCGTCCCGCCGTCATTAATGGGCTCCGTGAGTTACAGGCGAATAAGGTTCGTTCGCTGCTTTCCATGTCCGGAATCATTCTCGGCGTGGCCTCACTGGTCGCGATGGTCACGGTGGTGCAGGGCATGGTGGGCAACTTCCGGCAGTTCGTTGATGCCATGGGCGGTATCGAAAAGATCGCCGTCGACCGGCAGACCCTACCCAAGGAGCAGGAACATCTGGCCGAGCTCTCCGAGGGGATCACGCTACGCGATGTCGATCAGATTCGCGCGACCATTCCGTTGATCCGCAATATCTCGCCAGAAGTTCGCGTCGGCTGGGAGAAGGTAGTTTATGAGGGGCGCGAGGCGATCACCCTGATCCTTGGTTGCACGCCAGACTACCTCCCGGTGGCGAAGCGGTGGATTGACCCAGGGCAGGGGCGCTTTATCAGCGACCTCGATATCTTGCATCGCACCGATGTCGTCATCCTGGGCTCCTCCATCGCTGCGGATCTTTTCCCTCCCAATGTGGATCCGCTCGGCAAGGTCATCCGCGTTAAGGGCAAACGTTTCACGGTCGTTGGGTTGCTTAATAATATCGAGGGCGCGGGGATGCAGATCCGCTCGGGGAACTCTAAGGGCGGCGGCGGCATGTGGCGCTGGCGTAATAGCGGGGTCTTCATCCCCGTCACGACGGCGACCTCGAAGTTTACGGGCAATGACCATTTGACCGGACTCGGCTTGCGGATCGCAGATGCCAACGACCTCCAGCATACCGTTGATCAGGTGGAGCGCTCTTTGCTCCAGATGCACCATGGGCTGAAGGATTTCAATATCTCGACCAACGAAGAGACGCTGGAGTCTTTCAAGAAGACCGAATCAGCGTTCAAACTTTCGCTCGGTGGCGTGGCCGCCATTTCGTTATTCATCGGGGGGATCGGCATCATGAATGTGATGTTGGCCTCAATCAATGAACGCATTCGTGAAATCGGCGTGCGTAAGGCGGTCGGCGCCCGCGGCTCGGACCTCTTCCTGCAGTTCTTGGCGGAGGCGGCGGTGATTTCGGTGATGGGCGGAGTCATCGGGCTATCGGTCTCCATGGGGATTGTCTGGCTGATGAACTATATCCTGACCCAAGCCATCCCCACGCAGGCCGTGGCCACTTTGGATTGGAAGATCATGGCCCAAGGGTTGGGCTTCTCGGTGATTGTCGGCCTCGTCGCCGGCGTCTATCCTGCCCTCCGCGCCGCCAAGCTCGACCCCATCGAGGCCCTGCGCCACGAATAATCACTCCCATGAAAACCGTTCTGTTCGCTTGCTTGGCCACCCTCGCGCTGTCCGCTGATCCGCTGGCCCCGCAGCCCGTCTGGCCCGGCACCCCTCCGGCGGAGACTTTGACCCTCAAGCCGGGTCAGGATCCCAAGGGTATTATTAATAAGAACGGCCATCGCGCGGACGTGATGATTCCTGAGTACGTGGTGTGGCCCGCCGCCCACCCGGGTGCGCCGATTGTCATCATCTGTCCCGGCGGTGGTTACTTCATTCTGGCGGAGGACCATGAAGGCGCCGAAGTCGCCCGCCGACTCAATGCCTTCGGCTGTGCTGCCGTTGTTCTGCGCTATCGCGTGCCCCGCCGCGATCCGCTGAAGCCTTGGGATGCGCCGACGCTGGATGCCCGTCGCACCATCGAACTCGTCCGCGCGCACGCCACGGAATGGAATGCGGATCCGAAAAAGGTCGGCATCCTCGGTTTCTCCGCCGGCGGTAATCTCGCGGCCCGCGTCGCCTACACTCCGGCCGCGGCTGAGGCCGCCCGCCCGGATTTCGCAGTGATGGTCTACCCGGCCTATCTCTTTGAGAAGGATCAGCCTAATAGTGTTCTGCGCGAAGGCCCCGAAGGTGTGGTGCCGCCCAAGGGCCCGAAGCCCGTGCCCGCTTTCTTTGCCCACAGTGCGGATGACCGGGTCCCCGCCGAAGGATCGATGGCGTTGGCGGCTAAGCTGAAGTCATTAGGCGGCTCTTCCGAAGTCCACGTCTGGGCGACGGGCGGTCACGGCTGGGGCGCCAGCGATGGTTGCCCGGCCGCGAAGGCTTGGACGAATCACCTCCGTGATTGGCTCATCGATCAACATTTCCTCGCCCCCCTCTGATTATTTTTATGAAGACATCCCCATTACTCCGTCTGCTTTCCCTCGCCCTGGGCACCGCCTTGCTTGGCGGGTGCACCCACCTAGGTAATACTGGCTCCGCGCCACTCCCGCCTGCTCCGGTTTGGGCGGGCACGCCTCCGGCCGAAACCCTCAAGCCCAAGCCTGGCCAGGATCCCAAGGGCACGGTCAGTAAAAGCGGCGGTCGCGGGGATGTTTATATTCCCGAGTACGTCGTCTGGCCGGCCGCTAAGCCGGGTGCGCCGATTGTCATCGTCTGTCCGGGCGGTGGCTACGGAGGCCTCGCTGAGCAGCACGAAGGGGTGGAGGTCGCCCGTCGACTTAACGCCTTGGGCAGCGCCGCCGTGGTGCTGCGTTACCGCGTCCCGCGTCGAGATCCGCTGAAGCCATGGATCGTCCCCGTGATGGACGCTCGCCGCACCCTTCAGCTCGTCCGCGAGCATGCCGCCGAATGGAATGCCGACCCAAAGAAAGTGGGCATCCTTGGTTTCTCCGCGGGCGGTAATCTCGCCGCGCGCGTTGCTTACTCGCCCGCCGAAGCCGACGCGGCCCGCCCAGATTTCGCGGTGATGATTTACCCCGCGTATCTCTTTGAGAAGGATAAGCCGGATAGCATCCTGCGCGAAGGACCTGATGGCGTGGTGCCGCCTGCTGGCACCAAGCCTATTCCGGCTTTCTTCGCCCATAGCGCGGACGATGGTTATCCCGCCGAGGGATCGATGGCGCTGGCGGCTAAGCTTAAATCGATGGGCGGTTCGGCTGAAGTGCACGTGTGGGCCAAGGGCGGCCACGGTTGGGGCGCCAGTGAGCGCTGCCTCGCCGCCAAGCGTTGGACGGACGTGCTCGGCGAATGGATGGTCGACCGCGGCCTGCTTAAGTAGCCCGGAGTGGCCCGCTCATTCGGCCAATAAAAAAGCCGCCCGAATGGGCGGCTTTTGTTTGGGTCGTTGGCTCGCTTAGAACTTGAAGCGGACAGCCAGCTGAGAATCCCAGCTGTTGATCGACTTGCCAGCGTCACCGAGGATCTCGTGGACGTTGTAGGTCTCGCTGTTGCGTTCGGTGAAGACGATATCGACGGTGTCAGAAACACGGAAGCTGATCCCGACGAAGAGGTTCGTGATCAGGGCGTTCTTGGAGGCCATGCTGGCACCAGAGAACCAGACATTGCCGACGCCGGCACCAATGAAGGGGCGGATGCCGCCGTTGCCATTGAGTTCGTAGGTCAGGTCAATGGTGGCGGCGCGCGCGGAGGCGTCCACACCGTTGAGGCTGTTGACAATCTTCTTGGAGTTCAGGTTCAGGCCCAGGTGGAAGTCGTTGTTGAGCTGGGTGCCGAAGCCGAGGCCGACGATGCTGTTAGAATCGTAGCCGGAGGGGCTGGAGGCGCCGACGGCGACGTCGAGGGTGTAAGCGGAGGCGGCAGCAGCCATCAGCGGGAGGAGTGCGAGGGAGGTCAGGGTTTTCATGGGGAAGGGTTAGGATGTCTTGGACGGAGGGAGTGTAAAGTCTGAAGCCTGCCTTACTTGGCGGCCTTAGAGACTTCTCCAACTATCTCGACGCTAGTGATTTCCACACGTTCGGTGGGGGTCGAGCCTTCCATGCCGACGCAAGGGACGTTGGCGATTTTGTTCAGGACGTCGTCGCCGCCGACGAGCATGCCGAAGGCGGTATATTTATTATTAAGGAAGGCCGCGTTGCCGTGGCAGACGAAGAACTGGCTGCCAGCACTGTCGACGTCTTGGGAGCGGGCCATCGAAAGCACGCCGCGGACGTGCGGGCGGTTATTAAACTCAGCTTTGACCATATAGCCTGGGCCGCCGGTGCCAGGCTGGCCGCGTGAACCGACCTTGGAGTTGGGGCAGCCGCCCTGGATCATAAAGCCTTTGAGGATGCGGTGGAACGCCGTGCCGTTATAGAAGTTCTCGCGGGAGAGCTTCAGGAAATTGTCCACGGTGCGGGGGGCCACATCGGGCCAGAACTCCACGGTCATATCGCCGTAGTTGGTGTGGATGATCGCGCGAGGGGCGACGGTGGCTTTAGGTTCTTTCATTTGTTCTTGGTTATTGCAGGAGGAAAGGGTGAGGCCGACGACTACGGCCAGGAGGGAAAACAGGCTGAGGCGGGTGGTCTTCATGGGCTTGAGCCAACCTTGCCCGCCCTCTGCCGCAACCCCAAACCTCCGCTTGCCAGCCCGCCCCTCGGGGGGCAGGGTCAGTTTTCACATGCGCGTCACCGTCAACGATGAGCCCCGGGATACCGCTTCCCGGACGCTGGCCGATCTCCTCCAGGAGCTCGGCGTTGCCCAGGAGCCTGCGGTCGCTGCCGCGCTCGACGATCAAGTCGTCCCGCGTTCCCGCTGGTCCGCCCAGCCGCTCAACGAAAACGCCCGCGTCCTTGTGATCCGCGCTGCCCAAGGCGGCTGACCCTTATGTTCAAGTTCATCAAAGGCCTTTTTGTCTCCGAACCAGAAACCCCTGCACCGCAGAGTCTGGTGCTCCTTACGCCCAATGACGGCAGCTGGGACACGAAGACGGTCCGCCGTCTCTTCGATGCCGGGCTCTCCCGTTTGCATATTCAGGTCCGCAAGGATTGGGAGCCTCGCCATTACGAACAGTTCCTCCGCACGATGCCGGAAGTCTTCTGGCCGCGTCTCGTCTTAGGCGAGGAGCCGGCGTTGGTGGAATCACATAAGCTCGGCGGCTTCCAGATGCACCCGGGTGAGCGTATCCCGCGCCGCTGGCCCAAGCACGCCACGGTCAGCGCGAAGTGCCATGATTACGATGAGCTCCGCACCACCGATAAGGGCTGCGGCTATGTTTTCCTGACGCCTATTTTTGAATCGGTTTCGAAGAAAGATCACCGCCCCCGCCGCACGCTCCGCGAATACGAAGTGATTCTGCAACGCTGGAAGGCCGAGGGCGGTTGCCCAGTCCATGCGCTCGGCGGCATCACGCCCAAGAACGCCGCCACGGCCCGGGAGATGGGCTTCGATGGCATCGCCTTCATCGGTTCGGTCTGGAAACAGCCGGACCCCGTCCGCGCTTTTCTTGAACTCGAGCGCGCCTGGTCAGGTAAGGAGATGCGCAAGTTGAAGCGGAAGTACTAAGTCGTGCTTGCTCGCCTGCAGTTCCTGACGCTTGACGCTTCGCCGCTCTCGCATCGGGCGCAGGCCCTCGCTGCCCTCGAGGGTGGCGTGCGCTGGATTCAACTGCGGGCGAAACATCTTCCGGAAGAAGTCTGGGTCGCGGAGGCCACGGCGATTGCCGAACTCTGCCGTGATTACGGTGCGATGTTCATCGTGAACGATTCCCTGCGTGTCGCCTTGCGCGCCGAGGCCGATGGCGTGCACCTTGGTGCCGACGATGCCTCTCCGGCGGAAGCTCGAGCGATGCTCGGAGATTTCGCTCTCGTGGGGGTAACCTTAAATGAGCCCGCCCACCTTTCCCGGATTCAAGGAGTGCGGGTGGATTACGCCGGCGTCGGGCCGTTGCGCCCTACGGCGAGTAAGGAGAAGCTGGCGCCCATCCATTCTGCAGAATCTTTAGCGGCACTGATCGCTGCGGCAGCACCGCTGCCTTGCTATGCGATCGGCGGTGTTACGGCGGCTGACTTTCCAGCGGTGCGTGCGCTCGGTGCCCACGGCCTCGCCGTCAGTGCCGCCATCGCCCTCGCCGCCGACCCGGTTTCCGCTGCGAAAACGTTGGTCGAGGCGACGGCGGGCTAGGTTTTGGCGAGGAGGGCTGGACAAGCCCGCCCAGTCTCGGATTGTGAAAACCCCGATGGCCCTGCTTCGTATCGCCGACCGCACCTTCACCTCGCGCCTCTTCACGGGCACGGGTAAGTATGCCTCGGCCGAACAGCTTCGGGCCGTGCTCGATGCGTGCGGTGCCGAGGTCGTTACGATGGCCATCAAGCGCGTCCGTTTCGGCGCCAAGGATGATGGCATCCTTTCCGCGCTCGATCCGCAGAAGCATCTCATTCTCCCCAATACCTCGGGCGTCCGGACGGCCAAGGAGGCCATCTTTGCCGCCGAGCTCGCCCGCGAGGCACTCGGCACTTCTTGGCTGAAGCTGGAAATCCACCCCGACCCGAAGTATCTGATGCCGGATCCGGTAGAGACTCTCGAGGCCTGCCGCGAACTCGTGAAGAAGGGCTTTACGGTTCTGCCCTATATCCATGCCGACCCGGTCCTCGCGAAGCGCCTCGAAGAAGTCGGTGCCGCCGCGGTCATGCCGCTCGGTGCACCCATTGGTTCTAATCGCGGCCTGCTCTCGCGCGATTTCCTCCGCATCATCATCGAACAGGCCCGCGTGCCGGTGATTATTGATGCCGGCTTGGGCGCCCCTTCGCACGCGGCTGAAGCGCTCGAACTGGGTGCCGATGCCGTCCTTGTGAATACGGCGATCGCTTCTTCGGGCGACCCTGTCGCGATGGGTCGTGCCTTTCGCCTGGCGGTCGAAGCGGGTCGTCTCGCCCGTGAAGCCGGGCTGGGTGCCGGCTCCGACAAAGCCGAGCCGACCTCACCCCTTACGGGTTTTCTAGACTGATCTAATGGCCGCCAAGCCCGGCAGAATCCGCGCCGACGAACTGCTGCTGAAGCTGTCACTGGCCCCGACGCGTTCGGTCGCGCAGGCGCTCATCCTGGCCGGCAAGGTGCGCTCCGGCCCAGATGCGGTCGTCAATAAGCCTTCGCAATCGTTCCCCGAAGATGCAGTGCTGATCGTCGACCAGCCTCCACGCTTCGTCTCGCGCGGCGGCGAGAAGCTTGAAGGCGCTCTCGATCATTTTAAGATTTCCGTCGAAGCTCTTCACGGCCTCGACATCGGCGCCTCGACTGGTGGTTTCACCGACTGCTTGCTCCAGCGTGGCGTCGTCAGCATGACGTGCGTCGACGTCGGGACGGCTCAGCTCCATTCGAAACTCCGCACGGATCCGCGCATCAAGAACCTCGAGAAGTTCAACGCCCGGGAAATCAACACCGTCGAGCTACCGCACCGGACCTACGGGATCGTGGTCATGGATCTCTCGTTCATCTCCTTGCGCCTAGTTCTGCCGGCCGCCTGGGAGCGGACAGGGAAGGGCGGGCATCTGATTGCGCTCATCAAGCCGCAGTTCGAGGCGACGCGGGCCGAGGCCGACAAGGCGCAGGGGATCATCAAGGACCCGGTCATCCATGCCCGCGTGGTCGATGGCCTGACCGCCTCCATTCAGTCACTTCCCGGCGCCCAGGTCCTCGGGGTGATTCCCTCGCCGATCGAAGGCCGGGATGGTAACAAAGAGTTCCTGATCGCGGTCAAAAGGGCCTAAAAGGGCTAGAGGTGGTAGGGCTAGGGGTTTTTAGAAAAGAGCCAAATTACTGTTATTTCCTTCATTTCTCCCCCTGCCCCTACCCCTGCGCCTGTGGCGTACCCCCATTTCTCCTTGCCCTCGGCCCACCTCCGCTTACTTCCAAACCTCCCATGACTACCGAAGGTAAGCTCAAGCGTTCCCGCAACCCCCTTGATTTCGATTTCACCGAACCCGAGGCTCTGTCGCGCTACGTCACCGAGACGGGCAAGATTCTGCCCCGCAAGCTGTCCGGCCTCACCGCCCGTCAGCAACGTTATATTGCCCGTGCCGTTAAGCGCGCCCGCAATATGATCACGATGAAGTAATCGTCCTCGCGACGACCTCCCCGGGCCGCCTCTTCAGGCGGCCTTTTTGTTGGTAGCGTAGGAGGTTGCCCCTGGGGAGCCTTCGTCGTAAATCAAACGAGACTTTCCGACCGATTCCGCTTACCTTTATTTCCCCTTTGTCCGCGCCCCTTCCCAGTCTGCTGACCGCCACCGAACTTCCTCGGGCGGCCGAGTTATTGCGTCAGGGCGAGTGTGTGGCTTTGCCCACCGAGACAGTCTACGGCCTCGCGGCTGATGCCCTCAATGAGCGCGCCCTTGCCCAGGTCTTCACCATCAAGGGCCGACCGTTACTTGATCCGCTTATCGTGCACGTGCTCGATCTCGCGGGGCTCGCTGAAGTCGCGGAGTCGGATCCGCGACTGGCGAAGATCGCCCACCTTTGGCCCGGCCCGCTCACGGTGGTACTGCGCCGCAAAGCCGTCGTACCCGATCTCGTCACCGCCGGCAAGGATACGGTGGCCGTCCGCATTCCTGCCCACCCGCTATTCCGCGAGGTACTTCGCCTCGCCGCTCGCCCGCTCGCCGCACCGAGCGCTAATCCTTTTGGCTACGTGAGTCCCACGAAAGCCGAACACGTGCGCGCCTCGCTGGGCGAACGCTGTCCGTGGATTGTCGATGGAGGGCCCTGCCAGCACGGACTGGAATCGACCATTCTCGATCTCTCTGCGCCCGACCGCGCCCGCCTGCTCCGCCCCGGTCCAATTTCCATCGAGACACTTCGCGCCCTGCTCGGTGAGATCGAAGAGGTGACGCGTACCGCGGGTCCCCAGGTAGCTCAAGATGCTCCCGGGATGCTCGCTCGTCATTATAGCCCCGCTACCCAGGTCGCCCTTTTCCCTTACGGAACTTTACCAGTCATCGCCAATCTCCGCTCCGCGATTCTCTTTCTGGGTCGCCGGGTTTCGCCGCCGACCAATGCCGACGTCTTTATACTTTCGGAGTCGGGCTCCATGGAGGAGGCCGCCCATCATCTCTTCGACCTGCTGCGCCAGCTCGATGGCCGTGGCTACGCCACGATTCACGCCGAACTGGCTCCGCCCGTCGGCCTCGGCGTAGCCTTCAACGACCGCCTGACCCGCGCCGCTGCCCGCTGATGCAAAACCTGCTTGAGACGCTGAAGAAGGCGACGGAGTTTTTGACGCGCAAGGGTCTGGAGAAGCCGCGGATGGAAGCGGAGCATCTCTTCGCCGGCGGGCTTGGCCTCAAACGACTCGATCTTTACCTGCAATTTGAACGCTTACTGAGCGACGCCGAAGTGGTGCGTCTCCGCGATATGACCGTCCGCCGCGGCAATCATGAACCGCTCCAACATATCACGGGCAAAGCGGAGTTTCGCGACCTCGTCTTGAAATCCGATAAGCGCGCCCTCATCCCGCGCCCCGAGACCGAGGAACTGATCGACCACGCCCTCGCCCTTTTTCCCGAAGATCAGGTCGTGCGCGTGCTTGATCTCGGCACGGGTTCCGGCGCCATCGCGCTGGCGTTGGCCTCGGAGCGGCCGGCTTGGAAGGTCGACGCGGTGGATCGCTCGCCGGATGCGTTAGCCCTCGCCCGTGAAAACGCCGCCCAGCTCGGCCTGGCCGAGCGCGTGAACTTCGCGGAGTCCGATTGGTTCTCCGCCGTCACGGATGCTTACGACCTCATTGTGGCGAACCCTCCTTACCTAACGGAAGCCGAAGTCGCCGTCGCTGACCCCGAGGTGCGCGAGTTTGACCCGAAGTCTGCCTTGGTCGCCGCGGAAGACGGGCTCGCTGATTTAAGAAAAATCTTGGAAGGTGCCGCGAAGCATTTGCGCCCGAGCGGTTGGGTGCTCTGCGAAACGGGCATCGATCAGCACCCAGCTTTGGCCGAACACTCGGCGAAACTCGGTTACGTGGAAGCCTCCGGCCTGCCCGATATGAGCGGCCGAGCGCGCTTCTGGAAAGCTAGGAAAGAATAACCATCGAGGGCCCTCGTGTCCTCGGGTATCGTCCTCCCGTCTTGCCCTTCGGCGTTCCTTCGCTCTTTAGTACCTTTATGTCCCAGCAGCCCGCCGCCAAACCCAAGACCGCCATCACCCCGACCCGCCAGGAAGACTATCCTGAGTGGTACCTCCAGGTGATCAAGCATGCCGACCTGGCCGAAAACAGCCCAGTCCGCGGTTGCATGGTGATTAAGCCTTGGGGCTACGCCCTCTGGGAGAATATTCACCGCGACCTCGATGAGATGTTCAAGGAGACCGGTCACGTAAACGCCTACTTCCCGCTCTTCATTCCGGTCAGCTACATTCAGAAGGAAGCCGCCCACGTTGATGGCTTCGCCAAAGAGTGTGCAGTGGTCACCCACTCGCGCCTCGAGATGGGCCCCGACGGTAAGCTCGTCCCCGCCGGCGAGCTCGAAGAGCCGCTCATCGTGCGCCCGACTTCCGAGACGATCATCGGCGAGACCTATTCGAAGTGGGTCCAGTCCTACCGCGATCTGCCGATTCTGATCAACCAGTGGGCCAACGTCGTCCGCTGGGAGATGCGCACGCGCCTCTTTCTTCGCACCGCCGAGTTCCTCTGGCAGGAAGGCCACACGGTCCACGCGACCGAGGCCGAAGCGGTCGAGGAGACCAACAAGATGCTCCAGGTCTACGCGGACTTCGCCGAGAACTACATGGCGATGCCGGTGATCATGGGCCGCAAGACCGAAGGCGAACGCTTCCCAGGTGCGGTCGACACGCTCTGCATCGAGTCGATGATGCAGGACCGCAAGGCCCTCCAGGCTGGCACCTCCCACTACCTTGGCCAGAATTTCTCCAAGTCCTGCAATATCCAGTTCCAGGACGAGAAGGGCACGCAGCAGTTTGCGCACACGACCTCGTGGGGCGTCTCGACCCGCCTCATCGGCGGTATGATCATGACGCACTCCGACGACGATGGTTTCGTCGCGCCGCCCCGCCTCGCCCCGCAACACGTGGTCATTATTCCGATTTACAAGGACGACGCCACGAAGGCCGATATCCTTGCCTACTGTCAGTCACTCCAAAAGGAACTCGCGGCCCAGCGCTTCCACGACCGCAAGATTGTCGTGACGATCGATAATCGCGACATCCGCGGCGGCGATAAGGTCTGGGGTTGGATTAAGAAGGGCGTCCCAGTCCGCGTCGAGGTCGGCCCGCGCGACATGGCCGCCCATGCGGTCTTCGCTGCCCGCCGCGATACCGGCGAGAAGGCTGGCGTCCCTCGCGCTGAATTCGTCTCCGGCATCGTCGCCCGTCTGCAATCCATTCAGGACAATCTCCTCGCCCGGGCAAAGGCCCACCGCGCCGAGCACACCCGCGAAATTAATAGCTGGGATGAGCTTAAGGCGTTCTTCACGCCGAAGAACGCCGAGAAGGCTGAAATCCACGGCGGCTTCGCACTGTGCCACTGGAACGGCTCAAAGGAAGTCGAGAAACGCCTAAAGGATGAACTCAAGGTCACCATCCGTTGCATCCCGCTCGATGCTAAGGATGAGCCCGGCAAGTGCGTCGTCACCGGCGAGCCCAGCGCTCGCCGTGTCGTGATGGCAAAGGCCTACTAATCCTCTGCGTCAGGTAGGGGCAGCACCGCGTGCTGCCCTCGTTGTCGTTACCCGCCCGTCGCGCCGGCTTCGCCGTCGTTGAACTTCAGGCGGAGCTTCCGGCCCTTGGTCACGCCCTTACTGGTCGAGATGACGGTGCCGTCTTCGTCGCGGACAATGGAGTAGCCGCGTGAAAGGATGGATTCGAAGCCAGCCGACTGCAGGCGCTTACCGAGTTGATTGAGCTTCTCGCGCGTGATGCCGAGGCGAGCCTTCGGCGAGAGGCGGTGAAGTTCGCTGCCGAGCTCGGAGAGCGTGTGCCGATGGGTGGCGATGGTTTCCTGAGCAGCGCCATCGAGCCGTTCGTTGAGGAGGTCGAGGTCTTGGAAAAGCGACTGGAGCTTCGCCTTCGGGGAGTGGCGGGCGAGCTCTGCCGCGAGGAGCTTCAACTTCTCCCGAAGTTTGATCTGTCCGGAGACGATGAGTTCGGCGGCGGCTGTCGGGGTCTCGGCGCGCTTGTCCGCGGCGAAGTCGCACAACGTGAAGTCGGTCTGGTGGCCGACGGCGGAGATGACGGGCGTCTTGCTCGCCCGCACGGCGCGGACGAGGGCTTCGTCGTTGAAGCCCCAAAGATCTTCCATGGAGCCTCCGCCGCGGCCGACGACGATGAGGTCAATCCCCGGGATGGCGTTGGCCAGCTTGAGTCCGTGGATGATAGAGCCTGGGCAGGTCTCGCCCTGCACGCGCGCGGGCACCAGCCAGGCGGTGCCGCTCCAGCCACGCGTCTTCAGGACTTCCGTAAAATCGTGCCAGACCGCACCACTTTCTGAGGTGATGAATGCCACGACTTTCGGAAAGTCGGGTAGGGCACGCTTGTTCGCTTCGTCAAATAAGCCTTCGGCTTTGAGCTTCTCCTGGAGTTCCTTGAATTTCTGGAAGAGGTCGCCTTCGCCTGCCTGCTTCATCGAATCGACCATCAGCGAGAGTTTGCCGGAAGGGGCGTAGATATCGGCCTTGGCCTTGAGGATGACCTTCACGCCGTCGCCCATGGCGAATTTCACCCAGCGAGCCTGATAGCTCAGTAACACACAGGAGAGCGTCGCTCCGCTATCCTTAATCGAGAAGTAGTGGTGCCCGGAGGAGTAATGTTTGTAGCCCGAGATTTCCCCGACGACTTCAACGGTCCCGATGCGATTTACCGTGCCCTTGAGGACATCGGAAAGCTCGCTGACGGTGAGGGGCGCCGAAGACATACTGGCAGATTCAAGGATTCGACAGGGAAGGGCAAGCGGTCTCGGGATGCCTTGGGTAGGGCGGGGCTCTCCGAGCCCGCCGTTGACCCGACCGATTTTCGGATCTCCGTCCGCGAACGGACGGCTCGGAGAGCCGTCCCTACCCGACTCAGTCCTTTACGCAGTCCTCGACTCAGTCCTCCATTCTTCTTTCACTCCGCCTATGAAAATTGCATTCGTGGGCACCGGCGTGATGGGGAAGAGCATGGTTGCGAACCTGCTGAAGGCCGGCCACGAGGTCACGGTCTACACCCGCACCAAGGCCAAGGCCGATGACCTCTTTGCGCTGGGAGCCAAGTGGGCTGCCTCGCCAGCGGAGGCGGCTAAAGGCGTCGATGTCGCCATCTCGATGGTCGGTTATCCGAACGACGTTGAAGAAGTTTGGCGCGGTCCGCAGGGTTTCATGTCCACCGCCAAGCCTGGCTGCGTACTCATCGATATGACCACGTCGAGCCCGGCGCTGGCGCGGTCGCTGGCCACCGAGGCTGCAGCCAAGGGCTTCGGCCCGCTCGACGCCCCGGTCTCCGGTGGCGATCGTGGTGCCCGTGAGGGTACACTGACGATCATGGTCGGCGGAACGGAGAAAGATTATGATTTCGCGCAACCGCTGTTCGCTGCCATGGGCAAGACAATCGTCCTGCAGGGCGCACCGGGCACGGGCCAACTCTGTAAGCTCGCTAACCAGATCGGCATCGCCTCTGGCATGATTGCGATGTCCGAGGCCTTGGCCTTCGCCCGCGCGACGGGCCTCAATCTCGAGACCACGCTGCGCTCGATCTCCGGCGGTGGCGCCTCGAGCTGGGCGTTGCTCAATCTCGCCCCGCGCGTCTTGAAGGGCGACTTCGCTCCAGGCTTCTACGTGAAGCACTTCGTGAAGGATATCGGCCTGGCGCTCGACGTCTGCCGCGAACAGGGCATCAAGCTTCCCGGCCTTGAACTCGCCGCGAAACTCTACGGCGAAGTTGTCGCCGCCGGCGAAGGCGACTCCGGCACCCAGGCCCTCGCCCGCCGCTATTTCCAGATGTAATAGATTAGGGCAGCACCGCGTGCTGCCCTAATCTGTATCCGTCTTGGCCCCTTGTCCCCCTCGAAGGCTTCGCCTTCACGGGTAGGGACGGCTGTCCCCAGCCGTCCGTTCACCGACGGACGTGCGTACCTCTCCCGACATTCTATTCTCTCCACGCTCAACGGCGGGTTGTCCCCAACCCGCCGTTAACCCGATTAACATCCGCACCTCTCTCGACATCCTATTCTCTTACCGCTCAACGGACGGCTGAGGACAGCCGTCCGTTCGCCGACGGACGTGCGTACCTCTCCCGACATTCTATTCTCTCACCGCTCAACGGCGGGTTGAGGACAACCCGCCCTACCCAAGACAAAATACGCCTGCTTCGCACCGCGCCCTTAGGCCCCTGGCGCTTCGATCGGCGGCACGGCACGTAATTGCACGCTATCGATGACGGTCGGGCCGAGGATGACGTTCGTCACGATGACGAGTACCTGACCAGGCACGCAGAGGCCTTCATCCCGAAGACGAATAAGCGCGAGGGTGATATTGTCTTCGGCCTTGGGCTGAAACTTCACCTGAAAAGATTCGACGCCCCAAAGCAGGCTCATCTTCCGGTGCACAGCTTCTTCCTCCATGAACGCATAGATGGGGCAACCGACGGCCCGGAGTGATGAAAGGGTCCGCGGCACGTCGCCGTTACGGGTGAAGGCGATGATGCCGGTGTTGCCCAGATCCTGCGCCAAGCCCGCGGCCGCCCGGAGGAGTTTAATCTTCGGGGTTTCGTTATCCTGCTCAGCGGAGAGTTTCCGCGGCAGTTCGTGTTCGGTAGTGGAGGCGATGCGGGCCATCACTTCGACACAGCGGATGGGGTGCTTGCCAGTCGTCGTCTCGCCCGAGAGCATGACGGAGTCGGCCATTTCGTTGACGGCATTAGAGACGTCGGTGACCTCGGCGCGCGTGGGCACCGGGTTCTGGATCATGGACTCGAGCATGTGCGTCGCGACGATGACGGGCTTGCGGCATGCAATGGCCATGGCCACCGCTTTGCGCTGAATGAGCGGCAGGGTTTCGTAGGGGATCTCGATGCCAAGATCGCCCCGCGCCACCATCAAAGCATCCGTCGCATTCAGGATCGAGCCGAGGTGCTCGATCGCGGATTGGTCCTCGATCTTGGAGATGATCTGCGCCTTGGAGTGATGCTCAAGTAGGAGGCGTCGGAGTGAATCGACATCGGCGGCTTCGCGGACGAAAGAGAGGGCGTAGAAGTCCACGCCGACTTCGCAGCCCACCGCGACATCGGCGCGGTCTTTGTCGGTGAGTGCCGGGAGGTCGACCTTCACGCCAGGTAGGTTAATGTGGCGCCGGCTGCCCAACGGGCCTGGCTGCTCGACTTTACAGCGCAGGCGATCCGCTTTTTGTTCCAATACCCGCAGCTGGATGAGGCCGTTGTCGACGAGGACGATGCCGCCCACGGGGACCGCAGTGATCATCTTGGGGTAATTAGTCGGAATGACTAAGACATCGCCATCGGCCTTGGCATCCTCGGAGCCGGTGACGTCTACGAGCTGTCCCGTGGTTAGCTGGGTGGATTCAGTGCGGGCGCCCGTGCGGATTTCCGGACCTTTGATGTCCATCATCACGCCGAGCTCTTTCTTCATGCGCTTGCTGACCATCCGCACGCGCTCGACGGTCTTACGCACCCAGGCATGGTCGGCGTGGGCCATGTTCAGGCGGACGACGTTGGCCCCGGCGTTGATAATCGCTTCAAGCTGCGCCTCTGATTCCGTGGCGGGCCCGATAGTGAAAGTGATACGCGTATGACGAAAGGACTTCACGGTCTTTATGACTAGGAATGAAAGCCTGCGGTGCAAGGGAAAGCATTAGAGAGGCTTAACCCCTCCCCATGAGTCACTTATCGTGGAGCTTAACCAACTAGGTCAGCGATAACGTCGCGCTTATCTTTCATTCGCTCCTCGAAGAAGGTCTTTTGTTCAAAGGGCCAGGTTTGTTCGGGTTGGATTTGCCAACGCGGGTGGGCCCCGAGGAACTCCGTCGTCCACGCGAAATAATCGGCATCATCCGTGCGGAAGTGTAGGCGTGTGCCGATGGCCGACCGGCGGGCGAGTAAGTCGAGGCTCTCTGGGCAGATGAAGCGGTTCTTGTGGTGCTTCTTTTTCGGCCACGGGTCGGGGTAGAGAATAAAGATTTTGCGCAGGATAATCGGAGCCGGCAGTGCTTCCAGAAATTCCATCGCTTCGGCTTTCAGGAAAATCAGGTTATCCAGTTTGCCCAAGGACTGTTTGCGCTGGGAGCGTGCGACGCGGTGCGTGATCAAGTCGATGCCGACGCAGAACTCTCCCGGATGTGCGGCGGCGTAAGCGGCTAGCCAGTGTCCGTGCCCGCAGCCCAACTCAAAGGTGATGTCGCCTCGCCCCGCTAACCCTTCGGCCAAGGTGGCCCCTAACCGGGCGACGTTGGCCGCCCGCCGGGCATCCGCCCATTCCTTGCCCATGACTTTCGTGTGCTCCGGCATCGAGGGGGTTAAGAGGGAAAGGGTCAGGGGAGGCAAGTGAGGGCTAAGGGAGGGTGGGGCAGCACCGCGTGCTGCCCTAGTTGACCCCCTCAATAAGCTCCCCATAACCCTAGCCCTCCCGGCACGCCATAGGGGTGCTGGGAATAACTCCGGCTTCCCTCGCTGGGGCGCTTGGAGTCTCTTGAGGGCCTATGGCCAAGGTAGACATCGAGATTGTGCAGAAAGTCCTCAAGGAGAGCGGGGTCGACGTGCGCGTCGCCGCCGCCATCCTTAATCAGATTCGCGAAGCCGCGGCCGAAGAAGCGGTCGAGCGCGAGAAGCCGGCCAAGAAGCAGATGCTCGTTTTGGTCAGCGAACCAGAAGAGGGGCTGCCCAAGGATCTGACGGGTTGGATTGTCCAACTCCTTGAAGATGACGACCCCAAGGAGGTCGCCGACAAGATCGTCGATGTCGCCAAGGCCTTTAATGAATCGCCGAAGGGCCAGCGCCTGCCGGTCGAATCTTTCGGCGACGCCGTGCAGAGTATTTCTGGAAAACTTTTCAAGGAGAGCGATCTGTGGATTAAGACGCGCGAACCGGTGCGCATCATCCCGGTGAAGAACTCTATCGGCCGCCGTCGCCGCGATTAAGTAAATTCGCCCAATTGTCTTTTTTGGAACAGAACTTTCCGAAAAAGCGAATTTAGACGCGGTTTTTACCGCCTTCGGATGCTCGATTGCACTCGCATTTGCGGGCACCGTTCCGCAACCTTTGCTCCTATATGAAGTTCAAAAACTTCCCAATCTACCGCATTGAGTGGGTGACCTCTGCCTTCCTCATCGGTACGGCCTTCCTTTCGCTGACGGTGGTGCCCTGGTTCCTTTGGACCCAGTTCAACCTGCCGGTCGACGCTGCCAACAAGGTCCATGGCTGGGGCTTTGTCTGGGCATTGTTCGTCTTTTATTACTACGCCACGGGCTTTGGTATCACCCTGGGCTACCACCGCCTGTTCTCCCATATCTCCTTCAAGGCCAAGTGGCCGGTGAAGCTCTTCGTGCTGCTCTTCGGTGCCGCTTCTTTCGAAAATTCGGCCCATGATTGGTGCGCCGACCACCGTATCCACCATAAGCACGTGGATGAAGATGAAGACCCGTATGATATCTCCAAGGGCTTCTTTTACGCCCATATCGGCTGGCTTCTCTTCCGCCTCAAGCCGCCGGCCCCCATCACGAACGTCAAGGACCTCGAAGCCGACCCCCTCGTCATGTGGCAGCACCGCTACGTCCAATGGATCGGTGCTTTCGTGGGCTTCGTGGTGCCGGCGATTCTGGGCTACGCTTACGCCAAGATCTTTTACCCCGAGTATGACAATGCCGGCATGACGGCTCTCGCCGCCTTCCTTATCGCCGGCCTGCTCCGCACGGTCGTCGTCCAGCAAGGCACGTTTTGCATTAACTCGCTCTGCCATATGATCGGCCGCCAGCCTTACTCCACCGATCACAGCGCGCGCGACAGCGGCGCGGTCGCGCTCCTCACCTTCGGCGAGGGTTACCATAACTATCACCACGAATTCCAGCACGACTACCGTAACGGCGTGAAGCCCTGGCAGTTCGATCCGACGAAGTGGATTATCTGGACGCTCTCCAAGGTCGGCCTCACCGAAGACCTCCGCCGCGTGCCGGATTCCCGTATCATGGCCGCCGAGCTCAAGGAAAAGAGCCGTACGCTCGGTCGTGATATCGATTCCCTGGCCGCCCGCCTAGATGAGCGCTCCCGCGAATTGAAAGCGAAGACGATTACCGCTGCCCACGAACTCGCCACCGAACTTGCCCGCCGCGCCGAAGCCTTGAAAGAAGCCGCCGCGACGAAGGCCGATGTGGCCCATGAAACGATGGTCGAGCTGCGCGGCTTGCTGAATCAGGCAGCCTCCTACCTCGAAGTGCTCCGTCGCGCCGACGCGGGTTCCGCCGCCTAAGCCCCGGCCTGACCTGTCAGCTCTTTCATCAGCTCGAGGATTCGTCCTTCGATCTGAGGAAGGGCTTCCGTGGGCTGGGCGAAGTCGATGTCGTGCACGGTCCAATAATCAATTCGGTCCGCCCATTCAGGGTGAGACTGGAGCATCATGGCGTAATGTTCGTCCCGCTTGAGGGCGATGGTCCGGTGGGCGCGCTCCAGGTCTTCGCGCCTCAGCTGGGTGGGGGCCGCCCCGGTCAGCTCCAGCGGAATGCCCAGTTCGCCTAGGCGTTTTTCGGTGTCCCGGGAGATCAGGGTGGGCTCATCGGCGACCAAAGAGGTGAGGAGGCCGCGTGAAAAGGCCCGGGCGGGATGCCCCGTCCGGCGGGCATGCCAGTTGAATAAGGCCTCGGCGTGGCGGCTCCGGTAGAAGTTGCCCGTACAGACGAACAGGAAAAGGGGGCCAGAATCTGCGCTTGTGCGTTGGGACATGCTCGGTAGAGTCCCCGCAACCTAACCTCACTGCCATGGTACGCAATCTGTTCGTTCTCTCCCTCCTTTCCTTCGCTGTTGTCGGTTGCATGGGCCCTAAGAAGGGTCCTAGCCCCGTCACCGACGGCGGCGTTGACACCACGGCGCTTCCGGCCGCAGGTCTCGTCCCGGTCAACACGACCTTGACGCCTGATCCGGCTCCGGCTGCTCCGGCTGCCCCAGCCAAGAAGGCTCCCGCTAAGTCGAAGGGCAAGCTGCCCCTCGGCAACTCTAGCAATAAGTAAGCCGTACGGCTTACATCAACGACACTTCGGTGACGAAGGTGTCGACCTGACCGGGCTCCGCAAAACGGAGCCCGTTCTTATGTTCGGGGCTGTTGGGCGGGCCCATCCACGGTTCCACGCAATAGAACGGCGCCTCAGGGTCCGCGGTCCAGGTGACGACGGTCGCCCAGCTGCCCGGAATCGCTTCTTCGCCGACTTTCACGGTGATGTCTTCTTCCCCTGACTTGGGGCCGAAGCTGAGCGTGGCCGATTTCAGGTTGGTGAAGATGCAGTCGGAGAGATGCGGGTTATCGAAACCAATCTCGCTCGCGCCTTTGAGCTCAGCGAACGGCACAAGCTTCCCGTCGGCGGCATGCCGCCATTGTTTCTTTGACGGGATCTTAATGACATAATCGCGCCGGCTCAGGCCCGCATGCCATGGCAGCGTGAAATAGAAGTGATGCCCAGCGCACCAGGGCAGGGGCTTGCTGTCGCGATTCTCAAACTCAAAAGTGATCCGCAGGAAGAGCTCAAGGAAGTCGAAGCGAATCCGGAAGTCATACGCGAAGGGGTAGCAGCTCCGCCCCCGCTCGTCTTGCACTAAGCGCACGACGGCATACTTGGGGCCGCTCTCGACGATTTCAAAGACGGCATCACGGGCGAAGCCGTGCTGGGGCATGGGCCGCTTGACGCCATCCGCAGCCTTCCAAGCGAACTTCTCCCCGTCTGCGTAATTGCGCCCCATGAAGGGGAAGAGAATGGGGTTTCCGCCTCGGACGTGCCCGATTTTATCGAGCTCCATGGGTGCCCCTTCCGGCCAGAAAAGGATTTCCCGATGCCCAGTCGGCACATCGAGCTTCCAGCGCATCAGCCGAGCGCCGCGCGTCAGGCAGGTCTCATAGGTCGAAGCGCCGACTTTCCACCGCTCCATGGGCACGCCGTTCTCTTCAAAGCTCTGCATGACGAGAGCAAACGCCCCCGCCGCTCGGTGGCAAACGCGGACTTCCTAGCGGCGAGGCGGCCACGGCCAGAACGCCGAGACCCTCCGCTGGGTGTCCGCATACGCAGAGCCCTTCGAGCGCAGTAATTGCTGCTCGGTCAGAGGCACGCCCGTCACGTGATTGAGCAGGTAATACATGATGGCCACACACGCCAGTCCGGGGATGCCGCGGTAGGTGCTGTTGTAACTCATGAGCAGGAATCCGACCCAGACGAGCCACTCACCAAAGTAATTCGGATGACGGCTCCACGACCAGAGTCCCCGCTCACAGACTTTCCCTTGGTTGGCGGGATCTTTCTTGAAGGCTGCCAACTGCGCATCGGCCCATCCTTCGATGAGCATCGCCGCAATGACCACGCCGAGCCCACACCAATGAATCAGGCCCACGGGTCCAGCTGCCCCCTGCGGGCTAGACGAAAGTAAGGGGAGGCAAAGTAAAGCCAGCGCCACGGCTTGGACGAAATAGAAATACGCCATCCGCCCGGGCATGCCGTCGCCCGCTTCGGCCCGCATGCGCACATACCGACCGTCTTCCTGCTCGAGGTGCCCAAGGACGCGGACCGCAAGGTGCGTGCCCAGTCGGAGGCTCCAACCAATCGTCGCCAGCGCCATGAGCAGGCCTTGTCCGCCGAGCGGCATGACGGTGGTGTGCAGATAAAGCATCTGGAGTCCAACCAAGGCGAAGCCGTAGGACCAGGCGACGTCCACAATCGACCAGTTATCCAACTTGCGAGCGATCAGCCAACAGACCGCGAAATAGGCGCAGGCGATGCCGAGCAGCGCTAAAAAGTCGTAACCGAGATTGAAGAGCGGGCTCATGCGAGGTTCTTTTTCATCAAGCGACGGAAAGTCCACCGTAGGAAGAAATTCAGGATCCACGCGGCGAGCGGCGCGACGATCAGCCAGCCAATGATGCCATGCACGTAGGCCATCCAGAACTTCTGGAAGAAAATACTGAACGACTCATTATACTGCTTCATGATGGCCTCGTAGGTCAGCACGATGTGCCGCGATCCGGTCACGGTCTCGCCGATGCGCATGAAGGGAATCATGAGCGCCACTTGCAGGACGAAACTCGCATGGTTGACGATTTGCATCACCACCTGGTTCAAGCGGAAGAGGCGCCCAGCGATGATGCAGCCAATGGTGGTCGTGCCGATGAGAGGGTTGACGGCGATGGCTAGGCTGACTGAGACCGACGCCGCCACGCCTTCAGGTGTCGCCCCTTGCCGCAACTCGGCGACGAGCGGATCACGCACCTTGCGGCGAAGCCAGTCGGAGACGCGTCCCATTTACCCGACCTTACGCGTGAAGAACACCTTGCCAAGGTCGGTCTCGCCCTTGGCACCAAACAAGCAGAGCAGGGCGTAGCCCGCGATGGCGAAATTCCCGAGGAGCATCACGGCCACAAACCAGGCCAGGCGCACGGCGATGCTCCGTTCGCGCCAAGCGACATAGAGCCAGAAGGCCATGAATCCGAAATAGGCATCGAACATCGTGGCCAAGCCCCACGGCTCGCTGCACACGGTCACATAACCGCCGATGACGTTAATACCCTTGCCGGCATACTCGGGGAGCGAGGAAGTCGAAGGCGCGACACAGGCATGCCATGACACCCAGGTCATGGCGGCGAGGACGACGATGAAATAGAGGATGAGGGTGCGGCGAGGTGACATGGCCGCAACCTATAGGATAATTCTCCAAACGCAAATCCCCACCCCTCTAGACTAGGACGGCACCGCGTGCTGCCCTAGCCTGCCTCCTGGTAGGGACGCGTCGGCGACGCGTCCGCCTTGACCCTAATCCCATTCGGTCGCAACACCGTCGCGCCCCTACCTTCTACATTTACTTCGCAGCGGTTCTCCTTTGAGTGCCGCCTCCCAGCCGCCAACCGCTTACCGCTGCCACCTTCAACGGGTAGGGCGGGTTGTCCCCAACCCGCCGTTGAGCCGATTAATATCCGTACCTCTCTCGACATTCTATTCTCTCACCGCTCAACGGACGGCTCGGGACAGCCGTCCCTACCCAAGGCATCTCCATTCCTCTGCGTAGAGGTAGGGCGGGTTGTCCCCAGCCCGCCGTTAACCCGATCGAAATCCGTACCTCACCCGACGAACGGACGGCTGAGGACAGCCATCCCACCCTCAACCAGGCTCCGCCCTCCGCTTTCGCCGCGCTAACCCTTTCGGTTCGGTCGCACGTACACAGCCTGCACGACCCCGATATTGCGGTGCTCGAAGGCGGCCTGGCAGTAGCGGAAATACAGCCGCCACTTGCGGATGAAGCGTTCGTCGAATCCCATCGCCCGTACTTTTTCAAGATTGGCCTCAAAGGCGGCGCACCACGCATCAAGGGTGCGCGCATAATCGAGCCCGAACTCTTCCAGTCGCTCGAGCTGGAAGCCGCTTTCCTTAGTCATGAGCTTCCCGACGCGGTTGATAGAGAGGAGTAAGGATCCCGGGAAAATATGCTTCTGGATGAAGTCCACGCCGTCCCGGAACTGTTCGTATCGGCTGTCCGGGCAGGTGATGTATTGGAAAGCCGCGATACCCTCGGGCTTGAGCAGCCGCCCGATCGATGCGCAAAAAGCCGGGAGGTATTTATGGCCGAGCGCTTCCATCATCTCAATGGATACACACTTGTCGTAAAGGCCTTGATGGTCCCGGAAGTCTTCAAGCTTCACGGTGATCTTATCCGCGAGCCCAGCAGCCTTGATGCGTTCGATGGCTAGGTCATGTTGTGCCTGGGAGATCGTCAGCGAGGTCACCCGACATCCGTATTTCTTCACGGCGTGTAACGCCCAGCCGCCCCAGCCGGTGCCAATTTCGATGACGTGGTCCGTGGGCTTGAGCTGCAGGAAGCGGCAGAGGGCTTCGTTCTTATTCGCCTGCGCCTGCTCGAGTGAATCGGTGCCTTCCCAGCGCGCCGAGGAGTACATCATCGACGGGTCGAGAAAGAGCCGGAAGAAGTCGTTGGAGACATCGTAGTGCTCCGAGATATTACGGCGAACCGTCTTCTTATCGTTCGGCCGCAGGAGATGGCCGACGCGGTCCGCGATGCGGAATAAGCCGACCCCCAGCGCCTTGCGGGCCGAGCCGGACATACCCGGGGTCTGGTCAATATTCGCAATAAAGAAGCCGATGAGCGCGTTCAGGTCCGGCGAATCCCATTCGCCCTCCATGTAGCCTTCCGTCAGCCCAATATCGGCCGCGAGCATGATGCGCCGGAAGGCGTTATCATCGGCGACCTCGAGGCGGGCGCCTCCTTTGGCCTGCGGGTCGCCGAGCACCAACTCGCCGCCTTCGGGGAGCCGTAGGGTCAGGCGCCCTTGCCGTAGCTTAGAGAGTTCGCCGAGGACGAGACGGCGGGCGAGTGAAGGTTTATTCATGTCGGCTGGTAAGTTCGGAAGTGGGGTGTCGTAGGTTGCGTTGTAGCGAGATGTCCGCGCCCTTGCGGCGGAACGGGAGTTTTTTCACCAACCACAGCCACGCGGCGTGGAGATGGATGAGCACAACGACTTTCAGAATCAGCAACGGCGACTTGATCGTTAGCCAGAGGAGTCGCCCGCCCGTCAGCGGCACCTGTCGCCCGCTCCAGGCGCTGATGAGCGTCTTGCGGCCGTCTTCATAATGGTCGACGGTCATGGTGAGCCGCTCTCCGGGGAGGCGGAGCGTGAACTCGAATTCGGTGTCGAGGGCCGAGAAGGGCGATACGTAAAAGCGCTTGGGCGCCCGCAGTTGTAGAAAGGCTTCGCCGCTGGCATCCCGCCGCAGGCATTCCCGCCCGAGGAACCAGGCCTTGCGCTCACCGAACGTATTATGGACCTCGGCGATGCCGCCCACTAACGCACCGTCGACGGTGAGCAGGAAGAAGACGACGGGGTTATAAGATTTTCCAAACGCTCGGGGCATGGCGACCAGCGTGACCTGCGCGTTCGCCGGCAAAGGCTGACCCTGTGCTTCGCAAAAAGCCCGCACGCGAGCCGGCAATAAGTCCCCCGGCTGACCAAACGATGGGGCGACTCCCTCGGGCTGGAAGATCTCTGCACTCGGCAAGAAATCGCCATCGCGGAACGAATAAGGGGACCAGGCTCGCCCCAGCATCCATCCCCCGGCCCGGACTTTCTCAATTTCTTCTACATTAACCGCGAAGGCGAAGGCTCCGTGCGTGAAGTGGTGCTGCTTCGGCCAGAGCCGGGCATGCATCACGCTCGCATCATAGAGTCGGGCCATCGGCGGCCACGGTTGAAAGGAAAACGGCGGGGGGCAAGCCCCCCTCGCCGAAACCTTGCTAAAGATTCGAACCTAGGCATAAAACCCGTCGTGGCCTCCTCCTCCGACGCAATGGGTCTCGGCGCTCTCGCCCTCGCTGCCTCAGGGGGCTTTCTTTTATTGGCGTTGAATGCCGGCCGTAAGCGCCGACTGCTCGATGACACGCCGGTGTCGAAGGCCCTGGGGGTTTTTATCGGTGAAGTGGAAGTCGAAGGGGTTTGTACCCGCCGTGATCCCTATACGAGCTACCTCTCGGAACAGTCGTGCGTGCTCTATAGCTGGTCCATCTGCGAGCACTGGCGCCGCGCCCGCGAGGAGACCTATACCGATGACAAGGGCAACACGCGCACCCGCACGGTCATCGTCCATGGTTCGGATACCATCGCCTCGGGCGGCAAGCAGGCAGGGTTTTACGTGCAGGACGATACGGGTTACGTCTGGGTTGAGCCAGAGGGGGCCGACCTCGAGACGGTCTCAATGTTCGATCAGTCCGTCGACGAGAGTGACCCGCTTTATTATGGCAAAGGCCCGGAGGGCTCCGTCGATGGTTCGACGGGCGAACGTTCCTTCTCGGAGCACGGCCTGCCCCTCGGCACCAAACTTTTCGTGCGCGGCCGCGCCAGTGAACGGCCGGACATCGTGGCGGCCCAGATCAAGCGCGAGGACAAGGCCGATATGTTCATCATCACGCCGCGCGGAGAGAAGGATGTGAGCGACGGCAAGGCGACCGCTTATCTGCTCTGGAATATCGTCGGCGCGCTCTGTGCGGGCGGGTTCGCCTCCACGGTTTTCGCGAGCCAAGCGGGCCAGCTTGGTCCCGCTCCGGTGCTGCTCGGCGTCCTGCTCTACCTCGTCGCCCTTAGCTTCGGCTGGGTCTGGATGGTCTTCAATAGCCTCGTCGGGGTGCGCAATCGCGTGAGGCTCGCCCAGTCGCTCATCGATGTGCAACTGAAGCGCCGCGCGGAGTTGATCCCGCCGCTGGCGGCGTGTCTCGTTGGTTACCGCGCCCACGAGGCCTCAGTGCTGGAGATGGTGGCTCGCCTGCGTGCCGAAGCGGCGTCGTCAGGGGTCTCCGCCGTGAGCCCCTCGCTCGTCGCCATCATGGAGCAATACCCAGACCTCAAGGCGATGGACTCATTTAGTAGCCTGAGCGGTAATCTCATCGAAACGGAACAGCGCATCGCGCTGGCCCGTAATTATTATAACGACAGCGTGACGTTCTATAATACGCGGATTCAGCGCGTGCCAGATGCCTACGTCGCCCGGATGGTGTCCATGCAGCCAGCTGAACTCTTCCAGGCCCAGGGTTTCGAGCGCGTGGCGGTGGGCGTGAAGTTTTAGCGGCCCACTTGCGAAGGCGCCCCGGTTGGGCATATGGCTGGGATGGTCCTCTGTAGTTTAGAAGGCGAACCCCTTGGGCTGGCGGTTTTAGTTGTGCTCGTCGGCTTGGGGCTATCGCTCCGGGCTGAGCGGAAACGCCGCTTGATGGAAGATACCCCCTTGAGCAAGGCCCTCGGTGTTTTTATTGGCGAGGTAGCCCTTGAGGGGGTCTGCTATCTCGAGAAACCGCTGGTGGCCCCGCTTTCAGGCCAGCCTTGCGTGAGGTATACCTGGTCCGTCTCTGAACACTGGGAACGCGAGGAAAAGGAAACTTATACCGATGACGAAGGACGCACCAAGACGCGCATGGTCACGTGCTATGGCTCGGATGAAATTGCGAGCGGCGAGAAGGACGGCGGCTTCTACCTCCGCGACGAAACGGGAGCCGTCTGGGTTGATCCACAGGGTGCGCCGATCGAGACCACCTGCCTCTTCAGCGAAGAGGCCAGTCGCGGCGATGCCCTCTACTACTCCAAGGGAAGCCGGCGAGCGGTCGAGGGTTCGACGGGGGAGCGTACTTTTGAAGAGTACGGGCTACTCGTTGGGACCCCTCTATTCGTACGCGGC
The DNA here is from genome assembly GCA_943331445.1 of Akkermansia muciniphila. GTDB lineage: Bacteria > Verrucomicrobiota > Verrucomicrobiia > Opitutales > UBA953 > UBA953. Next base: position 69,916 of record CALQLO010000005.1, read on the forward strand.
CGGGCGAGCGAACGACGCGATGTCGTCGCCGCGCAAATCAAGCCGGCGGCGAAAACGGATATTTTCATCATCACGACGCGGACGGCGAAAGCAGTGAGCGCGGAGTGGCGCGAGGCCGCCCGCTTCTGGGGTGTCGTCGGCGCACTGCCCCCGTTGGGACTCGGCGGGATGCTCGTTATGATGGCGGGCTACGGAAGTTCTCGCTGGCTGTATCCGTTGGCCGTTCTTCCCGTCGCGCTTTATCTGCTGTTATATTCGGGGGGCTGGGCCTGGATGGCCTTCAATAGTCTGATTGGGTTGCGGCAGCGGGTCTACCAGGCGTCTTCGCTTATCGATGTGCAGCTCAAGCGCCGCGCGGACCTCATCCGGCGTTTCGTCGCGTGCGTGCAGGGCTTCCGCGAACATGAGGCCTCCGTGCAGACACTGCTGGCCACGGCCCGGGCACAGGCGGGCGGCGGTCCACTTAAGGCGCTCGCCCCGGGGATCCTCGCGGTCATCGAAAGCTACCCGGAGATCCGGGCTCAGGGGCTCTTCAATGATTTGAGTAAGCAGCTGATCGAGACGGAAGACCGCATCGCGCTGGCCCGCGGGTATCACAATAACATCGCGACGTTCTATAACACTCGCATCCAACGCGTGCCGGAGAACTTTCTGGCGGGGATTGTTCGCATGAAGCCAGAGGCCTTATTCGAGGCCGAAGGCTTTACCTACCACCCGGCGACGGTGGCGGTCTAATCACGCCGTCCAGGCGTCGCGACCGAGCAGCTGCGAGCAGAGGCGGTGCGCCGACCAGAAACCGTCTTCGTGGAAGCCGTAACGCTGCCACGCGCCGGTGAAATGCACCCGCGCCCCAGGCCGAGCGTTGAGCCCAGGAATCTCCGCCTGGGCCGCGACGGCTTCCAGCGAGAAGAGGGGATGCTCGACGGGGATCTGGCGGATAATCTTGGCGGGGTCGACCTGCTCGGGGTGATTAATCGTGACGATGAAATCCCCTTTATCTGTCAGGCCTTGCAGGGAATTCATCCAGTAATGCGTCGAGGTGGCGAGACCGCCGTCCTTGGCCCAAGTGCGGTAATTCCACGATGAACGGGCCTTGGTCGCCTGGGGCAGGGGCGACATGTCGGTGTGCACCACGGCCATATTTTGATGGTAACCGAAGGCGCCGAGTAGTCGGCGCTCTTCGGCCTCAGCGTCCGCCAGCAAGCGGAGGCTGATGTCCGCATGGGTGGCCAGGATAACTCGGTCAAAACGCTCTTCGCCGGCGACCGAGGTGACCACGACTTTTTCGCCGTCACGACGTACGGCGCGGACGCCTTGGCCGAAGCGAAAGTCGGCCGGGTATTTTCGCAGGAGGGCGTCGACGTAAGTCCGGGAGCCGCCTTCGAGGGTCAGCCACCGATGCTGGGTATCAAGGCCCAGGAAGCCGTGGTTGTGAAAGAAGCGCATGAGCGCCGCGGCGGGGAAGCCGAGCATCTTGTCCGCGGGCGTCGACCACACGGCCGCAGACATGGGGATGAGGTATAAGTTCAGAAAATCCTCGCCGAGGCCTTTCTGGGCGCACCAGTCGCGCAGCGAAGTGGTCTCCGCCGCGGGGGTCTGCCATTCGGTCTTGGCGAGGGTATTGAACTTATTGATCTGCAGCAGGAGCTTCCAGAAGCGTAGGCTGAACAGGTTTTTCCGCTGGGCGAAAAGGTGGTCGAACGACGTGCCGCACCATTCGAGCCCCGTGGGGTCGTGGCGCACCGCAAAGGACATCGAGGTGGGCTTGGGCTTCACGCCGAGTTCTTTGAAAAGCCGACAGAGGTGAGGGTAGGTGACCTCGTTGAATACCATGAACCCAGTGTCCATGGGCAGCGCACGCCCAGTCCCGGGCTCGCCCACGTCAATGGTGTGCGCGTGGCCTCCGGGCCGGGCATCTTGGTCGAAGACGGTGAGGTCGTGGTGCGCGGAGAGGAACCGCAGGCAACCTAGCCCACCGATCCCAGAGCCGATGATGGCGATGCGTTCACGCACGCTGCGCCGCGGCTTCAGCCTTCGTCCGCTCGGCTTCGGCGTAGACGGAGTCCGGCACGCCTTTGAGTCCCCAAATCAGCCCGGTCCATGAAAGCACCTTCAGGCCATAGTAAGTCGGGTCGAATTCCCACCAATAGAAGCCCTGCTTGGTCGTGGCTTGGTAGCGGTGGTGATTATTATGCCAGCCTTCGCCCAAGGTGATGAGCGTGAGGATGAGCGAGTTGCGTGATTCGTCGCCGGTGGTCTTGAAGCGCTTGGAGCCGAAGACGTGCGCGAGCGAGTTAATGCAGCCGGTGCCGTGGAAAAGCACGACGGTGGAGACAATGCCCCAGACAAGCATCTGGGCCCCGGTAGTGTTGTAGCCGTGGGCCGCCAGCCACGCGCCCACTCCGTAGAGGCCGCCGCCCGCAAGCACGGGGATGAGGATGTCGAAACGATTCAAGAACACGAGCTCGGGGTATTTCGCGAGGTCGGTGATCTTGCTGTAGTCGGTGGGGAAGTTCTTCTTCGAAGTGATCCAGCCGATGTGCGACCACCAAAAGCCGTCGACCACAGGTGAATGCTTATCCTCTTCTTCGTCGGAATGGAGATGGTGGTGTCGATGCGTGCACGCCCACCAAAGGGCGCCGCGTTGCACCGCCGTGCCGGTCCAGATGGCCATCACGAATTGAAACGCCCGCGAGGTGGAGTAGGTCTTATGCGAGAAGTAGCGGTGCAGGAAGCCGGTGATCGCGAACATCCGGAAGAAGTAAAGGCCGACGGCCGTCCAGACGGCAATGGGGCTGGCGCCGACCCAAATGACCCCGAGGCAACCCAGGTGCAGAATGAGGAAAGGAATGGAGCGCACCCAATCCACCCGCTTAGGGCCTTGCTGGAGGACGGCTACACCCTCGGGGATATAGTCCGCATCAAACCAGCGCACTAAGGCACGGAAGAAGCCGCTTTTAGGCAGAGAGGGAAGGGGGGCGGCCATCTGCCCGGGAGTTAGATAGGGAGTGGCGAGTTCGCAACTGCTTTGACGATTTTCTCCCCCCTCCCAGTATTCAAGTCAGGTAGACAAAATCGCCTGCCCGCCACGCTCCTTAAATAACAACGCAATGTCCGATGCCCACGCCGATCAGGATTGGCGGGCCTGGTTCGCCGAAAACGGTGCCCGGCTCCGGCTCATTGCGCGCCAATGGACCCGGAGCGAGGCCGATGCCGATGATGTCGTGCAGGAGGCATTTGTACGCTTTTGGAAACATCAACGTCACCTTCCTGGCAATCCGAACGCCCTCGTGGTGACTTCGATTCGCCGCGCGGCCCTAGATTTGCTGCGCCGCTCGGATCGCCGCTCCGTCCGGGAGCAAGCCGTCGGCGCGGACATGGAGACGGTGTCCTGGTTCGAGCCCGAAGCCGACCCGCGCCTGCAGTCCTTAGCTGATTCACTCAAGCTGCTCCCACCCGAACAGCGCGAGGTGGTGGTGCTCAAGGTCTGGGGTGACCTGACTTTTGATCAGATCGGCGAACAACTTTTGATTTCTCCAAACACCGCGGCCTCGCGGTGGCGCTATGCCATGGAGGCCCTGCGCAAACACATCACCGTCCGCACCCATGACTGACACCGACCACGATCTCGAACAGGCCCTCGCCGCTCTCCGCCCGCGTCCGCCCGGACCGGCCGTACTAGCGCGCCTTGCCCGCGACCTCGATGCGCCGGTCTCTGCCCGCGGCCCAATCATCGCCTGGTCCGCGGGTCTCGCCGCCCTCGCCGCGGTGTTCGTGGCCGCTTTCCTTTTCCTGGGCTTCCGGGGCGAGGTTGAGGCTCCTTCGTATCAATTAGTCCGGGCCGATCAGTCCCCGGCGGATGTGCAATTCTACCGCCCCGTGCGACTCGCCGATGGTTCCTTCGTCCGCCCGGTCCGCGTGCGCTGGGATGATACGACCCGCTGGGAAGATCCCCGCAGTAACACCCGCCTGATTAATTACCGCCCGAACGATCAGTTCGCCCTCCTGCCGCTCGAGACCAACTGAACAAATCCGCCCGCCCGCGCCGCTCACTCTAAAATAAACTTATGAATACGTTCCGCCAGATTCCCCTCCACATGCTCCTGCTCGCCGGCCTGGTCGCTCCGCTCGCCGCGGAGCCGAAGGCCGCTCCCGGTACGCGCGTCACGGCCTCCTCGGAAGCCGTCGCCTACGCGGGTTTGAATGTCGGTAGCCGCGCTGCGCAAGCCGTCGCCGGTCTCGCCGACGGCGTGGGCGTGCAGGTCGGCTTCATCGATCCGTCCGGCCCTTCGTTCGGTAAGGTCGAAGAGGGTGACATCCTCACGCGGCTCGACGACCAAGTGCTCTTCAATGCCGAGCAGTTCCGCGCCTTGGTGCGCACACACCAGCCGGGTGATAAGGTGAAGCTCACCCTCCTGCGCGGCGCGGAGCCACAGTTAATCGAACTGAAACTCGGCACGCGTCAAGTCGCCCGGTCCGAAGCCCCCGCCTTGCGTAAGGATGCCAGCCCGCAAGCGAACAGCGCCGCCAAGGCCGCCGCTCCCGGTCGGAGTCGCGTGATCATCAATGGTAATGCCATCGAGATCGACCCCAACGGCTCCGCGGTGCAGGTCGGGCCTAGTCAGGCCATCACGATTGGCCCCGATGCTTTTCAGGGCTTACCTCCTGGCATTCGCAAGCAACTTGAGGACCTCGGCTTCTCTCCTGGTCTAATGCCGTCCGCACCCGCTCCGCGCGCCCGCGCTCAGGCCCCCGCCGCCGATGCGTTGGCCGTCGCCCCGCCCTCGGGCTCGTCCTCCTCCCATTCGTTCTCGTTCAGTTTCGGCAACGGCGCATCGTCGACTTCCAACTCGGTCGCCTCCGATGGCGAAGGGACGGTTTCGCTGGAGACGAAAGACGGCAAGAAGCACGCGGTGATTAAGGATGCCGACGGCAAGACGCTCTTCGATGGCGAGGTGACCACGCCAGAGCAGCTAAAGGCGATGCCCCCAGATCTTCGCCGCCGCCTGAAAATCGTGGAGGGTAAGGGCTTCTCGATTCCAGGCTTCCCGCTCTCCCCGTCGCCTAAAACGACGCCCGCCGAGGAACCTCAGAAGAAGTATGATCCGAAGCAGGGTGCCTAAGGCTTCCGTCTTAAGATAAATAAAAAAGGCCTCCCGTGACGGAGGCCTTTTTTATCGGCTTATTTAGGGGCGCCTTCTTTCGGCGCGCCTTCGGGGGGCGGGCCATCTGGCCGCGGGCCGCCAAAGAGGCCACCGGGGGGCGGGCCTTTCTTGCCCTTGCCCTTGAAGCCTTTGCCACCTTGGCCGCCGAGGTTGGAGTGCGGGTCCATATTCTGCTTACTAAAGGAGGGGTCGGGCGTGCCCTTAAACTTGCGCGGGATGAAGGGGTAAACCTCGGTGAGCACATAGTAATAAGTGCCCTTAGGGAATTCCGGCGTGAGGCCCGTGCGCCCGCCAAACTCGTCGAGGTCGCCCAAGCCGGCGACATATTCGTAATCGAGACTAAAGGAGCCGTCGGGCTTGCCGGTCGGGCTTTCCTTGCCGTCGCCCCCGCGCTCGGCGGTCTTCAAGCGATAGCTGCTCTTCATGACCTTGAGGGGGCTCTTGGGGTCAGCGGGGTCCGTGGGTGCTAGGATGGCGTAGACGGGGAAGCCGTCCGCGGCCCAGCCGACATGCGTCATTTTCTTTTCGCCGCCAGAGAGTCGCTCCACGAGTAGGGTGGGGAGGCCGTGGTAATGGTAGGCGCCGTTGGGCTGCACATGGCCATGATTCTGGTCGAGCCCGAGGCCGGTCTTAATCCTCGGCGTGGTACCCATCTCGGTGTTACTCATGAGCGCCTCGTAGTGCCAGGGGTTGCTACGGTCGCCGTCGTTATAGACTTCGGCGGTGCCCGGATCGAAGACCACGCCGTTCAGGGCGACGCCCCAAGCCGACATCATCCGCCCGGTCGCGCCCCCTTCGAGCGGCTTGGGGTTGGCCGGCACTTCGAGGTGATACTTCTGCTCGGAGATGGCGTTGGGGTTCCCGCGGTTCGGGAACTTGGAGACTTTATGGTCCGGGATCCCGTTCGATTCGATGATGCGCTTCTCACCTTTGACGGTGATGGTGACTTTGTTCTGGGCGGGCGGCTGGGCGTCCGCCGGATTCAACGCCGGACCTTTGGCGGTTTCGGCCCCGACCAGGTTGGCGGCGAGGCTCCCGAGGAGGATGGTAATGAGGGAACGTACGGGGGTCATGGGATTTGACTAATATGTTAGCAGATACCCCCTTAAGGGAAGGTTAAGCGGGGCTGGAGGTTTGCTTTTTCGCCCCCTCCCTGTCTTTTAAGCACCATGGCTTCCACGACTGAACTCCTTTCCCGCGGTGTTGCCGCTCTGAACGCCCTCGCCACGGTTTTCCTGCTCATCGGCGTCTTCCGCATCAAGGCCGGGGATCGGGCCGGCCACGGTAAGGCGATGGGCTGGGCGGTCGTCACTTCGGCCCTCTTCCTGGCCCTTTACTTGGCCTCGAAGGTCCACCTGTGGGTCGCCCTGCATAAGACCAACGTGCTCTACCGCCCGGAGGTCGGCCTGACTTGGGACAAGCTCCTGTATTACATCATCCTCTTCCCGCACATCCTGCTCGCCATCCTGGTCACCCCCTTCGTCCTCCGCGCCGTCTGGCTCGCCAAGCAGGATCGCCTCGCGGAGCACAAGCAACTCGTCCGCTGGGTCTTCCCGGTCTGGCTCTATGTGTCCGTCACGGGCGTCATCGTCTGGGGCTTCATGGAGTTCAGCGGTTCGCTGGCGGCCGCCGCTCAGCAGGCGGTGAAGTGAGTCGGTGATTTTCCCCTCGCCCCGTAGTTAATTTCTGCTTTCACTCCGGGCGTCGTCATGGAAAGCGAGCCGCAGTCCCGAAACCCTCAGACGGAGAAGCTATTCCTGTGGGCCTCGTTCATTGCTTTCTGCTCGGTCGTCGCTTTGACGTGGTCAACTTATGGTGATGAGGCCGAGCGCCTCCAAGCCCTCCGCGCCAGTGAGCGCCAGAAAGAGAAGGCTTACACTGCCATCGAGCGCACGCGCGATCAGACGGGCCGCTACCTTGATCGTTTTAGCCGCGACCCAGAATTCGTGCGCGACCAAGCTCGCGAACGCATGGGCGTCGCCGAGCCTGGTGAGATTGTGATTCGGATCGACGGTGCCCGTGGCCTCGCGGCCCCGAAGCCGGCGACGCCTGCTCCGCCCGCCTCCGCCTCCCGCTAAGCATCCTTGCTTGCCTGCCCACCGTTCCGCGGGCATTGCTTGCTCATGTCCGCACGGCAGAAAGCACAGGCAACCTGGGGCGGTCGGTTCTCCGCCGGCCCCGCTGAATTAATGCTCCGTTTCGGAGAATCCGTCTCTTTTGACCACCGTCTCTGGGCCCAAGATATTCGGGGCTCCCAGGCCCATGCCACGATGCTCGCCCAGGTGGGCATCCTGACCAAGCGGGAGCGCGATGCGATCCTCCGGGGTCTCAATGCCATCGCGAAGGAAATCGTCGCCGGTAAATTCAAGTGGAGCCGCGAACTCGAAGACGTGCACATGAACATCGAGAGCGCGCTGACGAAGCGCGTCCCGGCCGCCGCCAAACTCCATACGGCCCGCTCGCGTAACGACCAAGTCGCCACCGACGTCCGTCTCTGGATTAAGGATCAGTGCGATGCCGCTGATGCGGCCTTGGTGTCGCTGCTCAAGACTTTGGTGAAACTCGCCGCGGCCAATGCCGACGTCATCCTGCCGGGCTACACGCACCTGCAGCGCGCCCAGCCAGTCTCCGCCGCCCACCACCTGCTCGCCTACGCCGAGATGTTCGGTCGCGACCGCACGCGGCTCGCCGCCGCTAAGGCCTCGGCCAATTGGTGCCCACTAGGCTCCGGCGCCATCGCCGGCACGACCCTTCCGATCCGCCGCGAACTCACGGCGAAGCTGCTCGGCTTCGTCGACGCGAAGGGCCGCCCGCAGGTGACGACCAATTCGATGGATGCCGTCGCCGACCGCGATCCGGCCACGGAGTTCTGCTTCGCCGCAGCGCTCTGCGGCGTCCACCTCTCACGCCTGGCAGAGGACATGGTCCTCTGGTCCTCTGCGGAGTTCGGCTTCGCGCGCATGCCCGACGAGTTCTCGACGGGTTCCTCGCTGATGCCGCAGAAGCGTAACCCTGACTCGATGGAGCTCCTCCGGGGTAAGGCCGCCCGCTTCCAGGCTTCGCTCACCCACCTGCTCACGCTCACGAAGGGCCTGCCGCTCACGTATAATCGCGACCTGCAGGATGATAAGCCGCCGCTCTTCGACGCCGCGGATCAACTCATCCTCTCCGTCGCCGTGGCCGATGCCACGCTGGCAGGCACGAAGTTCCACCGGGCCCGTTGCCTTGCCGCCGCTTCGGATCCCGCGCTTCTCGCCACCGACCTCGCCGATTGGCTCGTCCGCAAGGGGATGCCTTTCCGCCACGCCCATCATGCGGTTGGCCGCCTCGTCGCCCTCGCTGAGAAATCCGGCGTGCCACTCGATAAGGTTTCCGATGCCGCTGCGTTGACCGCCGATAAGGCATTCACAAAGGGCTGGCGCGAAGTCTTCAGCTTGCAGCGTGGTTTCGCCGCGCGCGAGAATACGGGCATGCCCGGCCCCAAGGCCGTCGCCCGCGAGATCGCCCGCTGGCAGAAGTCGCTCCGCTAAGCGCGGATGGATATCGGTCTGCTTATCGGCTCCTGCCTGCTCGCGAGCCTCTCGCCCGGGCCGGCGGCGCTGTCGACGATCGAGACGTCCCTCCGCTACGGCCAGCGTCGTGCCTTCTGGCACACGCTGGGACTCGCGGTTGGCGAGACGCCGCACCTGTTCCTATCGCTCTTCGGCATGCTCTGGCTCACGCAGCATTTCCCGTCTGGCCACTTCCTCATCGCGGCCTCCGGGACGACCTACTTCCTGTACCTCGGCGCGACCCATTTATTGCGCCCGCGTTCGAGTCTACCCGAGGGTGCCGCCCTCGAGGCCGGCCCGCTGCGGCTTTTCTTCCGTGGCGCGTGGGTCAATTTCTCTAATCCGAAGACCATCCCTTGGATGATGTTCATCATCACGGCGGCAAAAGTTCCGTCGAACCGGTTCGCTTGGTCGACGACGGGTATTTTTCTGCTCTGCACCCTGGGCTCAGAATTATCCGTGATGACGTTCTATGCTTTTCTCGGTGATCGCTTGCGCGTGCACCTGAAGGATCCCGCCACGATTCGCATGGTCGACCGCGTGACGGGCGTGCTCTGGACGGCACTGGGCTTGGTGATGGCGCAGCTGGCGTATCAATTGCTCGAAGTCCTGCGTTAACTATTGGCCCGTGGGCTTGTAAGGTTCAGCGCGTAGGTGTAATTCATGGGCATGCCCCTGCTTCGTCTGCTCCGTTCGATCGCCCTTGCGCTCGGCTTCATCCTTCTTTCTGGCTGCGCCGCAACGTCGTCCGCCCCGAAGCGCATCGGTATCATCGGCCTCGATACCTCGCACGTCGTGGCGTTCACGACGGTCTTTAATAAGGGCCCGAAGAATCCTGCCGATGCGGCCAAGTTCGCCGGCTTCCGCGTGACGGCTGCCTTCGCCCAAGGCAGCAAAGACATCCCGGAGAGCACGGTGCACGTGCCCGACTACACGGCGAAGCTCGAGGCGATGGGCGTCAAGGTTTACGATTCAATCGAAAAGCTCTGCGCCGACGTCGACTTCGTAATGCTCGAGTCCAACGACGGCCGCGTCCACCTCGAGCAGGTGCTCCCGGTCTTTAAGTCCGGTAAGCCCGTCTTCATCGACAAGCCAATCGCGGGCTCGCTCGCCGATGTGATCCGCATTCAGGAAGCGGCTAAGAAAGCCGGCGCAGTTTACTTCTGCTCTTCCTCCCTCCGCTACGCCGCCAGCACGCAGGCGGTTGCTCAAGGTTCCATCGGTAAAGTGAAGTCGGCCATTGCGACCAGCCCGGCCAGCCTCGAGCCGCACCACCCTGATCTCTATTGGTACGGCGTCCACGGGTGCGAAAGCCTTTACACCGTCATGGGTACGGGCTGCATCTCGGTGAAGCGCGACAAGACTCCGGAAGGCATGATTCAGGTCACCGGCAATTGGGGCAACGGCCGCGTGGGTATCTTCCGCGAAGCCGACCGTAAAGCTAAGGGCGGACCCTACGGAGGCAAAGCCATCGGCGAAAAGGGTGAAGCCGATATCGGCAAGTTCGATGGCTACGAAGTCCTCCTCGTCTCCGTGGTGCAGATGTTCCGCACCGGCCAGGCACAGGTCAGCCCCGAGGAGACGCTCGAACTTTACGCCTTCATGGAAGCCGCCGATGAGAGCAAACGCCGCGGCGGCACTGAAGTGAAGCTCGCCGACGTCCTCGCCAAGGCCCGCGCCGAGGTCGCCGGAAAGTAAGGGTAGGGATGCGATGACATCGCATCCGCCTTGCCTTGAGGTAGGGCGGTGATTGCCATCACCGCCGTCTTCATCGGGTAGGGGCGCCTCTGCGTGGCGTCCGTGGGCGAACGGAGGTCGAATGGTCGGATGACTCGCCCGGCTCACTGATGTTCTCCTTGCGAACGGACGCGACGCCGTCGCGCCCCTGCCTCATGATGGCTCTGCTTCGCAGCCGTTCGCCATGCCAGCAGGTCCCCCGCGGCGCGATTGCGCCCTCAATTGCATTGAACTCCGGACGCCCTCCGCAAGATGACCGCATGCGCTTACGTCCGCGGGCCTTACTTTGTCTGCTCCTGGCGACCTCCGGCCTCTCCGCCGAGACCGTCTGGCTCGACGACCTGAATCTCAAGCCGATCGTCCAGGGCTACGGGCGGCCGATGAAAAATCGCTGCGCGGCTAGGAATCCCGAGGAGGCCAAGCCGCTCAAAATCCACGGCAAGGTCTTCGAGCGTGGCGTCGGCACGGTCGCCGAAAGTATCCTGGTCGTCGCGCTCGACGGTGGCGCGAAGACGTTTTCCGCCCAGGTCGGCCTGGATGACGCCAAGCGCGGCTCCCAGCGTTCGAGCGTGGAATTCTTCGTCATTGGCGACGGCCGGATGCTCTGGCGCAGCGGCGTGATGCGGACCGGCTCCGAAGCGAAGCCCGTCGAGGTGAACGTCGTCGGCGTGCGGAATCTGCTTCTGAAGGTCGGCGATGCCGAAGATGGTGATAATGACGATTACGCGGATTGGGCCGACGCGAAATTCGAGTCGACGGGAGCCAAGACGTTCCAGACCAAGGGCGAGCCCGCCCCCGCCGCGGTCGCGCCTTATATCCTGACGCCGCTGCCGTCGGCCACGCCGCGGATCAACGGGCCCGGCGTCTTCGGCGTCCGCCCGGGTTCACCTTTCCTGTATGCCATCCCCGCCACCGGTGAGCGTCCGCTGACCTATTCTGCGCAGGGTCTGCCCGCTGGCCTGATCTTGGATGCGAAGACCGGGCGCATCTCGGGCGTCCTCTCCGCCAAGGGCGAATTCAATGTTACGCTCGGCGCCACCAACGCTCGCGGTTCCGTGGAGAAGCGGTTCCGGATCGTCTGCGGCGATACGCTCGCGCTGACCCCGCCGATGGGCTGGAACAGCTGGAACTGCTTCGCGCAGACGATCTCGGCGGAAAAGGTGAAGAGCGCCGCCGATGCGATGGTGAGCAGCGGGCTCGCCGACCACGGCTGGACCTACGTCAATCTCGACGACTATTGGCAGAACCACCTCCCGACGGACGACAAGGTCCTCCAGGACTTGGTACGCCCGTTCCGCGATGAACGCGGCGTCATCGCTTCCAATGTCCGCTTCCCCGACATGAAGGGCCTTGCGGACTACATCCATGACCGCGGGCTGAAGGCTGGCATCTACTCCTCGCCGGGTCCGACGACCTGCGGCAAGTGCGCCGGCAGCTGGCTGCATGAGGCGCAGGATGCCCGCACTTTTGCTGAATGGGGTTACGACTTCCTGAAGTACGACTGGTGCAGCTATGGTCAGGTCGTGGGCGGCGAGGTCGCCAATCCGAACGGCGTACCGGTCCGGAAGGGTTCCAAGGACGACGCTTATGCCACGTACCCCTTCAAGGTCATGGGAGACCAGCTGCGTGCCCAGAAGCGCGACATCGTCTTTAGCCTCTGCCAATATGGTAACAATGATGTCTGGAAATGGGGCTCGTCCGTCGGCGGCAGCGCCTGGCGCACCACGGGCGACGTCAATGACTCCTGGCGCAGCGTCAAGGCGATCGGGTTTTCGCAGGACCAGTCCGCCGCCTACACGAAGCCGGGCAGCTGGACCGACACGGACATGCTCATCACGGGCTGGATCGGCTGGGGGCGGATGCGCCCGACCTCGCTCTCCGCGGACGAACAATACTCCCATGTCAGCCTTTGGTGCATGCTGTCCTCTCCGTTACTCATCGGTTGCGACATGACCAAACTGGATGCTTTTAGTCTGAACCTGCTGACCAATGACGAGGTCATCGCCGTCAATCAGGATGAACTGGGCAAGCAGGCGACGTGCGTCTACCGCCTCGACGAAGTCGGCGGCCTTGTCGCCGATATCCGCGTCTACGCCAAGGATCTCGCGGATGGCAGCCGTGCGGTGGCCTTCTTCAACCTCGGAGCGGAGCCCGTGAAGCTCGATTTCAAGGACTTCGCCAAACTGAGCCTGTCCGGACGCCAGATCGCCCGCGATCTCTGGCGTCAGAAGGACATTGCCCCCCTCGACACCTCCAAGGACAGCCTGCCTCTGAGCCTCCCCGGCCACGGCGTGATACTCACCAAGTTCACCGCGGCCAAGTAAGCGTGTGCGTTGGGTAGGGACAGCACCACGTGCTGTCCTCGTCTGCCTCCAGGGTGGGGCGCCACTGCGTGGCGTCCGTGGGCGTACGGATGATGTAGCTCGGATGACTCGCCCGGCTCTCTGATACTCTCCTTACGAACGGTCGCGACGCCGTCGCGCCCCTACCTTCTACCGCTGCTACCTTCAACAGGGTGGGACGGCTGCCCCCAGCCGTCCGTTCGCGGACAGATCCACGTATCTCGATCGTCGGCTCAACGGCGGGCTCGGAGAGCCACGCCCTACCCAAGGCATCTCCATTTCTCTGCATCCAGGTAGGGCGGGTTGTCCCTAACCCGCCGTTCGAGCCCGCAAAGAGAGGTCGTCGGCGCTTAGCTAGGCTCGATCGAATCGCATGTCCGTCCGCGAACGGACGTGATGGCAATCGCGCCCCTACCTTAGCCCGTGGCCGCCGGATGGTGGCCGCAGGGTAGGGGTAGGACTACGTCATGCCCTTTTAATACTAAAGGGCGCGGCGTAGCCTCGCCCCTACCTTGGCGTTCACCGTTCGGCGGCTTGTCTCTCTCCATACTCTCCCTCAGCGGCATTTGCTTCGCCACCGATCCCCGCGGCGCGACCGCGCCCCGCCTTACTGCTCCGCGAACCCGTATTCCTTGAGCATCCGCGCCACGGCCTGTGGCAGGGCGGGGCGGATGGCGGTGGGTACGACCTTCTGCGCCTCAACGGTGCAATGAATATACCCGAGCTTGCGCTCGGCGTCGGCATCGCGTCCGGCGGCCTCGAGCCAGCGCTGCAGTACGGCCGCGGCCCTTGCCCACTCGGGCCAATCGCTATCCGCACCATCGGCGGCCTCGACCAACGTGCACAGGGCACACCCGCCGAGGAAGCGTTCGACCGCAGCGGCATCCTCCGCACCGACGATCGCAACAAGCTTCTCCCTTTCGCGCGCTTCCATGGTCAGGTCTTGTAACCAAGCACGGGTCGCAGCCACTTCTCGGCCTGCTCAATGCTCCAGCCCTTGCGCTTGGCGTAATCCTCAACCTGGTCGCGGCCGAGATGATCGACGTCGAAATAGATAGACTGGGGGTTGCCGAAGTAGAGGCCCGACACCGACGCCGCCGGGTTCATGGCAAACGATTCGGTTAAGGTGCAGCCAAGGCGATCCGCATCAAGTAAGCGCCAGATTTCGGCTTTCTCGGTGTGCTCGGGACACGCGGGATAGCCAGCGGCGGGCCGGCGGCCGGCATATTTCTCGTCGACGAGCTCTTCGACGGTGAGGGCTTCGCCCGGTGCATAACCCCAAAGTTTCATGCGCACTTCGCGGTGCAGCCACTCGGCACAACCTTCGGCCAAGCGATCGGCGAGGGCCTGGATGAGAATCTGGCGGAAGGGGTCGGTATGCTTGAACGAGGCGGCGTAATCTTCGATCTCTTGGCCAGCCGTGACGGCGAACGCCCCAAGGTGGTCGCCCTGGTCGCCCGATACGAGATCCGCCAGTGAGCGACAGGTGTCCACCTTCGGACGCTGACGCTGGTCGCGCAGGAAGTGGAAGCGGCCGAGTTTCTTGGTCTGGGCCGCATCGCCGAAGACTTCGACGTCATCCCCGACGCGTCGCGCCGCCCAGAGGCCGGCGACGCCGCGCAGGCGGAAGCGTTTCTCGCGGATCAGTCCGTCGAGCTCGACCCGGGCCGCATCAAAGAGCTTACGCGCTTCATGACCATATTTGGCCGACTTAAAGATCTGCGGGAAAGCGCCCTTGAGCGACCACGTGACGAAGAAAGGTGTCCAATCGATGAGCTCGGCGACGGCGGCCGGGTCGATGTTGTCAAACACGGTGACACCCGGCTGACGTGGCGCGGGCTGCACGGGCGCGGCGGTCACGAGCGGACGTGCGCGCGCCTCGGCGAGCGGAATGACCACGGCCGGCTGCTGCTTGTCGTAGGCGACACGCATCTCGGCCTGGCTGGTGCGGAGTTCGGCGATAAAGCTGTCTCGCTTCGCTGGGTTAAGGAGATCGCTGCACACGGTCGTGACGAGCGAGGCATCCCCGACGTGGACCATGGGGCCATCGTAATGCTCAGCGATCTTGATGGCGGTGTGCTCCTTGGAAGTCGTGGCCCCGCCGATGAGGAGCGGGGTGTTGATGCCGACGCGCTTCAGTTCCTTGGCGACGGTCACCATCTCTTCAAGCGAAGGGGTGATCAGACCGGACAGGCCGATGAAATCGGGTTTCAGACGCTGGGCTTCGCTGACAATCTTCTGCGTGGGCGTCATGACTCCCAGGTCGGTGACGGCGTAATTATTACACGAGAGCACCACGCCGACGATATTCTTGCCGATGTCGTGGACGTCGCCGCGCACGGTCGCGATGAGGAAGTTGCCCTGGGTGGAGCCGCCGACTTTCTCGGCGGCCATGAAGGGCTCGAGGTGGGCGACGGCGGTCTTCATGACCTTGGCCGACTTGACCACCTGCGGGAGGAACATCTTCCCTTCACCAAAGAGCTGACCGACGACACGCATGCCGTCCATCAGCGGGCCTTCAATCACGAGCAATGGGCGGCCTAGGGCGACGCGCGCTTCCTCGGTGTCAGCGACGACGAAGTCATCGATGCCCCGCACCAGCGCATGGGCGAGGCGTCCCGCCACCGGCAGCGAACGCCATTCGTTCTTCTTGGAGGTATCGACTTCGGTCTTGGTACCGGCGAACCGCGGGGCGGCCTCCATCAGGCGGTCCGTGGCATCTTCGCGGCGACACAACACGAGGTCTTCGACGAGGTCGCGCAGCTCGGGGTTGATTTCAGTGTAGACCTCGAGCATCCCGGCGTTGACGATCGCCATGTCCAATCCGGCCTTAATCGCGTGGTAGAGGAAGACGGAGTGGATGGCCTCGCGCACGGGGTTGTTGCCGGCAAAAGCGAAGGACACGTTCGACAGGCCACCCGACGTGCGGGTGCCCGGGCACAGGCGTTTGATTTCCGTGACGGCTTCGATGAAATCAAGCGCGTAACGGTTGTGCTCCTTCATCCCCGTGCCGACGGTCAGGATGTTCGCATCAAAGATGATGTCCTGCGGGTCGACGCCCGCTTGTTGGGTGAGGATGCCGAAGGCGCGCACGCAGATGCGGACCTTATCGATGAGTGTCGCGGCCTGACCCTTTTCGTCGAACGCCATGACAATCATGGCTGCACCGTAGCGACGGCAAAGGCGCGCCCGGCGGATAAACTCGGCTTCGCCTTCCTTGAGGGAAATCGAATTCACGATGGCCTTGCCCTGCACGCAGCGCAGGCCGGCTTCGATGATGTCGAAGTTCGACGAATCGATCATGAACGGCACACGCGCGATGTCCGGCTCGGTCGCCGCCATGTTCAGAAACTTCGTCATCGCGGCCGCCCCGTCCAGGAGGCCCGCGTCGAAATTGATATCGATGATGCTGGCGCCAGCTTCGATCTGCTGCTTGGCCACGCGGAGGGCGGAACGATAGTCGTCCGACTCGATCATCTTCTTAAAGATCTTCGAGCCGGCCACGTTCGTACGTTCGCCGACATTTACAAAGGTTCCCGGGCCGCCGACGATGTTCAACGGCTCGAGGCCAGAGAGCTGCAATGCCGGGGCGGTGGCGACCGCCGAGCGGGGCGGGTATTTCTCGGTGCGGCGGCGGATGGCGGCGATGTGGCCGGGCGTGGTGCCGCAGCAACCGCCGACGATGTTGACGAGCCCGTCGCGGGCGAAGGTCTCGAGAATGGCCGCCGTATCTTCCGGGCCTTCGGGGAAGCCCGTCGGGGAAAGCGGATTGGGCAGGCCGGCGTTCGGGTAGCAGGAGACAAAGATATCGGCCTTCTTCGCCAGCTCGGCGATGTGCGGGCGCATTTGCTCGCCCCCGAGGGCGCAGTTCATGCCGATGCTCATCGGCTGCGCGTGGCGCACCGAATTCCAAAAGGCTTCGGTGGTCTGGCCAGTCAGCGTGCGCCCGGAGGCATCGGTGATGGTGCCGGAAATCATCAACGGCAGGCGGAAGCCGCGGGCCTCGAAGGCTTCGTCGATCGCAAACAGCGCCGCCTTCAGTACGAGGGTGTCGAAGACCGTCTCGCACAGAATCAGGTCCGCCCCGGCATCGATCAGGGCGTCGACCTGATCGCGGTAAGCATCGCGCACCTGGGTGTACGTGACATCGCGCTTGGCGGAGTCATTGACGTCGCGCGACATCGAGAGGGTCTTGTTCGTCGGGCCAATGGCCCCGGCGACGAACGCGTCCTTGCCCGGATTTGCTGCCTTGAAGGCATCGACGGCCTCGCGGGCGACTTTGACGGCGGCGGTGTTCAGCTCGCGGACGAGGTGGCCCATCTTATAATCCTCCATCGCGATGGAGGTGCCGTTGAAAGTATTCGTCTCGAGGATGTCGGCCCCGGCGTCGAGGTACGCGCGGTGGATATTCCGGACGACTTCCGGCTTGGTGATGACGAGGAGGTCGTTGTTGCCCTTGAGCTCGCCTGGGTGGTCCGCGAAACGCGTGCCGCGGTAGTCCTGCTCCTGCAACTTGAACTGCTGAATCATCGTGCCCATCGCGCCGTCGAGATAGACGATGCGTTGGCGCAGGAGAGCCTCAAGGCGCTCGCCGGCGGGGTTCAAAGGGAGTCTCTGTCGGGACATCGACCCTACCGTGCGGTTTGCCGCCCAAGGGTCAAGGCACAGGGCGGGCCTATTGCGTCATCCCCGGCAGATCGGGCTTCTTGCAACGCAGGAGGTCCTGGCTGCGGTAGAGTACAATCCGCTTCCCCTCGAACTTCTCGTCGTCCCAGAGGAGCGGGCGGAGTTCAAAACTAAAGACGGGGTTTAAAAAGGAAACCTCGGCCTCGACTGCGGCGTCGCCGCCCTGCCAATAGAGGATGCCGTTGGGCAGGGAATGCTTCGCGCCCTTGCACAGCAGCTGGCGTGTGTTGTGGACAAACGTGCGCAGGTCCGCCACGGCCCGGCCGGTGACGAAATCATGCTCGTGGTTCATGGTCTCAGCGCGGGCATTCTTGACGTCGACGTTCTTGAGGCCGAGGCGCGTAGCGATGTCCTGGACGACGGTGATCTTCTTGCCCACGGAGTCGACGAGGGTGAAGCGGGCCTTGGGGTACAGGACGGCCATGATGAGTCCGGGGAAGCCGCCGCCGGTGCCCACGTCCATGACGCGGCAGCCATCCATGAGCTTGAGAAATTTCACCGGGGCGATCGAGGGTGCGTAGTGGTGGCGCTCGAGGTTCTCGATGTCCTTCCGCGAGACCAGGTTGATCTTCTCATTCCATTCGCGGTGGAGTGCGGCCATGGCGGTCAGCTGTTCCCACTGGGCGGGCGTGACTTCCGGGAAGAGAGGGACGAGGGACTGCATTGCGAGGCCGTGAGCGTGGGGTTCATCGGGCATGAGGCAAGGACGCCTTTGGCCTTCAAACCTTCCGCCATCCCGCCTAGAACAGGGCATGCGCCTCCTCCTGCCCCTGATGTTCGCCGCGGCCCTGTGCTCTGCTCAGGCCGTCGATGTCGCCTTACCTGAAGTCGTCCAAACGCTTCAAGTGAAGTGGCCTAAGAATCACACGGTCCACATCGTCTGCCACGGCCACAGCGTCCCCGCCGGATATTTCAAGACGCCCATCGTGCAGTCCGATCAGGCGTATCCCGCGAAACTTCAGACCGGCCTGCGTCAGCGTTTCCCGCACGCGGTGCTCAATGTGATTGTGACCGCGATTGGCGGTGAGCATTCCGTCGCGGGTGCGGCCCGCTTCGAGCGCGATGTGCTCGCCCTGCGCCCGACCGTGGTGACGATTGATTATTCCCTCAATGACCGTGGGGTTGGCCTCGAGAAAGCCAAAGCGGCTTGGACGCAGATGATCGTGGCCGCGAAGGCCGCCGGCATCCGCGTCGTGCTGCTCACGCCCACGCCGGATCAGCGGGCCAAGCTTGATGACCCACAGGACCCGCTCAACCAGCATGCCGAGCAGGTGAGGGCACTGGCCAAGGAGCACCAGGTGCTGCTCGTCGACAGCCTCGCGCTCTTCCAGGCCAAGATCAAGGCCGGCACGCCCCTGCCTGCGCTCATGTCGCAGGGCAACCACCCCAACGAAGCTGGCCACGAACTCGTCGCCGCGGCCCTCTTGGCCCTCTTCCGCCCGTAATTTGCTGTTTCCTTCCGCCGTCACTTCTCCAAACCTAACCGCCTCATGTTCCACCACATCGTCTTCTTCTACCTCAAAAAGGACATCACTGCCGCCCAGCGCGCGGAATTCGAAACCAAGCTCCGCGGCTTGCTCGCCATCAAGACCATCCACAGCGGCTACGTCGGCATCCCGAGCACGCACGCTGTCCGCCCGATCATCGACACCTCGTATGACTTCGCTGAGTTCTTCGTCTTCAAGAGCCACGCTGATCATGACGCGTACCAGATCGACCAGATCCACCAGGACTTCATCAAGGACTGCAAGAACTACTGGGACTCCGTCAAAATCTACGACTTCGAATAAGTCATCCCTGACTCCCTTCATCAGGCGCCGCACCCGGCGCCTTTTTTGCGCCTGCCTTGAGGTAGGGACGCGTCGGCGACGCGTCCGCCTTGACCCTAATCCCATACGGTCGCGACACCGTCGCGCCCCTACCTTCTACATTTGCTTCGCAGCCGTTCCCCTTTGTGTGCCGCCCCCCTGCCGCTCCCAACCGCTTACCGCTTACCGCTTCTACCTTCAACGGGTAGGGCGGGTTGTCCCTAACCCGCCGTTCGCCGATCAACATCCGCACCTCTCTCGATATTCTATTCTCTCACCGCTCAACGGACGGCTGAGGACAGCCGTCCCTACCTCGCACAAAACGCCAACCGCCAACCGCTACCACCTGTAATGGGTAGGGGCAGCACCGCGTGCTGCCCTAGTCTGCATCTCTCGGGTCCTCCGGCCCTCGTGCCCTCGAGCTATGCCCCTACCTCCTACCTCCTACCTCCTACCCCGCCGCGCCACTCACCTCCTCATCACCAAATTCCCCATGGCCTTGGGGTCTTTGAATTTCGTCCCACTAGGGAAGAGCATATAATACTCGGGCACGTTACCTGCCATCCGCTGGCGGCAGATATTCACGCCCCACGGAAAGGCCTTACTGGGGACCTCACCCTCGATGGGCTTGGCTTCGATCAGTGCCTCGACGATCCAGCGGTCCGCCAACTTTTTCACCGCGATATTCTTCACGGTATAGAAACTAGCCAAGTCCTCCGAGCGCGTGGTGATACACTCATCAAGCACGGTGCCGTTGGGGTTAATCACAATCAGCGGGCGGATGCCCTTGGCGGTCTCGAGTCGGATCTCGATGGTGTCGTCGTTGAAAATCGCATAGCTATCACGATCTTTACAGGCCGCGCGGATTTTCTCCATCTTGGGTTCGCGGCATTCGATCCCGACAACGAGCCCGCTGTGATCCGCCAGCCAGCGGAACGCTACATGGGTGCTGAGGTGATAGGGGGTCTCGCCGGTGACCATGTCGCTCAGGGGCGTGGTGGCCCGGTTCTCGGGGTCGGTCCAGAAGGGCTTGGTGAGGTCGCCATCAATCTTGGGCGGATGGTGGGCGAAGTAGCCCGTGACGCCGCCGTTGCTGCGTTGCAGGTTCGTGAACAGGGCCTTGAGCGGCTGCATCTCCGCTTCGAGCAGGGCGATGCGCTGCGTATAGATGCTCTCGCCGGTCTTGGCCTTGGCGGCGCTCAGGAGCGCAAAGAACTTTTCAATATCCGCCGGCTTCAAGTAGCCACCATTGGCGGTGACCTCGCGGGCCTCCGGGCGTGCCCACACGGTCTCGGCGAACTCATGGAACTCCTTCATCTCCGCCTGGGCGGGCCCGAAGAACAAGCGGTAGTATTCGTCGAGCACCGCCGGCAGGTTGAGATCCCGCTCCCACATCATGCGGGCGTGGAGGTAAATCATGAGGTGCGATAGGCCCGGCCGACGCAGATTATTAGTCGCGCCGGGCTTGATCTCGTTGCTGGAAATCCACGGCACCTCGACGTCATAGCCGGCGGCGTGATCGTAGGCGGCCTGGAGATTAGTCTGCATGATCTTGCTGAAGAACACGGGCACGGGCGGCGCGGCCCGGATGTCCGCCTGCTCAAGGTAGTGGTCCATGATGATCAACTGCTCGCGGCCGTCCTTCATGCGCTTCAGCCATTCTTTACGTAGCTCGAGATCGCCGTTCCAGGGCGGCAACATCCAGCCCGTGCTGTGCTGCATGAGGCCCACCAGCACGCTATCGGGGATCTTCTCAATGGTAGTCGGCGGCATGGTGGTGCCGCTGTAGGCCATGACGGTGAACTTGCGTCCGGGGTGCTGGGCGGTGACACGCTTCACGATGTCCAAATTGAAATCCCAGGCGTAGTTACTGAAGTTGCCGTAGATACCGCGCTCGGCCTGATCCCAGCCAGCGGCGACGTCGGCACTGTCGATGGCGGACCAACCATCGGGCTGCCCGAGGCTATCGTATTCGATGCCGGGATAGAATTGGCGCGTGAAATCGAGTGAGGTGATGAAATCAGCGCGTAGCTTTTCGCTGTTCAGTTTGGGCGAATTATAACTGGGCTTCCCGTTGATGAGGCCGAAGTAGGCGGGATCAGCCTCTTTGCCGAAGTAGGTCAAGCGGCCCACGGCATGGTAAATGGGGATGACCTTGCTGGTCCCCACGCCCATGGATTTATACCACATCATCTCCTGCCGGTAGGTGCCGGGCTGGTTATCCGCAAAGCGGCGTTGGCCGAATTCAGGCGACTTCGTCACCGACTGCTCGGCGATGCGGATACTGTCGTGGTGCGGGCGGATCAGGCCGAGGGCCTCGTCCGGCATATACCAGCGCAGCCCGAGCTGCTCCAGTAAGCCGAACGCGGCATACAGCGACCCCGTGGCATCATATAAATAAAAGCCGCAGCCTTTATTGAATCCACCCGTGCCATAAAAGGCCGGCGTGCGCCACTTATGGCCAGTGGCCTTTTCCCAGGTGCTGGCCGAAAGGTCGTGCGCTCGGTCGGTGTAGGGCGCGAAGTGGTTCTGCGAGTGGAGGACATCGCGGCCGAGGAGCACCACGTGGTGGTCTTTCGCGACGATTTTATACCCGTCGAAATTCACGCCCTCGAGGGTGACCCCGAGTTTCTGTGTGAAGGTGCTCTGGCCGACGTAGACGTGATTGGCCGCCGTGCTCGGCTCGGTCACGATGGGTAGCGAGGCGCCCGACATCGCGAGGAGGTGGCGCTGGAGTTCGAGGGCGACGGTGCGGAGCGCCAGCGGTGCGTCTGGGGCCACCACGATGTCCGCGACGGCTTGGCCATGGGTCACGAGATCTACGGCCAAGGCGGGCAGGGCGCTGATGACGCCGAGTAAGAGGGTGCTCAAGCGGAGGCGCATCGGGGTTTAGCGTAGGGCGGCGAGTTTGGCTTTCGCCGTGGCGAGTAAGTCAGCGGGGGGCTGACTCGCGGAGATAATCGCCTCATAGCAGGCGCGGGCCTTGGCGGTTTCGCCGAGGGTTTCATACGTGGCGGCACGCGCCATCTGCACCATCGACCAATGCGGTTGCTTGGTGAGTTCGCCCACGCGATCAAACTCCGCCAGAGCCAGGGCGCCTTTCCCTTCGGCGGCAAGTAGCCGCGCGCGGCCCGCCACCGCTTGGTAGCGCATCGTCCCGCCCGGCGCCTTTAGTTTCAGGATCTCGTCATAGCACGCCAAAGCCGCCGGGCCTTGGGCGAGGCGGCCGAGCTGCAGGTAGACCACGGCTTGCTTGTAGTCGTTGATCGTCGCGCCTAGGGCCGCGCGGTAATCCCTCTCCGCGTCCGCCGCCTGCCGAAGCCGGCTCGCGGCGTTTCCGCGGCAGACATAGGCGTCGTAAATCAACGCATCGGGCCAGGTTGTGAAATCTTCTGTTTTCGAGAGCGCCCAGACGTCAGCGTATTTCGTCTGAATCGTCAGGATATTCATCCGGCAGAGGATGCTTTGGGATTTATCCTTAATGCCCGCCGCCAAGGCCGTGGCTGCGTCGCCATGCTTTAGTTGTGCTTCGCAATAGCTCGCCTGTGCCAGCGCGACATCTTTCGCTTCAGGTGAGGGGGCCGATGCGATCAATGCCTCGAAGGCCGCGCGGGCTTCTGGGAACTTATTGGACGCGTAGAGGCGCAATCCCGCTTGGAAATCGGTGGGGAAGTTTGCCGCCTGGCCAAACGCCGCCGCCGCGAGGAATAGGAACAAACTTCTCATCGGGAAAGAGTGGGGAATTTTCGCCCGGGGTCTGGACGAACCACTTCAGATTTAACCCACCCTCACCGATGTCCACCGCGAAAGCACCCCGTGCTGCAGCATCGAGTGCTGAGTCGAGGACAGCGTAGAGGACTGAATCGATGAAAGGCCGCGCAGGGTGGGGCAGCACCGCGTGCTGCCCTAGTCTGCCTCCAGGGTGGGACGGCTCTCCGAGCCGTCCGCTATCTGTCTCTCTGCCGCTCCCAACCGCTAACCGCTTACCGCTACCACCTGTAATGGGTAGGGGCAGCACCGCGTGCTGCCCTAGTCTGCCTCTCTCGGGTCCTCGGGTCCTCGGGTCCTCCGGCCCTCGAGCCCTCGAGCTATGCCCCTGCCTCTCACGCTTGCCCCCTTGCGGCTCCATCACAACTCTCCCGCCACCCGCCACCCGAAACGATTGCCCCTTCTGATCCTCCGGCCCTCGAGCCCTCATGTCCTCCCTTCGTCCTCCGCCTCCCATTGGCTCTCTCCGGCCCTCGTGCCCACCGGCCCTCGAGCCCTCGACCAATGCCTCTGTGCCTCTCTGGTGTCTCGCGGCGCTTCCCGCCGCTTGGCTCGGCACCTTTCTTCTCCTCACTTCCCACAACCCGCTCACGCGCGCCATCACGCTCGGTGCGGATCTCGCGAAGGAGCACGCCCTCAGGGCAATCCCTCAGGAGCTGGCTGGGGTATTGGCCTTGCCCGTCATCCAGTTAATTAACCAGTACGTTGGACCCTATGCGTTGGCCGGAGAAGCCTTCATGGGGACCTGGGCGATCCTCCTCACATTCATCCTCCCCGCGTCGTTTCTCCTGCTCGGCTTCATCATCGTCCACGGCGTCTTGCTGATCGGAGGCGCGCCCGGCGGATGGAAGGGCACCGCGCGTGCGTTCCTCCTCAATCACGCCTGCGCCGACCTCGCCACGCTCGCATGGGCCGGACTCATCCTCGCCCTCAAGCTCAGCTTTCTCTCCCAGTGTGGCCTCCTGCTCGTCGGTCTTCTTCTCATCCGCCTCATCGCGCACACCTGGCTCCTCATCTCCCTCTCACGAGCCCACTCCCTCGGCGCCCTCCGGATTATCTTCCTTGGGCTCCCCGCGCTATTCTGCTCCCTCGCCCTCGCCATCCTCCTATCGCTCGCCACTTGGACCTGGCTCACCGCCGAGCTCGCCCTCGCGACACTCAGGTAAAACAAAGAGGGCCACCTACTGGTGGCCCTCTTTGTTTTACTGTCTTCGTTTACTTACCGCGTGGGCCGTTACCGCGACCGCCACCACCTCGCGACACCGTCGCGCCGGTAGGGTCGGGACCGCGTCACGACCTAGCCGTCTCTTTGTGTTCCCAACCGCTAACCGCCAACAGCCAATACCTCGCGACTTCGCCGCGCCGGTAGGGACGCGTCGGCGACGCGTCCGCCTTGACCCTAATCCCATTCGGTCGCGACACCGTCGCGCCCCTGTCACAAATAAAAAAGCCCCGAGACGCTTACGCGCCCGGGGCTGAACTAACTATCTCCACTCAATTCCTGCTCACAGTTTGAACTCGCAGTCGAACATCAGGCTCATCAGTTCCTGGACGCGCTGAGCGCTCTTAGCGTGGATGATGTTCTTAATCTCCCAGGAGATCGCCTTGTTCGTCTCATAGTAGAAGGCGGGGAGTTCCTTGCCGGCCGATAGGATCATCTGCCCAGGGCATTTCAGTCGTTTTGGTGCGAAGCCGAGCTTTTCTTGCGGCGAGTCGACGAACAGCTCAACTGAGTACATCAGCTCGAGGTAATCCTCGAGGCGGACGTCACTAGGCTCGGTGTCGGCATCGAGGAGCATCGTGCCATTCGCTTCGAAGACGCCCGGCGAGCAATGGTCTAGTTCGAAGCGGCTGAAACCTAGGTTATCCCAACCCTCGAGCCGATCGAGGGTTGCGCCCACGCGCCGATTTGCTCCCGTGGTGAATATCGGCCGCAGGTCCGCCGCGAACTGTTGCATCAACATGTGTGCCTGAGGGTTGCCGAGCATCATGATGACGTATTCGACTCCGCAGCGACGGCCTACCGTGCCGACGCTGAGTAGAATCTCCGTATCGCCGATGACCCAGTGAATCAGGAGCGGGCCAGATGCATTCTGGCGATAGACCGTCCAGGCGTGACCCAGCCGCCCCGTTCGGCCATCTCCTTGGGCGAGGGCGGCCATCTCGTAACCCATCCGGTTCGCGAGGATGGCGAGTAATGCGTCGATGTTGACCGCAGCCTCCCGCGGGTACCACGCCTTGTCGTTATGGTCGCCGTCTGCGCGGGGGGCCATCCACTTGGCCATATCCTTGAGGTTGTGATTCTCGATCGGCAACAAGTGTGTCATCACCATCCCGCGGGCAGGATGGAACCCTTCGAGGGTCTTTTGGGTGAGGAGGGAACTGACGGTGGGGGTGATTTTGATGGTGCTCATAGGTATATATAGGGCGCCAATCATTGGGTTACCCGCGCTCCGCCCAGGTCGCACGCTTGGCCATAATCCACGTTTTTGCTGGGGTAATTAACAAAAATACGCCTCCAGGCCGTTTGCTGACCTAGGCGTAAGCAATTTTCGCCGTTAAAAAACGACGTCACCCGAAATCCGCAAACCTTAGCGAAACTCCTTAGAAACAGCCCGCCACACCGTCACACGGTTGACCGTAGTCATCTGAAATATCTCGCCGTGGTTTGGACGCGCTTTGCCCAATTAAGAGCCAGTATGGTCCGAGGGTGGCGGGTTTCATGGTTTAGGCACTTTTGCGAATAATGTAGCCATGCATCCCTTCGAGGGAGTGCTGGCCTTCCTGGGTGTCTGGTTCTTCGAGCGACTTGGCCCATTCGTTTTCTTGTTCCTCGGCGTCCGCTTGGGCCTTTCGCCGGACTACTTCGTGTTCCGATTTGCTCTGGCGGTATCGCTTGAAGTCGTCCATCCCAGCGTAGATCCGCTTCCTTTCCGTATCAATATCGAAATAGATACCGTAGTTGCGCTGCGTAATGAAGTCGATTGCCCGGAGGGTACGGGTTTCGCCCTTCAACCGCTTGGCGGAGTCCTCCATCAGTACTCCCAGCTCGGGGAAGAAGTGAATCGGTGCCTCGGCGTCAAAACCTTTGGAACCGTCGCGATGGAGTCGGAGTGCCGCCTGAAAGTGTTTCAGGGCTGCACGTCGGTCTGCATCCTGCTGGTCGGACTGCCATTCCTGCCAAGCGATGCGTCCGCGGAAATGTTCGACGAGTGCTTGGCGCGCACCCGGGAGTTTGGCGTAGAGATCGACCAGTTGTTTCTGGCTATCCAGGACGAACATTGACCGGGCGTAGCGTGGGTTGGTCGCTAGGCCAGCCGCGAAGCGCACGCAGAGCAGGACTTGCTCCTCGGCCAACTTGAACTTTTCGGCGGCCCGCATCAGGAGGAGGAGCGCGCGGCCGCTGGCTCTGCGTGCGGCCGTAAACGTCTCGCCGGAGTGCCTGGCGAAGGCGTAGCGCGCGAGCCAGAAGGCGGCGGCGCACGCTTCCTGTCCAGCGATGGACGGTTGCCGGTCGGCGTCGTCGTATGCCTTGAAGCGATGCTTGAATACTTCGAGGTCCTCCGTGATGGCGGGCTCGAGTTGTAATCTGAAACTCTGATACTCGGGGAGCATTGCCGCATCAAAGAGTGCGAGGCGGGAGCGGATGAACGCGGCCGCCGTGGGCTCTCCTTGCGGCTCCGCTGACTGGGCTTGGGCGACAATGCGGGCACGCTCAGAGCCATCGAGCACCGCAAGGTATTGTGTCCCCAATTGATTCCAGAGCTCGGTGTCTAGGTCGCTGAAGTCTTTGGCCATCAGGCCGGCGAGGTCTTCGCGCAATCCCTTGATGGCCTCAGCCGGCAATTGGCAGAAGGTTTCTTTTTCGACGAGTAGAAACCAGGCTTCAACCATTCGCAGATAGTCTATTTCGAGTTTTCTTTCAGGCTGACCACTCAGTTTAACAACGGTTTCATATGGCTTAGGGGTGCCCCGAAAGCGCTTCACCAGTGCCAGTTGGATCTCTCGACGGGTAGAGTCGGGGTAGGGGAGGAGTCGGATCATGAGCCCCCATGCGATGGCGGGGATGACCGCCGCCCGGAAGGCGTCGCGGAGTGGTCCGGCGAAGACGCCGTGCGGATTTTCGGAATGTAAGCCAATCGTCAAGGCGGCGAAACGCTCGACGATGCGGGTCGCCGGGATGATGGGCGGCCAGTCTCCGGCGGTGGGGTTAGTTTTCGACGTGGCGATGCGGCCTTCGGTGAGCTGGCGGATTTTTTCGGACATTTCACGCTCGGCCAGTTCTTGTTCCTCCCGATCGGACTTCAGGGCCACACCGATTGTTTGCTCGGGGTCTTTAGCCATGAAAGCGGCCAGCAGATTACCGAAGACGTTTTTGCTAATACGATACGCCCGTTTGCGGTCTGAGCTCTGCGTGTTTTGCTTGAGGGCCACTGCGGACTTCTCTAGCCCGCGCAGCACGGACATGTAATGGAAATCTTGGAGCTCGTCCGCCATGGGGTTTTATATGAGTATCTTGTATCGAGTGTCGAGCCAAGGTAGGGATGCGATGACATCGCATCCACGGTCTCTAAGGTAGGGGCTGCACCGCGTGCTGCCCTAGTCGCCTTAACATTGCATCCGCTGCATCTAAGGCAGGGTCGTCACTGCGTGCCGAGCTAGTCCTTTAGCAGGGCAGGGCCACCTAGTCTCTCGTTCGTGCCTCTGGCCAACTGGTCAAAAGATCAACTTACGCCCTAACCTACTTCGCCGCGCCAGCGGAGCCCTTCGCGGCTCTGCCGCGCATTATAAAGATACCACTGAATTATCCCGGGTGTGAGTTACGCCCGATTCGTGCGACATGTGTTTCCCCTTATTATATAGGCATAGAACGCATCAGCACGATTCGTGCGACAGAGCTGAGCCGGTGGGGGCAGGGCAGCCTGTGCGGGTTTCTCTTGTAGGCTGAAAGTAAGGACGAAAAGTTGAGTTCCTCAACCGCACATGCAACCCCACGCGCTCAGTCTTAACTACCGCTACGAACTCCCGGGCCGCAGGCTCCTGGAGATCATCAAGCACACAGCCAAAGGTTCTCTCCAGATGGTCGGCACAACCCTGGAGACTTCCGCCGCCGTCATCACGTTCCTTGCTGATCTCTCGACGATCAACTTCCACCTCGCCTCGGAACAGCATCTCACGGTGCGGGCGTCATCGGGGCGATCCAGTGAAGCCATGAAGCTGTGCAAGCAGCTTGTCGGCCAAAAGGTCATCCTGCCATTGCATGAGAAGCTCTCAGCGTCTTCGAAGCAGGGAAAGTCACATCGCCCGGCCAACGAAGTGCTGGCCGAGCACATGGCGAAGCCCGAGTTCGCCGAACATATCATCGTGTTACCTGAAGCGTCGGCCGAAGCCCCGGAGTGTGTCTTTGAGCACGAAGGTACCCTGGATCGTTATCTTACAGGCCTGGTCGCGTTCGCCAAGCTCAAGGCCGACTCGACCAACGCGCTCAAGCCGGACGAGTTCCTGGGTAAGCAGGCCGGCCTCAGTCACTTCGGCGGCGATATCGGCGAGAACGCCAAGATCCGGTACGCCTCCGACTACAGCGCCACCTATAAGGGCGTGTATCGGCTCTTCCCTCTGCACGTAACTCTCGGGCACGGCCTCAACCCGCGCTCCTGCATGTCCATCTACTTCGACTGGGACCCCGAAGCGCAAAAGCTTATCATCGCCCGCTTCGGCCGCCACGGCCGCGGGGCTTGATTAAATGCACGGAAGCACAAGATTCTCCAAATATATTACAGTAACCCCATGCCACTAAAAGTTAAATTCATCGGCGCGGTCGGCGCCGTGACCGGTTCATGCCATCTGCTGCACTATGAACGCTCGAATAGCTATTACATGATCGACTGCGGACTGTATCAGGGCGTTCGCGGTCACAAGGATATGAACAAAGCCCGCGGAGAGGCCGACCTGGGCGGAGTCTCGCCCTCTCGAATAAAGGCAATCTTCCTAACGCATGCCCACATGGATCACTGCGGGCTCATTCCGCGAATGTACAAGCTAGGTTTTAAGGGCCCGGTGATTTGCACCAAGCTCACGGCGGACTTTGTAAGGGAGTCTTTGCATGACACTGTCGCAAATGTGGACTCTTTTGACCGCGAATTGTATGAGATGCAGCATGTAGAAACCATCAACTTTCAATGTCCCGACGAGAAGGAGGATTTTCAACTCGGCTTTGGCTACAAAGTTATGGATGAAAGTGACCTCTTCTTCGGATTCTCCCGAACGGGTCATCTTGCCGGTGCGGTTGCGGTAACCTTTGAAGCAAATATTGCGGAGGGGAAGAGACAGACGATATGCTTTGGTGGCGACCTTGGACCTCAGATTCTCCAAGAAGATCCATCGTCAACTTTGTTACGACCCGTTCAATACCCTCGCGAATCCGTCGATTATTTGGTTTTGGAGTCGACCTATGGCGGTCAGGGCAAGCGCTCACAAATATCCTATGCCGCCAGAATTGAGTCGCTAGCTTATGCCCTGGAGCGCGCATTGTCCCCTGATCGAGGTCCTAACCCGAGGGTTGTCATTCCCACTTTTACACTAGGTCGCACGCAGGATCTCGTATCTGATTTGGCCTATCTTATCTCACGCACGGATTTCGTTAAGAGGACTGGGAGTCAGGCTCCAGTTATTGTCGTTGATTCAAACCTGGCCCGAAAATACTCCAACGCCTACCGCAGTGAATTTAATAACTGGTGGCTTAAGCGTAAGGATAACGAGCGAAAGATGCGGCTACTTAGTCGCGACCATGCTTTATTTGATGGGGTTGTCGACGTTGAGGGGATGCTCGATCAGCTGTTTGGGGGAAAGGGTGGCCGTACTGTTGATGTTCACACGGCCGGAGGCTGTTCATTCGAACTATTTTACGGACGGAAGGATATCCATAGCGGGCCAGTTATTTACATTAGCTCAAGCGGCATGTGTTCCGCTGGGCCGGTGATGGGGCGACTACGAGAGAATCTTAAACGCTCCGATGCTACAGTCTTATTTGTGGGCTACATGCCATCATTCCTAGATGCGGCCGTGCTCAAGTCGGCCGCGGCTTCATGGAAAAGTCCCACCGAGATTGCCGCTGCCTTCATAGAGAGGCCTACTTTCAAAGAGAACAAGCGGCTAGAAGATTTTGACTTATCAACCAATGACGTCGAATGCGCTTTATTAGATTATTCTGGTATCTATTCCGGACACGCTGATGAGGCGGGCTTGTGTGATTATGCACTGAGAATTGACAATCTACGATTCAAGGATCGCTATAAGCCCATTCGGATCTTCCTTGTTCACGGCGAAGATAAGCCGCGCGGCAAGATGCGCCGCGAACTCAAAAAATACGCCGATGCAGCAGCGCCAGGCACCTGCCGGCGGCTCGAAGATATTATTATTCCAGATGCCCGCTCAGGCTGGTATGACCTGACGACCTCCACATGGGAAGTATTGCCCTCTGGGGAGCCCTCCTGGCCCGAATCTCTTAAGCTTCTAGCCGAAGCCAGCGACCTACAGGAATCAATCACGGAGGCATGGTTTAAGTACAAGAGCTTGGCGGGCGAACCTGTACGGCAGGCTGAATATCTCCGACGCATCGACGTGCTGTTGGACAACCTTGAGCAATGGAGGCTTCGGTTCCGTAGGCTTACCCAGAAGGCCCTGGAGTCCGGAGACTCATCCGCGGAGCCTGATGATGATGCTTATGACCGTCAGGAGGTCTACCTCGACACGACTTCCTCCCATGCCATTGAAGCCGCTGCTCAGTTGCTTGGATTAACCGGAAAGATCACACGCGCCCAGTCGCGCATGGCGTGGACGTCTCTTTGCCGCGAGGTTCATCCTGATTCTAAACCTAACGCTAGTGCAGATGAAAAAGCGAAGCTCACGGGCCGCATGCAGGAAATCAATGCAGCGCAAGAGACCCTCCTGGCTGAATTTAAACGACTCAGCTCCTGATATTCGGTAACGGCCCTCGCAAGTAAGCGAGGCCTGATTCCTAAACTCCAGGGGGCCAAGCAGTTGCCCCCTGTTTTGTTATGTTAAATAGAAGAGCCGGGCTTGCCACTGTTCATGGCAGGGGGCACAGTCCATTAACCCCATGACAAGTCGTTTGCATGATGTACCCACTGTCTCCTCTTGCGTAGCCCAGCTAATCGTCGACATCAGCACTTTGCCTGAAGCTCGACAGCATGAAATAGTAGCTGGACTGCTGACGGATGAAATAGTGCTGCCCCTAGAAGCGCTTCGCGCCCACCTCAAGGACGCGCCCGGACGGGTTCCGCGTTATGCAGCCCTGATTGTTCGAGAGATGCCTTATTACCAGATTCTTAGGCACCTAGAGTGTGTAGACGGGGTAGACTTTTTCAAAAGGCATGCCAATTCGATCATGGAATGTCTAGGCGGAGCCCGCGGATACTTCGCCTTTGCAGCATTGATGCATTTGCAGGGGGGAGAGCGCCCTGGAAAGGAAATGTTTGAACCTGTGATTGGGCCCGAAGTGGAGCCAAGGCCAATGCCAGAGGCGCACAAACTTGCGGAATTAGACCAGAAGATGTCCAGCGACCTTATTTCGGTCGGCTCGCTCCTGATCCGCGAAGAGCAAAAGTCTCTGCTTATTGCCCAGATGCGGGCGACGAAAGCTGAACAAGAACTTAAGGAAGCCCAACTGAAATGGAGCAAGACACAGGAGCGCATGACCTCCGAAGCACAACGGGCGAAAGCAAAGGCTGCAGAACAAGCGTTGGGCTCGGCTGATAAGTCGGCGCGAGCGGAAGTAGAGGCAGTCCAGCAGAAGCTAGATGCCGAGATAAAGGCACATGAGGGCGTTAAGGCCAAGCTGGCTATCGCTCAGGCTCGGCTGAAGGAAATCGAAGAACAGGGTGGCGCCACGCCGGAGCGGGTTGAGGAGATCCGCAAAGAAATCCAGCACGAAGCCGACCAGCGTATCGAAGACCAGCTATCCATCGCCGTACGACCCTGGCTTTTCCGTATGCTCGAGATCGAGAAAGACCAGCACCACTACAAGGCGACGCAATCACTCTCATTGCAGGCGCTTTCTCATGCCAAGGAAGAGGTAGTGGCCTCCGATATTGTCGTCAGGTGGGAGCAGGATAGAGAACGCGCGCTAAAGGCATTAGAGATAGAAATGACAGAGCTGGACAACCTAATGATCCGCATAGCCAAGCCTTCTCCGGAGCTCTCAAGGATGCACAGCGAACTTCTGCAGGCTATGTTGACTTGTCGAAAGCAGCTAAACCCGACCAAGCCCCTCGGAGAAGTCGCCAAGGCGCTTATCGCAGGCCTCAAGAAGGTTAAAGATGAAGAGCTCGGGGATGCCGCCTATGCCGTACGCAAACTTGCGGAAAAGGGAGTCTTTCTTGGCCTGGAAGCCGAGACTTTACTCAAGATTGTGGATGGAGAGAAGCAGGCTCGCTACGACCTTGTTCACTTTAAGAAGTCAGTTCAGGGCCGGATGATCCAGCGGCTCCATGCCGGCGAGCACGTTGATATTCTCATCGACGGTTATAACTACATGTTCACCGCGATTCAGCATTTTGGGGATAAGCTGAAGCTGAATAGGAACGCCGATGGCGATGCCGTTTTCGGTGAGGCGGGACGCGCCAAGCTTAACACATTACTTTTACCAGTCGCGGCGAAATTCCCCAATCTCGAGCTGCATGTGTTTTATGACGGCCTCGTGAAAGAGAACCGCCGTCCGCATGCCCGAATCTCTCTTTGGGAGCCGACCTATCAACGCTCCGGAAAGGGGCAGGCCGATGCGGAAATAGCCCACGTCGGCCTCAAGCGCATTCGTAAGGGCTCCATGGCTGTCGTTGTTACCAACGATAAGGTGGTGCAACTCTTCGCTGATCACTTCCTAAGCGCCCGCGTATTTTCTGACTTCATAGCGACAGCATGAGCGCCTTTTGCCGTAGAAGAGTCTGTGTGATGGGTGTGCCAGGAGTGGGCAAGACGATGCTGTTGTCACTGGCAGGCCATGGTTTGGCCGGGTGGTCGTCACATGTCATGAGCGACATGCTCAAGGAGGCCGCATCGCGCTTCGGCGGAGCTAAGCCGGCTCAGCTCGACGTCCCGTCGCGACGTACTGCCAGGCAGCGTGTTTCCGAAGCACTACATCAATCCGCCCGAAAGGCGCGCCGTGGCTTACTTTGCGAAGGGCATATGGGGGGTGTTCCGGTCGAGGAACCGGAGAGGTTTTTCGAGACTGCCTTCACGGATCATGACAAGACCCTTTTCAACGAGGTGGTGCTGGTGGAGGCAGATCCAGACGTCGTGCTGCAGCGGCGAAAAGGGGAGGGGCTTTCTTTCGGGCAGTCCGAGCTAGACGCGGTCAAGGTGGAGATCGCGCGGGAGCGGGAGCACGCCGTCGACCTTTGTCGTGAGACCGGCGCTCGACTAAGGGTGATCGAGGCTAACCTTCCAGGCCGGGCGGTGGCTACGCTCAGAGGGTACCTCCGCAATCCCGCAAGCGTTAGCGAGACCTACCCGATGTCTCATCGTCATTCTCTTGCGCGAGCCGCGAGGAAATACGCAAAGCAGGTCGAGGGTGAGGTTGTTTTCCTGTTCGATGCCGACGGCACCCTGTCCCCGGTGGATGTCAGTGAGGAGTTCATGAAGCATGCCGACGGCATGCCGAAGGACGGACCGGCGCACAGCGCCATGCATAGGAACTTCAAGGAGCGCGGACGTAGTTACGCCTCCTATTTATATCATGAGATTTACCACCGCGACTTTTCAAAGGGGGGGGTCACGGCAATATGTAAGGCGGTTGCAGCAGACGCGAAGCTATTCCCCGGGGTCAAAGAGTGTCTCCTCGAGGCGCTCAAGGTCGGACGCGTTGCCATCCTGACGGCCGGTATTCCTGACATCTGGAAGATAGTGTTGGCCCGGGAAGGGATATGCGGCGTCGACATATTCGGCCTGGTGGACAAGGACGCCCGTTATGTCATGGATGAACAGGGAAAGGAATGTTTCGCCCAGGAGGTACGACGTAAGGCCAGAAGGCTCATCGCTAGCGGCGATAGCGTCATCGACCTTGGGATGATGCGAGCAGCCGATGTCGCCTTCATCGTCGTCAAATGGCCTGATTTGACGAAGAAGGACGAGAAGAACATCGAGCCATCCGAGATAACAAAGATGATCATGATGTTATCGAGACATCCCGCGGTGTACCGAATCAAGTCGAAGCCAGAGGTGTATGAGGTCATCGGACCTCCCTTTGCCATATGGGCTGACTTCGTCGCTCTATCCCTGGAGAACATATGAAAATACCGCCCCATCTCCGTTCGCTGAAGCCCGGCATGGCCGAGAAGCTTGGGTATTACGTCTACCTGTATGTCGACCCGCGGGACGGGAAGGTGTTCTACATCGGGAAGGGCAAGGACGAGCGTTGCCTGGACCATCTGTTCGAAGATGACGACCACCCGAAGGTGAAGCGCATCCGGGAGATCTTCGCCGCCGGTCTAGAGCCGCGCATCGAGATTCTAGCGCATAGTATGGCTACATCTGAAGAAGCTTACCTCGTTGAGGCTGCGGCTATAGATCTGATTGGTCTCAAGGAACTCACGAACAAAGTGGTCGGCCACAATAGCCTAATTTACGGGCGGAAAAGCCTGAAGGAACTGGAGATATTTTACGCTTCCACCCCTGCATCGATAGTAGATCCAGTCATGCTGATAACTATCAACCAACTTTACAGAAACGGCATGACAGCCCAGGAACTCTACGAGGCAACCCGAGGCGTCTGGGCGAACCATGCATTTGAGCGTCTTGCGGGCGTAGGGCTAGTCTGCGCCGTTTTTGAGGGAATCGTGAAGGAAGTCTACAAACCGGAAGAATGGCGCCCAGCACGCGCGGATGGTTACGATACGCGAGCCCCGCTAATGCCCGAGGATATCAAAGGAAGAGTTGAGTTTGTCGGTAAGCTCGCACCGGAGGACATCCGTAAACGCTATATCGACACCTCCGTCCGGGATTATCTCGGCAAGGGGAGCCAGAATCCCTGCAGATACGTTAACTGCTAATGGACTTTTCCCAAGTACAGCGCGAACACGTCGAGAAGGCCCTAGCTGATCTCGCCGCTGGTAGCTCGCCGATTGGGTTCAGGGACTCGACGACGTATGATGTCATCCATCAGGGGCGTCCGTATCCACCGAAGCAGTTGATCGCTCTGGCGCTCAAGCACGCGACGGGTCGTGTGGTGACTGGGGATGACTTCGGAGGTGGAGAGGGCACGGCCTGTTTCCGTAGACTCCGCGGACTAGGTTTCCTGATCACCGAGAAGTTCGAGGGCCTATCCTCGGCTAAGCTATCCAAGCTCGAGTATTGGGTCGGCGTCACGGATCGGTCCTGGTTTGAATTCCATACAGCTAACCAGTCCGTGGAAGTGAACTTCTGGGCTCCGGGAGGCGAACGCAGCTTCGGTGCCATCCCCGAGGGCGGCCTCTTCCTGTTCAAACTAAAGTCTCCGGTGAATAAAGTCGTTGGCGGAGGTTGGTTCGTCCGCAGCACCACGTTGCCACTTGAACTCGCTTGGAAGGTCTACGGCCGAGGCAACGGCGCGGAGACGCAGTCAGTCTTTCGCGAGAACATCACGCGAATGCGCTCAAGGATGGGCAAGGAGACAGGTCCGAACGAGACCATCGGCTGCACACTCCTCACGGACTGCTTCTGGCTTCCGGAGGGCCAGTGGATTGATCAGCCGGCGGATTGGTCGAACATCGTCCAGGGGAAGTGCTACGAGCCAGGGGAGGGCGAGGGTGCCAAGCTTTGGGCTCAGATCCAGGAACGCCTCAGGGCCCGCCCGATCACTCCCGGAGTCGAGCAGGAGCAGGACCGATACGGGAAGCCGTACATGGCAAAGCCTCGCCTTGGACAGTCGGGGTTCCGGGTGGCCGTCCTGGATGCCTATGGCCGCCGTTGCGCCGTGACAGAAGAGAAGACCCTGCCAGTCCTGGAAGCCGCGCACATCCGACCATATGCGGATGGGGGAGGGCATGAGGTCGGCAACGGCCTACTGCTTCGCTCGGACTTCCATACCCTATTCGACGCCGGCTACCTGACCATCGACACCGACTACCGCCTCCTTGTCAGCAAGCGCCTCAAGGAAGAGTTCTCCAACGGGCGTCATTACTATGAACACCACGGCACCCGGGTTCCCAACCTGCCGACCCGCACCGATCTCCTCCCCTCCCGCCCAGCCATTGAGTGGCGGAATGCATGTTGGAAGGATTAGGCCACAATATCGTCAGAGCTGATCATACTTGTCGGCGCGGCCCTTGGCTTTCTCGATGGGATACTTGAGGGCGTTCTGAGCTAGTTTGGCCCGGACTGCTGAGGGGATATCGATCTTGGCTTCGTGCGCCAGAAGGAGGGCGTAGACGAGAACGTCGGCAAGCTCTTCGCGGATCTTGGCCGGATCGGCCGACTTGGAGTCCTTCCAGAGAAAGCATTCCAGCAACTCGCTTGCCTCAATTGAAAGGCCGGCGGCCAAGTCTTTGGCATTATGGAACTGTGCCCAATCTCTGGCGTCGCGGAAGGCGAGGGCTTCATTCTGGAGCGCGGTTATGTCTGACATAGATTTCTTAAATAGTTTGCGGTTTATATTAGCGATAAGAGTATTTCGGGATGCTGCTTTATCAAGGAACATCCAAGGAGTTCGTGAGCGAGACGACCAAGAACGCAATCGTCGACAGGCTCGTCTCCTCGTTCAAGCGGCAGATGGGCTATGGTCCCTCTGAACCCGAGCGCCGTTCTTGGCAGAACTCCCTTCGCGCTATGGCTTTGGTCGTAAGCGAGTCGGGACTTAAGAATCATGGAGTAGGCATCGAATACCAGCTTCCAGGCTCATCCAAACGCCTCGACTTCATGATCACAGGTATGTCCGTAGATAAGAAGAAGGAGGCCGTGATCGTGGAACTGAAACAGTGGGAGAAGACAGAGCCTGGCGATGGCGATAAGGTCGTTACTTTTGTCGGCCAGCGCGAGCGCGACGTCCTTCATCCCTCGGTTCAGGTTGGTAACTACCGGCAGTACCTGTCTGATCAACTCGTTGCCCTTCATGAGGGCGAAACATCAATCCGCCTGAGTGCCTGCTCGTATTTGCACAACTACTCGCTCGAGAAAGAGGACCCACTCTTCGAGGAGAAGTTTAAGGCGGTCGTCGCAAAAAACCCTGTATTCAGCAAAGACGATGTCGATAAGTTGGTCGAGTACCTGAACGGCTTGATTCCAGTGGGCGACGATGGATCGGTCATCGACGAGGTCGTCCAGAGTAAGGCAAAGCCCAGCAAGAAGCTGCTTGATGAGATCCACCGAGTGGTGAAAGAGGATTCGCGCTACGTCCTGCTGGACGAACAAATCATCGCCTACAACCGAATCGTAGCCGAAGTGAAGCGTTCAGCCAAGACGGGCGAGAAGGCCGCAGTCATTATCCGTGGAGGCCCTGGCACCGGGAAGTCCGTCATCGCACTCAATGTGATGGGTGAACTTTCGAAGCTTGGGCATAATACCCACTATGTCACCGGCTCCAAGGCTTTCACAGAAACTATCCGTAAGATTCTCGGTACGCGCGGAGCTCAGCAGGTGAAGTTCTTCAATAGCTACATGGCTGCAGAGGCTGGGGCGATTGACGTCATGGTTTGTGATGAGGCGCACCGCATCAGAAAGACCAGCAATAACATGTATAC
Organism: Akkermansia muciniphila; assembly: GCA_943331445.1. Taxonomy (GTDB): domain Bacteria; phylum Verrucomicrobiota; class Verrucomicrobiia; order Opitutales; family UBA953; genus UBA953. The sequence continues at coordinate 107,702 of CALQLO010000005.1, forward strand.
GAAGAAGGATAAGCGCTCGAACAAGAGTCAGTTGGAGGAGTTATTTGATGCGTCAAAGGTTGCGGTGTTCTTTATCGATGATCGACAGATTGTGAGGCCTGACGAGATTGGCTCTTCTGCGTTAATCGCAGAGTTTGCTAAATCTCATGGCATTCGCCTGTTCGAGTGCGATCTAACGGCACAGTTTAGATGTAACGGATCTGATGCCTTTATTAACTGGGTGAATCACACGCTTGCCATTGAAGTGACAGCCAATCCTTTCTGGGAGGCTTCGAACCCTTACGAGTTCAAGATTTTCGGTAGCCCCGAGGAGCTTGAGAAGGCAATCCACGCGAAGGTCGAAGAGAAGGCTACGGCTCGCATGTCTGCTGGATTCTGCTGGAAATGGTCCGACCCTGACTCGTCCGGTAACCTGCTAGACGATGTCGTCGTGGGAGATTGGAAGCGCCCCTGGGACGCAAAGCCAGGAGCCGGACGTTTGGCCAAGGGCATCCCGCCTGCCGCCCTGTGGGCGTATGACCCCAATGGCATTGGCCAGGTTGGTTGTGTCTATACCGCCCAAGGTTTCGAATTTGATTACATCGGGGTTATCATCGGCAAGGACCTAGTATATCGCTCCGATCAAGGTTGGGTCGGCGTCAAAGAAGAATCCTGCGACTCCATGGTCAAGCGCTCCAAGGACAAGTTCGTCGATCTCGTCAAAAACACCTATCGTGTCCTACTCACCCGCGGCATGAAGGGTTGCTATGTCTACTTCATGGACGAAGAAACCCGGAAGTTCTTCGAATCAAGAATCACAAAGTAATTTTATGGCAAAATATGGAGGATTAACTGGGCCGGGTTCATATGGATTTCCAGGCTGGCCGAGTAAGTCGCATGGAGCGCCTTCTGGCGGCGGAAGACATAATGCGCTGCCAGGACAAGAAATCATCTTGGGCAATGGCTTTGGGCAGCAGTTCCCGAAAGGACTTCCTCGTCGCAACGAGATTGTGGATGGAAGGTGGCTGCTCCCGAATTTTTTGCGAATTTCTACTAGGGGATCAAAAGTCGCTAAAGCCCTTCTTTTTACTTTTCCCGAAAGCCGAGGAATGAAGCCCGCCGACTTTTTTGGACTAACTACGGAATGCCATCATGAGCCAACCCGGGAATGGTTAAACGGCGGATCCAGCCTCTTCCCGTTTGAATTAATCTATCATATAGCAAAGGCCGATGAGCCTGGTGCTATGTATGACCAGCTCATCCATTTTAACGGAGAGATGCCTTACGTGCCCAGCCGACCGACTAGCATGGAGAATCCGGAAACATTTTTCCACTGGTTGCCTGGAGCGCCCGCATCTTCTTCGCCTGATCCACGAATCATCGACGAAAACCTAGTAGTAGGTGGTAAGCCTACGCTGGATACCTGCAGGATATCCGTCGAAGGATCCAACAATCTGCGAGCAATCTTCTTTGTTCATTGGGATGCCGGCGATGTTGTTTATGTGGTTGAGAATAATGGAGCTGTCTATGAGTACCCCGCATACTATATACCATTTTTCCTCATCCAACTCATGGCATATAGCGATAAGCCTGGGGCGCTCTGCGAGGAGTATATTCACCGGAAATTCCCGATGAGCAACTCGATGAATATATTACCTAAAATGATACAGGAAATGTATCCTGGAGTGTGGCCTTGATTCAGGCGCGGGCCGATCACGGGTCCGGGCCGAACACGGGGTCAGGCCGTACCTTTAAGGCACTGAACCAAAACTCTCGTGAAAGGAGTGAATTTCGGTGCAGGTGATTTCCAGGTATGGCCTGACCCCATTGGCGCGTGCGGGTAGGGGCGTGATGACATCGCGTCCGCGGTCGAGTTGATTAGGACAGCACGTGGTGCTGTCCCTACCTGCGCGGCGAAGCCGCGAGGGGAACGGCTGCGATGCGGGCCGAACATGGGGTCAGGCCGCTACCTGATAGAGTGCGCTCCTTAAAATCCCTGTAAGTTGCGTTTTTAGGCGCGCGTGAATGGTGGAGCGTCCTGCCCCATTGGTTCGAGTAGAGGAGTTTGCTTGGTGCCATGCCGCTTCCCCAAACCCCTCCCAATCACAGATTCAGTATGGGGTCAGACCGCTTCCGACCGATATCAATCAGAAGCGGTCTGACCCCATACTAATGCTGAGTAATTTCCGCACGTAACCAGGTGAGCCCATGTGCAGCTTGTCGGCAATCCAGCCGGCCGTGGCGGTGGTTTGTCGGTTAAGCGCGAGCGCGATCTCTACTTTCCAGTGCGCGCTTTTGACGTCATTGAGAATATCCGCTGGGGTCATCCCGGCAGCCTGCAAGGCCGTCTGGAGGAAGTCGGCCCTATGCTTTTCGTCGATGTCCAAAATCTCGGGCTGAGTGAGGCCAGGCTCTAGTGGCGAAGGTGCGGCGGCCGTAAGCGCTGGTTCGACGCTCAACTCCTTCATGGCAACCCGGGAGATGCTACCGTCCGGATCGGCGGCAAGGGTCCGTTGGAGTCTTCGTAGATAAGCGGAATGCCCATCAGCATCGTCCGCCAGTCCGGTGAAACGTCTCAATCCCAAGTCGATTTGGAAGGGCGAGCGCTCAGCTGGTCTCCGGAGGAGGTAGAGGGAGTTGTCCTCCGAATCTTCGAGAGATTCCAGGTCGCACAGCCCTTTACGGATGTGGTTCAGGTGCACGTAATCGAACATCCGTCCGGCGGCCATGAGTGAGGGCGCTACCACGTAACGGTAGCGTCCCTGAAAGACGTGTCCGGACTCCTTGCGGAACTGGTTAAAGCGCGTCGCAAAGGTCGAAAGTAGCCATTGCATCCCGATACTAAGGTTGCCGCGCGGGGTGCGTAGCAAGAGATGGAAGTGATTCGGCATGATCGCGTAGGCGTATACCTCCCAGCCGCAACGCTGGATGGCCTGCGTCAGCGCGATGCGGAAGCTGTGCTTTGCGCCTTCAGTCGCAAAGATTGGGGCCTTGTAGTTGCCGCGCGAAAACACGTGGATGGTCGCGGCGACACTTTCTCGATGGGTAGGCCTAGGCATCCTGCCATCTTGCCTCTCCGCCCACTCCTCGAAAGCCGACCTATTACCTGAAAGAAAAGTCCCAATTCAGTATGGGGTCAGACCGCTTCCGACGGATATCGATCAGAAGCGGTCTGACCCCATACAAGAATTGAAGAATTTTGCCGTCTGGCTTGCGGACGGACGGCGCTGATCCTCCCCGGCTTTGCTCACTTGGTGATGCATTCGCGGTCCGAGGCTTGGCACCAGAGGCGATAGATATTGACCACGTTTTTGCGGATGCCGGCGACGGGTATCTTCAAAAAGCCTTGGCGCTTGGCGGCTTCGAAAAGAATCCGCTCCTTCTGGGTCAGTCGATGCCCGACGCCTCGATTCCCGATCTTGCCACAGGTCGACTCGCCGCGACTGAGTCGTTCGATGTCATTCTTGTCGGGCTTGGGCATAGGCAGGAATCTAAAGCGGAAGGGAAAAAGAGCAAATGCGGCAGCGTGCTCAGGTCCCGGGTCTCGGCGATCGGGTACGGGTGCCTAGGTTCGGGCGCAGGTGCGGGTATATCCATCCAGTCCTCGATTCAGTCCTCTATTCTTACTGATAGATTCCCCTTAGGGTTGTCGAATTGAGACGGCATCTACGCGTGACACCTTCTCGGCGTGCCTACTTTCCGCTTACATGAAAAATCTTGCCGAAATGCGGCTGGGAGGATTCACTGCTATCTTCCTCCCTGTGGGTATGCTGGACTTAGTGCCACGCCCCCACAGCCCTCCGCGGGTTACGATCCGCGGAGTTTTTCTTTTGTGTGGCTTAGGGCATGAGTCCGCGCGTTGGGTTCTTTGTAGATGGGTTCAACTTATACCACAGCGTCGCCAAGGTCGCGCAAGAGACTGCCGATGAATCGGTCAAGTGGTTGAATCTGCAGGGCTTGGCGCGAGGGATTCTGCCATTGATCAGCCCGACGGCGTCCTTGGCCTCAATTCACTATTTCACGGCCTTACCCGAGCATCTCTATCTAGCTGATCCAGGCAGACTCCAGCGGCATCGGACCTATTTGCGCGCGCTTACGGCTTACGGAAGCCTGCGACCTTCCGCTATCCTCGGTCGAATCGCCCAGCAACAGGTGCAGATTAGGACCGCGTCAGGTGAAATCACGGGGAGCATCTGGCGAGAGAAGGGCACAGACGTGGCCCTCGCGATGGCCTTGCTGCGTGAGGCGAGCAAAGGTGACATGGATGAAGCGGTAATCATTTCAGGCGATGCGGACTATCTCCCGGCGGTGAAGGTATTTCGGGAGATGTATCCGCAAGTCGGGCTTCGCTTCGCCTTCCCGCGTGGCCGGGCTAGTAAGGAGCTGAGCCGGGAGGCGCCGAACTCGTTCACGCTGACGTCGGCTGCTTATTTGTCTCATCGGCTCCCGGAGTGTATCCGGCTTCCGAGCGGAAAGTTCCTGTATTGTCCGGCGGAGTGGAGGCGAAAGCCATAGGCCAGCACGTGGTGCTTTCCCTAGCTGCGCGGCGAAGCCGCGAGGGGAACGGCTGCGATGCAGAGTCAGCCGAAAGGGAGAGGCACGGCTGACCGGCCCGGTCAGCCGTGCGGTCGAGCGGGCCGCTCGACCGCACCTGAGATACAACTAGGGCAGCACGCGGTGCTGCCCCTACCCATTACAGGTGTTAGCGGTTGGGATTGGCAGAGAGACGAGCGGACGGCTCGGAGAGCCGTCCCTACCTGGAGAGAGCGGGGGCTTGGACGAGGGTCTGCATGCGGACTCCGACCTTGGGCTTCTTGGGCAAGCGATCGTGGCAGTGAGTTACGATTTGATCGATGCTCAGCGAGGCTTCGCGGAAGAAGCCGGCGATGTCCCGGGCGATGGCTTCGTCCTTATGCGCCAGCGATGCGAGGGCTTCCAGATGATGGCGCAAGCCGAGCGCATGCTGCTTGACGGCTTCGACGTGCGTCAAGGGGCGCCCGAAATTGAGATCAATGCGCTGCCGGCTGCTCGTGGCGTAGGCGCTGATGATGGCGAGCGTCAGGGTCTCATCGCGGCCAGATTCGATCTTGGAGACCGCGGCCTGGGTGACGCCCAATCGCTGGGCAATCTCGGCCTGCGTGAGCTTCGATCGACGGCGGAGGCGCGTCAGGCCGTCGGTGACGCAGGTGTCCTGCACCATTTGGCCATAGGCTTGCTGGACCTTATCTCCGAGGCCCTCGCCTTTGATGAGGTCCTCGACGGAAGTGTAGGTCCGCTGGCTAGACTTGGCGGGGAGGCGACGGCGCGGAGTGCTCATGGCTGGCGGGGAGGTTCGAGGGATCGGACGTAATCAACGGCGCACCGGAGGTCGGTAGCCTGGGAATTTTTATTCCCTACAGTTATAATGTGCAAGGTCTGATTTTCCTCCACCGGAAATACGTAGAGCCGGGTCTCCTGCAGTTTCGTGCGACTCGGACCTTTCTGGTCGAGGGCCCAGATGCCCGCAGGCTCGTGGTGGAGGAAGCCCGCCTGGGCCGCGCGACAGTGGGGTAGGGCGTTCAACAGCTCCAGCAGCCGGGCCAGGTTGCGCAAGACGGCCGCGAGTTCGGCCGGCCGCTTCTTATCGTACTGTCTCTTGGCGCGGTCGAAATCGGGCGTGATTTGCATCCTCCACATGTGACCATGCGTGGCGGCTGGGCTGACGAAGACGACAGGATAGCGGCGAGCTGGAGGATTATCGTCATGTGCGGCTGAGGGGTTGGGGCTATGGTCCTGAATTGGGTAGGGCTGACCGCCCTGGTCAGCCGTGCGGGCAGGGGTGCGATGACATCGCGTCCGCGGTCGAGTTGATTAGGACAGCACGTGGTGCTGTCCCTACCTTGCGCGGCGAAGCCGCGAGGGGGCACGTGGGCAAGGGGATGTAGTTGGTTGACCGGTTGGCCGGTTGACAAGGGAGATGCGATTCAAGGTTGGGCGGCCGGGAAACTTGAAGTCGCAATTTGCGACTTCAAGAGGGGGAGGTAGAGGCAACTAGGGCAGCACGCGGTGCTGCCCCTACCTCGAGACAACTTGACGGCGGGGATTCGATACGCTCGCTACACGCATGAGCTCCTATCGCCATATCGTGATCTTTCAGTTCAAGGCCGACGCTTCGGCGGATAAGGTCCGCGGCATAGTCGAAGCGTTCAAGGCGCTGCCGGGCAAGCTGCCGGCGATCCAGGCCTTCGAGTGGGGTACGAACGTGAGCCCGGAAGGATTGGACCAGGGCTTCACCCATATCTTCACGCTGACGTTCGCTTCGAAGGAAGCGCTGGAGAAGCAGTATCTCCACGAGCCGGCGCATCAGGAGTTTGTCGCCCTCCTGCCCGACATACTCGAGAAGGCAC
>CALQLO010000006.1 GCA_943331445.1 Akkermansia muciniphila
GACGACCTTTCCCGGGCCCACCTCGACGTGCTGCCTCAACTGAATCAGCCCGGGCAGGCCTTTTTCTATAATCTCGGAACGGGCACACCGTATTCGGTCAAAGACGTCATGGGCAGCGTTGCTCGCGTGCTCGGGCGACCCGTGCCGTATGAATGCGCCGAGCGGCGCGAAGGAGATCCGCCCGCGCTTTACGCCGATGCTTCCAAGGTGAAGCGGGAGCTCGGTTGGACACCGCGTTATGATACCCTCGACAGTGTCGTGCTGACGGCATGCAATTGGCACCTTGCCCGACCGAAGGGCTTCGCCTCCTGAACCAATGTCCGAACAGCTTCACCCGCACTGGCGCATCCAGTATATCCGCACCCGCAAGGAGCCTGGCGCAGGTAGTCCGTTCGCGGCCTTGCTCGCGGCGAACGACGACGAAGCCAACCTGATCCTACATCGCGGCGCACACTGCTTCGTCATCCTCAACAACTCTCCTTATAATCCGGGCCACCTGATGGTGCTGCCGAATCGTGAGGTCGGCGAACTGGCAGACCTCACCGCGGCCGAACGCGCCGAGATGATGGACCTACTCGTGCGTTGTCAGGGCGTCTTGCAGAAGGTGATGAGCCCGGCGGGCTTCAATATGGGCCTCAATCTCGGCAAGGCCGCCGGTGCAGGTATCCCGACGCACCTCCACTTCCACATCGTGCCGCGCTGGGATGGGGACCACAACTTCATGCCCGTCCTCGCCGACACCCGGGTGCTCCCGCAGGCACTCGGTGAACTATGGTCGCGGCTTAAGCCCGAATTTACTCAAGCATGAGCCGTATCGTCGATGTCTCCGTCCGCCACCCGCGGACCAAGGTTTCGACCATCTCGGTCGTGCGGCTTGTGCATGCCCTAGATAAATTGCGCGGCTATCGTTGTCCGGAAGGAGCGCTTTCGATTGCCTTCCTCGGCGACAAGGAGACCGCCAAACTGCATGACGATTTCCTGGGCGATCCGACGGTGACGGATGTGATTACCTTCGTCGGTGAAGATCACCCCGGTGAGCCGTTTGCTGGTGAAATCTGTGTGAATATCGATCAGGCCCGGCGGGCGGCCAAAGAACACAAGGTCACGCTCTCCACGGAGCTCAGGCTCTACGTGGCCCACGGCTGGCTGCATCTTTCCGGCTTGCGCGATAGTAATAAGAAAGAGTCGGCGGCCATGCGCGTCGGCGAGGCGGTGGCGATTTCGCATCTCGACAAACTCGGGACGAAACTGACGGTCCGCGATTAACTTGCTCGCCCTGGGAGCAGTCCACGGCCAACTTTCGGCCAGGATGAAGCGTACCGTCATCATTCACTCAGGTGGAATGGATTCCACCGTGCTCCTGGCGCACTTACTGGCCGAGGGCAGGGAAGTGCATGCTCTTTCCATCGACTACGGCCAGCGCCACCGCCGGGAGCTCGCCGCCGCCGCGGAAATTTGCGCCCACTACAAGGTGCCCCACCGCATCGCTGACCTGCGTGGCCTGACGCCGCTCTTCGGCGCCAACGCACTCACGGATTCCCACATCGATGTCCCCGAAGGCCATTATGAGGAAGTGAGCATGAAGGCGACCGTCGTGCCGAATCGGAATATGCTCCTTATCGCGACCGCCGCCGCCTGGGCGATGTCGCTGAAGGCTACGTCGGTCGCCTATGGTGCACATGGCGGCGACCATGCCATCTATCCGGATTGCCGCCCGGCTTTCGCCGATGCCTTGGATAAAGCCATCCGCCTCGCGGATTGGCATGAGGTTTCGCTTGAGCGCCCGTTCGTGGGCATGGACAAGACCGCTATCGTGAAGCGCGGTGTCGAACTCGGCGTCCCGTTCGCCCTGACTTGGTCGTGCTACGTCGGCGGCGACAAGCACTGCGGCAAGTGTGGCACTTGCGTGGAGCGTAAAGAGGCCTTTCTCCGCGCCGGTGTGAAGGATCCGACTCCTTACGTCGGGTAGCCTTATTCGTCAGATAAGAAGAGGTAAGACTGTTAGGTCGGTCAGTTTATGAAGTTGAGGCGATCCTTGCCTTGGGCATTTTTGCCCTGTGCTTCGCCGTCTTCGTCAACCTTTCGCCTGGCTCGCCCTTGTGGCGTGGCTGGCTGCGTCGGGTCTGTCGTGGGACCTCCTGCAGGTCGTAGCGTGGACGAAGATGTCGGTCGACAACGCGTCCCAGCTGACGGCATCAGCGGCGGTCTCGAAGACCTTGGAGGACGCCCCCTGCCCCTTGTGCAAAGTGGCGCAGGAAGGTCGTAAGAACTCGGAGCAGGCTCCATTGTCCAAGGACGAGGTCGCCAAGGTGAAGGCCAAGGCCGACCCGGCGAGCAGCGAGATCCGCCTCGTGGCGGCGAAGCTATTTTCCGGACGCGATTATGCGCGTCCCCAGGACGAGGTAAGCGTGTCACGCGTGGCCGAGGTGCCCGTGCCGCCTCCGCGAGTGCTCGGCTGATCACCGTTGCGGGCTGCGGTCAGTCGGCTCGCTCGTGGCATTCCTCCTATTCCCAAGTCGCACCCACTCGGTGCGCATCGTCGCCTGCGCGGGCCGCCACACCTGCGTCGAAGACACCCAAATCATACTCTCATGAAGTTTTCTCTCCTTGCGGAGCGCCCCACGAGGGTCGCTCTCCTCTCCCTCCTCGCGCTCGGTGCTTACACCGAAGCCCAGGCCTGTCCCTGCGGTTGCGTGAAAATCTGCGTCGATAACCTGGCCGACCGTCCGGCTATCTCCGCGACCAGTCCGTTCGTCCTCGATGTGCGTTTCGACGCCATCGACCAGAACGAGCGTAACGACGCCGCCCATGCGCACTGGTATGGCTCCCACTTCCTCACGACCACTACAGTCGAGACGCAGCTGGGCGGTCAGACCTGGACACTCTCGGTCCCGCGTGTGGAACGTCACCTGCACACCGACAAGACGGCTCTCGGCGCGACCAACTATAATCAGACCGTCGTCGGTCTAGGTGATATCACGATCGGCACGCGTTTCGCCTGGAGCGGCTTTACGGTCAATGCCGGCGTTAAGCTGCCGACGGGTAAGGACGATGTCGTCTTCGCTGATCCCGATGGTGGTCTGTCGCGTCGCTACCTCCAGCCTGGTACCGGTTCGACTGACCTACTCGCCGGCATCCGCAAGGATTTCGGGGCGGCCGATTCTGCTTGGTCTGAGTTCGTGCAGCTGCAGGCGCAGGGTTCCGTTGCTTCGGACGTCAACTTCCGCCCGGGTACGACGATTTCCCTCGGCGCTGGCGTTCGCTACAAGCTGACGGATAACCTCGCGGCTTCGCTCCAAGCTTCGTTGCTCCGTCAGTTCCGCGACAAGAACACCATGCGTCTGGATCCGTCGACCCAGCGTCAGGTCGCCGCTCCGACCAAGTCGGTCTACGACGAGGATCTCGAATCCGGTGGCCTTACGACGAGCGCCGCGGCGGGCCTGTCCTACAAGCTCAGCGCTTCCACGAGCGCCTACTTGTTCTACAGCCAGCCGATCGTGACGCGTAACTACGTCGCCAAGAGCGCGAGCTCGCTGGTCAATCCGGTACACGCCACCGCGATCTGGTCGCTGGGTCTATCGCACTCGTTCTAAGCGAACCCGCTTCATCGCCTCGCGAGGCCTGCCGTATGCGGATACGGCAGGCCTCTTTTTTGGGCTTTTTACGCAGGGTAGGGGGCTCATCTTCCTTGCGACCGGGGCTTCCGCCCCTCTATCTGCAGGAGTCCCATGTTCACCTGCAGCAAAATCTACCGCGATATCCCGTTCGCCCACCGGCAGCACCGGCACGACGGGCATTGCTCGTTCCTGCACGGCCATAACTGGGGCATTGAGATCGAGTTCGGTTGCGAGCAACTCGACGAGCGCGGCTTTGTGGTGGACTTCGGCGGCCTCGGTTTCCTGAAGACCTGGATCGCGGAGCACCTCGACCATGCCTGCCTCTTCGCCCAGTCAGACCCGGTCCGCGAGCAGCTCCTTAAGGATTATCCGAAGCTTTTTCGCCCGCTCGTCATCGATTCCGTTTCAACCGAAGGCATTGCGCAGTTTCTCTTCGAGACTTTCGATCCGATGGTCCGCAAGGAAACCGGTGGCCGCGCTTGGGTCCGGCAGATCATCCTGCACGAGGACACCAAGAATAAGGCGAGCTACCAGCCGAAGGCCTGACCATGGCTGAGCTCTACCCCGTCAATGAGACGTTCCTCAGTTGGCAGGGGGAAGGGGTCCATCTTGGTCGCAAGGCCTTCTTCATTCGCTTGCAGGGTTGCCCCGTGAAATGCGCTTGGTGTGACTCCGCGTCCACCTGGCATCCCCAGTTCGTCCCCAAGCAGGTCCGCAAGGCCTCCGCCGCCGAGCTGGCCGCCGAGGCCTCCTCCGCCCGTCCGGAATTCGTCGTCCTAACCGGTGGCGAACCTTGCATCCATGATTTGACCGCCCTGTTGGCCGCCATGGCCTCCGTCGGACTCAAGGTGCACCTCGAGACCTGTGGCGCCTACCCGATTGCCCCTGGGTTCGCCTGGGTGACCGTCAGTCCCAAGTGGGCTAAGCCCCCTTTGGCCGAATCCTTGGCCCGGGCCGACGAGGTGAAGCTCATTGTCGAAGCCCCAGACTCTATTGCCCGTTGGACGGAGGCGGTGGGCGGCAAGTGGCTTAGCCCGAACGTCTGGCTCCACCCAGAATGGTCCCGCCGGGCGGTTCCCGAGGTTTTAAAGGCCATAACCGAGCAGGTGAAGCAAGTCGGTGCGCCTTACCGGGCGGGTTGGCAGGTTCATAAGCCCTATTCCGCCGATAGTCTCGATCCGCGAGCTCGTCCGCCGGCCCCCTTGGGGGGTGATCTCGGCAAGGGTTTCTGAGTTCCCGGGGTGGCCGTCGTCACTGATGGGAGGGTGGGGTCGGGAGACTATCTTCGCATGGGAACTTTTTTTGCTTCACACGGGGGCGGAACCGTCATTCAAAACGACCTCATGAACCGAACTGCTGTGCTCGCTCTTGAAGATGGAACCATTCTTCGGGGCAGGGCGTTCGGGGCAACGGCCACCCTCTGCGGGGAAGTTGTGTTCAATACGAGTATGACCGGCTACCAGGAAATCCTTACGGACCCTTCCTACTTCGGTCAGATTGTCACGATGACCACGCCGCAGATCGGCAACTACGGCGTCAACGAAGATGACTTCGAATCCGCCCGCCCGCATGTCGCTGGTTTCGTCGTGCGGGAACTTTCGCCGATTGTCTCCAACTGGCGCGCAACGACCGACCTCGGTACCTGGCTCGCGAAGTATGGTATCCCTGGCATCGAAGGCATCGATACCCGTTCACTGACCAAGAAGCTCCGTTCCGCCGGCGTGATGAAGGCCTGCCTTTCCACGGAAAACATTTCCGACGAGGAAGCCCTCAAGCGCGCGCGGGCTTGGACGGGCACCGTCGGCGCCGACTTCGTTAAGGACGTCACCTGCAAGGCACCTTACCATTTCAACGCCACCGCCGGCGATTGCGAGGCCTTCACCGTCCCGGGTACGCACCTGAATAAGCCTAAGGCGCGCGCGACCAAGTATCGCATCGCTGCTTACGACTTCGGCGCCAAGACCTCGATCTTCCGTCGCCTCGTCGCCTCGGGCTTCGATGTGCATGTCTTCCCGGCGCGCACGCCAGCAGCGGACATCCGCAAATTCAACCCCGATGGCGTTTTCCTGTCGAACGGACCGGGCGACCCTGCCGCACTAAAGTATGCGCACGAGGCCGTCTCGGATCTGATCAAGACCTACCCCGTTTTCGGTATCTGCCTCGGTCACCAGATTATTACTCACGCCATCGGCGCGACGACTTATAAGCTTAAGTTTGGCCATCGCGGTGGCAATCAGCCCGTCAAGAATACTGAAGAAGGTCGCGTGGCCATCACCGCTCAGAATCACGGCTTTGCCTCGAATCGCGAAGACCTTGAGCGCTGCGGCGCCGTCGTCACCGAAGTTAACCTGAACGATAATACGGTCTCGGGTCTACGCCTGAAGGATAAGCCCGTTTTCTCTGTTCAGTATCACCCCGAGGCCGGTCCTGGCCCGAATGACGCCGATGTGCTCTTCGATCGCTTCTACGAGCTGATCGCCAAGAGCAAGGGCGCCAAATAGACCGCTTAAGATGGCTGCGCGACTTAATGCAGCCTTGCTTCTGATTGTCGCAGCCCTGCTGGCAGGCTGCACCTCTGCGCCCGCCACACCCGAAGCAGCCTTGGGTGAGTTGATTGAAGATGCGGTCTACGGGCGGACGCCGGATGGGCAGTATCAGAATATCACGCCGACGGATGAGGCCGCCGCGGCCCAATTCATCTACGTCGAGGAGTGGCTCGATATTAACGGCGAGTCCGTCGTGGGGGTCGTGCCGATGTCGCCCTCTACTGAAGGTGCTTTTCGTTTCACTCGCTCACGTGACGGCAAGATTACCTACCTCATTTCCTATGGGTGGCCGGGGCCGTTCATTCGCTCAAAGGTGTTACGTCCAGCCGCCGGAACGGTCATTAGTATGCTTGGCTGGCCTGATATCCTGCCGTGGGAGCAGCGTGGAGGTACCTTGGTCATTGAGACGCCCCGCGAGATGGCCGATGAAGAGAATCACCCCTGCAAGCAGGCGTTCGTCTTCAAGATTGAGGCCCTGCGCTGAGCGCCGAGCTCAGAGCTCGACCTGCATGCCCAACTCGACCACGCGGCCGGGCGGGAGGTTGAAGTAAGCCGTTGCCGAGAGGGCGTTGCGGTTCAGGACTTCAAAGAGTTTTTCCTGCACCGCGTTAAGCGTGAAGCCGGTCGTCGCGCGGACAATCGTCTCGCGGCTGAGGAAGTAGGTCGTCTCCATCATGTTCGGCGTGATGCCGAGCTCCTTGTAGGCCGCGTCGAGCACCGGGAAGACGTCCTGCTTCTCGCGGAAGCCGAACTTGCCAGTCACGCTGAGTACCGATGGGAATTCTTCGTGGCTATCGACCTTGCAGAACTTCGGGCCGCGGGTGTTGAAACTGATGCGGTCGGATGGGGGTACGATGGCGCGGTCTTCGTCGACCTTGAGGGTCACCACGATAATGTGGTCGTGGAGCGCCTTGTTGTGCTTGAGGTTGTGGGCGAGGGCCATTGGCACCGACTTCGTCGAGCCAGTCATATAGATGGCGGTGCCCTTGACGCGACTGAGTTTACCCGCGATGAAGCGATCCTCGACGCTATCCAGGAAGTTCTCGAAATCGCCGCTGCTCTCGCCTTCGCTCATCTTCTCCTTCATGACGAGTCGGCCTTTGTTCCAGACCGCCATGATGTAATAGACCAGGGCGCCGGCGGTGAGGGGTAGCCAGCCGCTCTCGAAAATCTTCGGGACGTTGGACGAGACGAAAACCAACTCCAGCAGGATGACGGGAGCGATTAAAACGTAGGCCGTGACGGAGGGGATTCGAAAACGTTGGCGGAGGTATTGACCGAACAGAATCGTGGTCACCAACATCGTCATACTCACGGCGATACCGTAGGCACTGGCCAGATGTTCGGAGGACTTATACTGCAGGACCAGCAGGATGGAGCCGATCATGAGTAACCAATTAATGATGGGGATATAGATTTGTCCGGATTCCTGGTCGGAGGTGAACTCGACGCGCATTCGCGGCAAGTAGTTCAGCTGAATGGCCTGCATCGTCGTCGAGAAGGCCCCTGAAATCAGCGCCTGTGAGGCGATGATGGCAGCGAGGGTCGCGATGATGACCAGCGGGATTTGTGCCCATCCTGGGGCCATGTTGAAGAACGGATTGAAACCGTGGATGAACTCAGATGCCGGCTGCGCGAGGGCCCAGGCGCCTTGGCCTAGGTAGTTAAGGATGAGGGCAGGGAAGACGATGAAGTACCAGCCGGCTCGAATCGGCTTTTGGCCGAAGTGACCCATGTCTGCGTAAAGCGCCTCGGCGCCAGTGACGGAAAGGAAAACCGCACTGAGAATAATCATCGCCAAGCCTGGGTTGGTGATGAAGAACCCGACAGACTCCAAGGGGTTGAAGGCGTGGGCAATCATCTTGGCTTGGGCTGGGTGGGCGATGAGCGCACCGATGCCGGTGGCGGCAATGCAACCAAACCAAGCGAGTGTAATGGGGCCGAAATACATACCGACCTTGCCGGAACCGCGTCGCTGCAGGGCGAAGATGCCCACGAGGATGAATACCGCCACGGCCGGAATCAGGATGGTCAAGAAGTGGTCCGAGATCGGCCCTTTCATGCTCTCGTTAGCCTCTTTGATGCCTTCAAGGGCAGAGAGCACCGAAATGGCCGGGGTAATGACGCCGTCGCCGAAGAGCAGGGCAGTACCGAAGACGCCGAGCAGCACGAGCACGCTGCGGTGCTTGCGCTTGGACTGAACGTGGGTCCGATCTTCTTCGCTCTTTTCATCGGCCTTCTGCTTCTTGCTGGCCAGGGAGACCAAGGTCATGATGCCCCCTTCGCCATCCTCATTGGCCTCCATGATGAACAGGACGTATTTGACCGTCACGACGCAGATGAGGGACCAAATGATCATGGATACCGCGGGGACGACAATCTGTCCGATGGTGGCGTTGGCGTGGAGGCCGTTGCGCAGGCACTCGCGGAAGGCGTAGAGCGGGCTGGTCCCGATATCCCCGAAGACCACCCCGAGGGCGGCAACGGTCGCAGCCATGGTGAGCGGCTTGACGAGTTCGGAGCCTTTGTCTGACTCCTGTGAGGGTTTACTCATGTAGAGTTATTCACAGTGACAGCTCGCGGAGCCTAATCAAAGCCAATCGGGGTGTGCCCGGGCTTGCTTTTTTGCCCTTAAATCGCATTTCCAGACTTTCCCCTTTCACGCTTTCCAAACAATACGAACAATGAACACCATCCAAACTGTTGTTAGTCAAGTACTAGCACAATCGAATGCCGCCGCATTCGACCCCACCAGCCTCGTCATTCCGGTCTTAATGATGGCCGGCTTTTATTTCCTTTTCATCGCTCCCCAGCGGAAGCGCCAGAAGGAGCTCGAAAAGCTCCAATCCGAACTCGCCGTGGGCGATGAAGTGATCGCTTTGGGCGGAATTTACGCTCGGGTGGTCACTATTAAGGAAGATCGCGTCACCCTCGAACTCGATACGGGTCGGATGACCGTTCATAAGTCTGCCATCATGGGCAAGGACGCGAGCGCCATCGTCGCCCAGGCCTAACCCTTACCTCCTGAATCATATTATGAACTCCAGGTCATGGGTCTGGAAGCTGGCGCTTTCGCTGGTTTTTGTTGGTTGGGCTTGCTGGCGCATGGTGCCAGTCGCACCGGTACCATTTGAAGTTTACGCTCCCACTCGCGCGCTTTCGGCTAAGGCGGACGAATTCAAGAAGCTCGATGCGGAAGCCCGCGCGCGCATGCTTAAGGATAGTTGTTCTTATTATAAGGCCCTGGGTGATATCGGCGAAGGGGTTGGTCGTGATAAGGGCGTCGATCTCCTGCCGTTCTTTTACGACGAAGCCAAGTTCGTGCGTATTCCCAATCAGTCTAAGCGTAATGCGAAGGTCATCGCCGAGCTTTACAAGGAATGCCAAGGCCGGCTGACGCTGGGCCTCGATCTGCAAGGCGGGGTTTCCTTTACACTCAAGATTGACCCGACCGGCGTGGAATCCAATCCCGCTGGTGCCACGAAGGAGACCGCCATGTCTCACTCGGAAATGGTGGCACAGGCGCTCAAGGTTATGGAGCAGCGCGTGAATTCCGCAGGTCTCGCCGAGCCGGTCATCCGGCCAGTCGGTGACCTTTCCATCGAAATTCAACTCCCGGGAGCCGATGCCGCCAATGACTCCCAAGTAATGGATAAGTTGAAGGCCCCAGCCAAACTCGAATTCCGTCAGGTTTATCGCTATGGGACCCCGGCTGATACCGAGAAGGAGCACTCCTTTAAGTCGCTTCCCGATGCTGGCCCCGGGAGCGATGGCTCGTCCTATTCCCAGTACGAAGTCCTAGTTCAAGATTCGGAGCCTTCCCGCACGGGTGAAGTGCGCCAGACGCGTTACTACGTTCGCCGTCGCGCCGATGCCGATGGCTCGATCATCCAGAAGGCTGCCGGGATGCCCAATCCCGACGGCGTCTCTTTCTACGTCGACATGCGTTTCACGGATGAGGGGGCGAAGAAGTTTGGAGATCTGACCGCCAAGATTGCCGAGGCTAATGTTCGCTCCATCGGCCAGCTGGCCATTGTGCTCGACGGTAAACTCCAGTCCTCGCCGACGGTTCGCGAAGCTATCCGGAGCTCGGGTGCGACCATCAGTGGTAATTTCAGTCGCGAAGAGGTTATCAGCCTAGCCAATGTTTTGAACAATCCGCTCCGGTTTCCGATGATCACGCAGGACGTGACTTCTGTGGGTCCGACGCTGGCTAAGGATGCTCAGACCAAGTCGGTCATGGCCTCGGCCGTTGCGGTCGGCCTCGTCGTCCTCTTCATGGTCGGCTTCTACGTCTGGGGCGGTTTCATTGCCGTCTTCGGCATGGTGGTCAATCTGGTGATGATGCTCGGTGCCATGGCCATCGCGGGTGCCACCATCACGCTTCCGGGCGTGGCGGCGTTGGTGCTCACCCTCGGCATGGCGGTGGATGCCAACATTCTCATCCTTGAGCGCGTCCGTGAGGAAGCCCGCGCCGGCAAGGACCGTGCGATGGCTCTCCGCGAGGGCTATAACCGTGCGACCTGGACCATCGTCGATGCCAATCTCACGCACTTACTGGTCGCCTTGATCCTCGCCTTCATGGGTACGGGGCCCGTGCGCGGCTTCGGTATCACGCTGATTATTGGTATCTTCACGACGCTCTTCACGACCCTCGTGACCTGCCGTGGGTTGCAGGAACTTGCGCTGGCGCGCGGCATCATGGCGCGAATCTTTGGCCTGCCGGTCTTCAAGCCGACCCTTTCTATCCAGTTCCTGGACTATGCTCGCAAGGCTTTCATCGTCTCTTGGGTGATTGTCGCCCTGGGTATCGGCGAACTGGCCGTTAAGGGTAAGGAAGCTTTCGGTAAGGATTTCCGCGGTGGTGAGTCGACCCTGGTCAATATCGCCCCTGGCTCAAAGGTGGATATCGGGCGGGTCGTCAAATTGGCCAGTTCCATCGGATTGCCTGATACCACCGCTACGGTGCAGACTCCGATTGGCGGCGGTGCGCCGACGCTGCGAATCGAAACCGAACTCACGAAGGATAAATCCAAGGGCGAGTTCGCCAATCTTAAGAAAATCGTCACCGCGCTCAAGAAGGACTATCCTGAGATTCTGAAGGATAAGGCCGCGACCGAGGAGAATCTGATGCTCAATCGCGAGTCCATCGGTGCCTCGGTGAGCGGAGAATTACGCTATAACGCAATCATCTCCGTGGTCCTAGCCCTCGTGGGTATCGGCATCTACGTTTCGCTCCGCTTCGAAACCGGCTTCGGCGTCGCGGCGATGATCGCCACGTTGCACGACGTGCTGATGACCATCGCGCTGTTCGTCTTCTTTGGCGGCCAGTTCAACTCAGGCCTGATTGCCGCCATCCTGCTCATCATCGGTTACTCGGTGAATGACACGATTGTCGTCTTCGACCGAATCCGCGAAGAGCTCGGGCATAACCCGGGACGCACGTTGAAAGACGTGATCCACTTCGCCATCAATCGCACGCTTTCCCGTACGGTCCTGACTTCCTCCACGGTCTTCCTCTGCGCTGTCGCCCTCTGGGCCTTCGGTGCCGGCGATGTCCGTCTCTACGGCGAAGTCTTTATCTACGGCGTGCTCACGGGAACCTTCTCCTCGATCTTCATTGCCAGCCCCATTTTCTATTGGTGGCACAAGGGTGATCGTAAGGGTGTGGATGCGGCGGAACTTCCGCGCACCTACTCCTGGGAAGCTGGCTCCGACACCAAATAAAGCTGCCGATTATGGCCGCCTGGTCTCACCGGGCTGCGGACGCGGGTCTTGCCCGTCGTATCGCAGCCTCGCTGGGGGTTAGTGAACCTCTCGCCTTTGTCTTGGCTCGTTCCTTCGCGGATGAAGCCTCGGCGGAGCAGCATCTCCGCCCGCAACTGGCCCATGTCTCCGATCCTTTCGCGGTCGGTGGACTCCGGGAGGCTGCCGAGCGTCTCGTGGCTGCGGCCGCCAAGGGGGAGCGCATTGCCATCTTGGGCGATTACGATGTCGATGGCGTTTCCAGCACCGCAATGCTCGTGCATTTCATGCGCCGTCTGGGGGCGCAGCCGGAATACTTTGTGCCCCGACGATTGGAGGAAGGCTATGGCCTTTCGATGGCCGCCTTGGAGCGGGTGCTGGCCGAAGCTAAGCCGCAGTTATTCGTGGCTCTAGATTGTGGGACGAATTCCAAACCAGAAGTGGATCGACTCCGCGCCGAGGGCGTCGATGTCATTGTCGTTGACCACCACGTCGCGAAGGAGACCCGGGTCACCTGCACGCTGGTCAATCCGCGCGTCAATGATGCGGAAGATGCGCCTTGGCAGTCTCTCTGCACGGCGGGCTTGGTGTTTAAGCTCGTGCATGGCATCTTGAAGGTGCTGCGTCTCGCCGGCGACGAACGGGGCACGCGTATCGCGGTAAAGGAATACCTGGATCTGGCCGCGTTGGGTACCATCGCCGACTTGGTGCCGTTGCGCTCTGAGAATCGGATTCTGGCAGCCCATGGCCTCCGGGCCCTCGGCGAGGCTCGTCGGCAGGGGGTGCGTGCTTTGATTAGCGTCAGCGGCATGGAGCCAGGGGGCGTCCTGACCTCGGTGGATGTCTCTTATCGGATCGGCCCGCGTATCAATGCCAGCGGCCGACTGGCGGATGCCTCGTTGCCCCTGCGCTTGTTGCTCTCAGATGACCCCGATGACTGCATCCGCGATGCGGCCCAGCTCGACGCCATCAATCGCGAGCGTCAGGAGATCGATAAGAAGGTCACCGAAGAAGCCACCGCTCAGGCCAAAAGCATGGGGGATCTCGCGGGCTATGTGGTTCACGGCGATTGGCATCCCGGAGTGGTCGGGATTGCCGCCGGGAAAATTTGCCGAGCGTTGGATCGCCCGGTCATCGTCCTCGGCAAGGAAGGGGAGAGCGCCAAGGGTTCTGGGCGCAGCGTGCCGGGTACCAATCTTGTGGAGGCACTCGGTGCCTGTGCGGACCTGCTGAAGACTTATGGTGGTCATCCGATGGCCGTGGGCGTCTCCCTAGATATCGTCGATGTGCCTGCCTTCCGCGAACGCTTCGCCGCTGCCATTGCCGCCCAGCGTTTAGCCGGTGGCGTGCAGGTCGATGGTCGTGATATCGATATCGCCCATTGGATTAAGCCCTCGGAAGTCACCGATAACCTGCTGGATGACTTGGATCTGCTGCAGCCCTACGGCGAAGGGAATCCCGAGCCCGTCTTCGGTTTCAAGAGTTTCGTCTTTGATCGCATGCCGACGCCTTTTGGGGACGGCAACTTCCGCCATCAACTGTCGCTCAGCGGTGGCCGGCGCCTCAACTTCGTTGCTTGGCGTATGGCCGAGCGTCTCCCTGAGCCCGGCAAGCCCGTGGAGATGGCGGTACGCCTTCAATGGAATCGGTGGCAAGGGCGCCGTATTCCGCAGGCGGAGATCCTCGACTGGCGCTACGTCAGCTGAGGTTATTTTTTCTTACCCTTCCGGTCAGCCGCCGAGGCGGCGCCGGGCGGTGGGCCGGTGAGTCCAGCTCCTTTGCGATCCTGCACGCCTTTGATCTGCGTTTGGCCGGTGTCGGGCGGCCCTGGCGTCACGAAGTAAAGAAAGCGGGTATCGTCCTGCTGGAGTGCGTGAAACGAATAACCTGAACGGCGTTCACCATTTTCGAAGGTAAAGATTTCGCCATCGAAGTAACTGCCTTCCTCCACTCCTGATTTAATCACCCCGGAACTGCGCGGGGCGATTTTCGTCAGGGTTTTGCCAGTCTGTAATTCAATGTGGTAGGGGCAGAGGTTAAAGAAGCGCCAGCTGCCGTAAGGGAAGCTGCCGGGAGTGTCCTCGATGACGCTGATGCCGCCCTCAGGCTTACCCGTGGCGACCAGCAGAATGAGGTGATGAGGGCCTGGGGTGGTCGGGAGGTTGACCCAGGCTGTGGGCGCGCTGTCGCTCTTGGCTTCGAAGTCGGCCGACCCCTTGTTATTGGCGTTCCGGGGTGGGCTGCCTTTGGTGGCTTTGGTCGGGTCGTCTGAGGCTTTGGTGCCCTTGGGTTTGATCGGGACTAGCTCGAAGCGGGCTGGGCCTTTGTAGACGAATTCTTCGGAGAAGAAGTCGGGGGCGATGACGAGCGGGACGATCGTGCGGCCTTTACGATAGCCTTGGGCCAAGATGGGGCCCTCTAGTGAGATGAGCTTCATGCGGACATCGACCTGGGGGCCAGACGCCTCTTGGGCGACGGCTGCGGTGAAGAGTAACGTCAGCAGAAAACTGACAATGGGCTTACACTTCATCAGGCTTAAGCCAGCGGACATTGATAATTTTGAAACGACGGCCGAGCGCATGGTTGAGAGGGGTGAGCGCATTGCTCAAGGCGGGAATGGCCGGGGGGGTGGCATCCCAATCGGAGGTTGTCGCGGAGGGCTTCGGTGCGGCCGAACCCGTTTCGGGGGCGTTGGTATTCTTAGTGACTCCACTGTCGATGAAGTCCGGGATGCGTTGGACTACGGCCTCAATCCAACTACGTCCCATACCGGTTCCGATCGTGCCTGCTTCGCCGTAACAGCGAATCGTGAAGGTGTCAGACCGGGTGGCCAGGGCAGGGCCGAGCAAGGCAAGGACATCAGATTGGATGAGGTTACCGGCCGCGCCGAACGCCGTGTGGGTTCGGCTGGTGCCGGTTTGCGCGGTGAGTTCAATGTTCTCGGGATTGGAGGCGAAGCTGGCCGCGGGCTTGGCGAGGTCGGCTTGATAGATTTTGCCGAAGGTCATGCTGTTGGTGAGCCGGTCGCTTAATCCGAGATTATCGGTTTGGTCTGAACGGAGGATGGCGGCTTGAATGGTGCCGCATCGCGACGCCCAAGTGCTCGGAGTCAGGAAACGGTTCACGAACTCGCTTAAGCCGAGGTAAGGGGTGGTCGCTTGGCTGAGGCCGCGGAAAAGGCGCGGCATCGGGGTGGTTACGGCAGGTGAGGCGAGGCTGTTGCCGAGTTCGCGCTCCGAGCGCGTCAGGATGGTGAAGCGCGATTTGTTCTCTGCGACGATGGCCTTAGCTAGGCTAACAATTTGCGCGTCCGTCAGGTTGACGAAACCATTCCAGTTGGCGGCGTCCGTCATATTCGCACTCGTCGCCGGGGTAGCGGTGCCCGTTGGAATGCCGCGAGGGAAACGCGCCGATGCGGTGGCCGGAAGGGTTGAAGTCAGGCTGCCGATGGCCATTTTTTTCGCGGAGCCGAGGAGGGCGGTCCACGCTTCGACGGAAGTGGAGTTGACGTTGAAGGCGCCATCGTTGAGGAGGACGGAGGAGGAGCGGCGATAATCCTGCAGGGCAGCGAAAAGGGTATCGCTCGATTGGCCGTTGCGATGCAAGTGCATGCGCGGGTTGTCGAGCGGGGCGACGTCGGCAATGAAGTCGTCTAAGACGCCCGGACTGCTGGTGGTGCCAATGAGGGGTTTTTGTTCGACGAGGCCGGGGTTAGAGAAGACGGAGGCTTGTGCCGTGGCGAGGCCGGCTGCCGCGGTGGGATTGGGGCCGCTCGCGGCTTGACCGGGTGGCACGGTGGGATCCGTCGCCTGAGGCTCCGCCGGGGTGGTTGAGATCGTCATGCGCGGTGCGGAGCCGGAGAGGAAGAAGCCATCCCATAGGGCAGTGTTGAGCAGGTAGGTTTGGTCATACTCCGTCCAGTTAGGGCCATTGTCCTGGAGGACTCGGTCGGATTTCACCAAAGGGTTGGCGAAGCTATTGCCGATGCTCAGGAGGGGTTGTTGGTCGCGGACGCTGAAGTTGGCGTGGGCGTATTGTGCCAGAGAGGTCGGCTGAAAGAGTGGAATCTCGGTATGAATCGACTTGGTCATCGTGCCGCTCGAAGTGAGGGTATAGCCACCATAGGTCGCCGCACCGCTTGAAGCGGTTTGGATGACTTCCGGCCAACTGGCAGGGGTCCAGACGCGGGTGCGGTAACTGGGGGAGGCACCATTCAGTCCTTGAGCCGACCCGGTGCCTTTTCGTCCGGCTCCATCGGCGCGAATGGTGGCTGCCATGGGGTTCGAATGGGTGAAGGTCGGGAACGGGCTGGCGGTCCAATCCGCAGTTTTGGCCGACATCTCGATGGCCGAAACGATGGAAGGTTCGCGCGGGGTGACGCCGTTCGAAAAGAACTTAGGATTGATATACGAGTAGTTGTTGAAGAACTTTTCGGGAGGGGTCCCGACGACCGTTGGATCTAGCCCGCGTTGCACCAGCTCGGTATGTTCGCTGTTCTTGTAGTAGAAATTGAAAGTCGTCTCGGTGTCATTGATGCGATCGCCGGGCCAGCATGCCATGGTGTGTCGCACGCGGTAAGTGGTCGCCGGGGTCACGGTGAAGCCGAAGGCATCGGTCCAGTGCCAACCCGAATCATCGCCGAAGCCCCACTGGTTAAGGTCATCGTTAAATCCTCCGGTGGTATTAAAAGTGTTATTCAGGGTGACGGCCTGCTTCCAATTGGTCATGCCGGCGGGGCAGGAGAAGACGCGGTATTCCCCGGGGGCGATGGTGAAGGTGGACGGCAGGTAGATTCGGAACATGTCCTTATCGTTGGCCCGCCCGGTGAGATCCTGCAGCTTGAAGAAGTCGCTGAGCTTGATGTTATATTCAGTCATCGCGCCGGCACCGTAGTTGGCGTACTGGCGGTAGCGGAAATTCCAGTCATTCCATTCCGTGAAGGAGAGGGCCATCGCGTATTCACCTGTGCCGGACTGCGTCGGCGACCAGGTCATGGATACGTTGTAGGGGTTATGCAGGACGACAATCGGGGTGATATTCAGCCAGATGCCGCCGTTCCAATAGTTGACGCTGAACACGAGGGTGACTCGGTGCACATACGGCGTGGCGGCGCAGTTGATCGGGCGAGGGACCACCCGATTGGCATTGCCGGAAATTTCCGCGAGGTCCGTGGCGTTGGGATTGAAGGGGGTCGGTTGGTCTCCGCTGTAGACATCCGAAAAACTATAGATGCGGTTACGGATGTTGTTGTCGGCGCCGGCCGCTGGGCTGGGGTGGACGCGGCCAACATTGGGGTAGAAGGTACGGGCGCGCAGTGAAGGGGTGTTGGCGGTGTTCCAGCCGACTTGCTTGTAGAGGCGGTGGAAGTCACGGAGGGCCCACCACGTCGGGCCGCGCACATTCCCGTCCGCGGTGGTCCGGTTGAAGATCGGCGCGGTGGTGATCGTGCTGTTGTCCATGGGGATAGTCATCGCGACCGCCCCGTAGCCATTTTCCGTCATCGTGGCAGCCGCGCCGGCGGCACCACCGCCGAACTCCGTGCGGGCAAAGTCCGCATCCGGTTTTTCGAAAGCCAAGGAAAGGTCGCGCTTCAGTGCACCGTTATAGGAGTCGGCGATGACGCCGGACGAACTGGTGGAGACATCGTGGAAGAGTTGTCGGGAATTGAGGATCGTACCCGTACCCTGGTCGAAGCCGGTCAGCAGGTTGATATTTCGCGTTGCATCGATCCGCGGGAGTTCCGCAGGTAAGGACACCGCCCCCATGCCGGTCAGGAGCGAGTACCCCGCATTCATCGGGCTGCGGAGGGCAAGCAGGTTGCCAAGGGTGTTGGCGGTGGCGACGGTTCGAGGGTCCAGCAGGTTGATGCGGGCTTTCAGGCCTTCGTCGCCAATCCAGTAGGCATAGGTGCCGGTCGTGTCGGTCGGGATGGTGTCTCCGGCGACCGTGGGTCCGGGTAAGTCGACTTTGGGCAGTGTCACTTGGCCGCTGGGCTTGGTGGCCGTGGCGGGAGCCGACGAACCAAAGCCCACCAAGTCGACTAAGCGGTCCGCGGGTGGGGTGTAGTCAGTCTGCCAAGGGGCGAGGGAGGCGAGAGGATAGTCCCCGTAGGGCCGCACGCCAGCGGTCAGGAAAGTGATGGCTTCACTGGGGGCAGGCCCGAGCGTTACCGATTGGCTGCCGGGGTAGTCATGGCGACCGCTGACGAGCCAGGCGGGTGGGCTATCCGGGAAGTCGGAGCGCCAAACCCCGGTCCACATCGGGTTCTTAAGGTTGGCCGCGAGCACCCCAGGCTGAGTGATATCAGCCCGAGCGGTGGAGCGTCGGTCTGGTCCGGCTTCTTGTTGCAGGTGGGCGACGGCGAGCTTGAGCGCCACGATCGCGTTGAGTTTAGCCCGGGTCGCCTGTTGGCTTTGCGTCGCCATCCGGGCTTCGATGGAAATAAACGAAGCGGTGACGATTGTGCACAACAGCAGCATGGCCATCACGGTCAACGTGAGGATGAGGCTGAAGCCTGAACGATGTTTGCTTTTTTTAAGCATAGGTCCCGTTGAGGAGCAACTTGGGTAATAGTACCCATAAGGAAGAGGGTAGCAAGCCCCATGACCCCTCTAAAAGGGCCATAAATCCGCCTCTGGGTTTTGCTAAAAATATGTAAACATAACCGCCCTTGGCCGCGGGTAATCTGGATACGCTGACTCATAATAGCCGGTTAGTTATTTTAAATAATCGTTGGCAGCAGGATATTTGCGGGTAGGTTAATGGCGTCATGAAAACCCTCGTCATGTGCTCGGTCCTCTTCGTCGGATCATCGCTCTTCGCCGCTTCCACTGCGGTGACGCCTCCTCCGGTGGTCACCCCTCCTACGGTCGTGGTGGTTAAGCCGACCTGCAACCATGTTGAAGTCAAGGAGGTCGAAGTAAGGAAAGTCGAAGTGAAGAAAGTTGAAGTGAAGAAGGTCGAAGTGAAGGCCACGGCGCCCACCCCGGCGACCAAGTCTGGTACCTGCCAGAAGAAGTAAGCGGTTCTTCCGCTGATTTAAAAGGGCCGACATTTTGTCGGCCCTTTTTGTTTCCAACGGTTCAGCAGGCTTTGCAGTATGGCCCCTATGCCCCGAAAATTATTCCTCCTCATCTTCTCTCTAGGTGTCGGTGTGCTTGGTGCAGCCGATGTGCCTTATGGTGCCTGCAAGCCTTCCAAGGATGGGATTGGTCGCACATATATGGGACGCGAGATTGCCCAAGTGATGGGCCATCCTGGTATCGGTTGGTTGGAACGCAGTGATCGCGAGAAAGAAGAGGCGCCCTCCAAGGCCATCGCACTGCTCGATTTAGCTCCGGACGCAGTGCTTGCCGATATCGGTGCGGGTTCGGGGTACTATTCTTTTCGTATCGCCCGGAAGTTGCCGAAGGGAAAGGTGGTGGCCGTCGACATTCAGCCTGAGATGATCGATTTTCTGAAGAAAGAGTCGGACAAACTAGGCGTTAAGAACGTCCAGCCACACCTAGGCACCATCGAGTCCGTCCAATTACCGCCCGCCTCGATTGATGCGGCTCTGATGGTCGATGCTTATCACGAGTTTGATCATCCGGTAGAAATGCTGGCTTCGCTCCGGATTGCTTTGAAATCCAAGGGGCGCATCTACCTTTTAGAATATCGTGCCGAAGACGATAATGTGCCCATTAAGACGCATCACAAGATGACGGAAGCGCAGGCGCGCAAGGAATTCGAGGCCGCGGGCTTCAAGTTCGTGGTCAATAAGCCAAATCTGCCGTGGCAGCACCTGCTGATTTTCGAAAAGCCCTAAGCGGACCTTAGGCGCCGACGTTCTTCTTGATGTCCTTGAGCTGCTGAAACTCCGGCTTGGCGGTGTAGAACTTGTCGAGTGGGTAGCAGCCCGATATCAAACCGTTGCGCGGCGCGGTCGTGCAGTCGCTAAAGGTCCGGCAGATAAATTTGGTTTCTATGCTGCCGTTCTTGGCCGCATCGGCCAGCATGCTCGGGTAACTGAGGACGGCCCGACCAATACCGATGGAGTCGCTACCGCCCGTGCGCAGGATGTGCTGAGCGAGGTGCGGGAGGTATTCCTGGACGTAACTGAGCCCGGAGCTGACGACAATCATGTCGTGGGGTGCTCGTTCACGGACGACCCGAACTGCCTGCACTTGGCGGGCCACATCTATGAGGGGATCGTGGGCCGCCTGATAGCCATCGCTGGGTGGGTAAGCCGCGGGTCGCTGGAGGTGTGGCGTAGAATAAGGCGAGCCCGCCGTGGTGTTGAGGATCTTCACGCCCAGTTCGCCGAGGAGCTGCACGAAGGCGAAGGTTTCGGTGAGGTCGATCTCGGTGGGCTTAGCCGGGTTGACGCCAAAGGCGAAATGGTAGGGGAGAAGATGGGCGTGTTCCTCCGGGATGCCGGGGCCGAGCTTGCCGGGGACGCTCAAGGCGGGGTCGGGTCGGAAGGGTACCATATCGAACAGGCTGAGGCGCACACCGATATCGATGGCGTTATCGTCCGCGCGAATACCGGCGATGATGTCGCGTAGAATGCGCGTACGATTTCCGAAACTCCCACCGAACTTGCCGGGTCGGGTATGGGCGCTGAGGAATTCGTGTAAGAGGTAGCCGTGGCAGTGCTTGAGGTCGACGAAGTCGGCCCCGCAATCACGAGCGATGCGGGCGGCGCGGACATAGCAGCGAATCAGTTCCTCGACGTCGGCGTCGGTCAGGACTTGGTCGTCGGAGGTGACGTTGAACTTCTTGTCGAGGAGCGGGTGGCGGTAGGCTACGCGGGACTCCCAGCGCTTCTTGTCATGGGGCCGGCAGAAGCGGCCGGAATGGGTAAGTTGGAAACCGATGACGAGGTCATCGATCGAACCCCAGCGTGCGAGGTGCTCGGCCTTCAGGATGCTGACGAGTTCGGTGATACCGGCTTGGTTCGTCTCGTTGATAATTAACTGATTCATGTTCGCCCGCCCATCGGCCCTCACGGCCATGGCTTCTGCCCCGCAAATAAGTTTCGCTCCGCTTGCCCCGAAGCGTTGCCAGCGCCGCTTCATCTCCTCGGAGATCCCGCCGGTGGTGGTACCGTCCCAGCCTTCCATGGGGTGGATGGCGATGCTATTACCAATGGTCTTTCCGTTGATCATGCACCGGGTAATTGGCTGCAAGAGCGGGTTGCCGGGCCCGGCTTCGATGGAATCCTCCAAGGGGAGGTCGGCGCCAACCGCGGCACAATGGGTGCGGAAGTCCGCGACGGTCTTGAGGGACGCGACTCGGGTGAGTTTAAAGGGCGTACTCATGGCTCAGCGGAGCGCTTCGATCCGACGGGCGAGGTCGGCGAGGATCTCACGGTCGGATTCCGGACGCTTGGCCGAGCGCGGGTGGGTGTCGTCGCACCCAATCCAGCCCCGAAGTTTCAGGAACATCGCAGCAGAGTGTTTATATGCAGGGACAGGCGGGCGGAAGGCAAGGAAGCCGAGATACTGAAGAAGGTCGTTAATCTCGTAGAAGGAGGCGTCGCCGTTTTCCCAGGTTTTGTCTCGTAAGGCAAAGGCTTCGGGAGCGAAGGTGCTCAGCCCGAGAAGGTAGTCGCTGCCGTACATCACCATGTCGATGGCGAGGTCGTTGCCAGTGTAGACGCGGAAGTCCGGGCGGGTGGCATCGCGCAGGGCGAGGCGTTCCCATTCGAGGTCGCGGCGGAGAGACGAATGCTTGGCGCCGATGCATGAGTCGATGCCCATCAATCCTCGGTAGACCTCGAGCGAATAGATTTTTCCGAACGGCGCGAACATCTGGCCGAGCTCGAAGCCCACGAATCGCGGCGCATGGCGGCCGATGGCAGCATACGCCTCCACGATTTTTTCATCGCTTTGATTGGTTAGGCCGTAGCTCTGAAAGATGACCGGTGTGCCCCCGTACTGTTGGATTAAATCAATCTGGCGAGCGTAGGCGGCGAGGTCGAAGGCGGCCCCGGGTTGATCGAGGACGAAGGCGCCAGCGACAAACCATTTACCGCCCGTCTCCGCTTGGGTGATTTGCAGGGCTTTCCGACGGATCGTGTCGTCGATGAGATTGCCGAAGCCTGTATCCATGTTTACGGCCGGAGCCAGGCCCGCTGCAACGGTACGGCGGACGTGCGCCGTGAAGCCCACCCAGTCGATATCACCGTTGGCGTGGAAGGGGAGCAGGATAGCGGAGCTGCCTTCGATGCGGCGCTTACGGCGAATCATGCCGGTGGGCTCGGGGTGCGTCGGGGTGCTCATGCGTGAAGGATTGATATCCGCCCATTAACGCCAAACCCGCGCGACGGAACAAGTCCCAACCGCCGTAGGGTAAATCGTTCCTTGAAGCCTCGGGATTAGTCCATCTGATGGAGCCGAAACCATGACCCTTACCGATTCGAAGAATGATGCCATCACCAAGGGGATGCAGATGACCCTTCTGGCCGGCTTTCTAGGTTGGATGATGGATGGGTACGAGCAGGCGCTTTTTCCGATGCTGGCGGGGCCCGCGTTAAAGAGCATGGCGCCGACCGATGTCGTCGAACTTGGTAACCAGGCGATTAATGGTTGGGTCGGCGTATGGATGGGCAAAATCACGGCTGCTTTCCTGGTTGGCGCTGCCTTTGGTGGTGCTGCCTTCGGTTGGCTGGGAGACCGCATTGGACGGGTGAAGGCGATGTCCTTTAGTATTCTTTTCTATTCGATCTTCAGCGGGGTCTGTTATTTTGCGACTGACCCACTTCATCTTGCTGGCGCTCGCTTCATGGCCGCCCTTGGCATGGGCGGTGAATGGGCCCTGGGCGTCGCTCTCGTCATGGAAGCCTGGCCGGAACGGCATCGCTCCAAGATGGCGGGTGCCATCGGTATGGCGGCAAACCTCGGCATGGTGCTCGTGGGCTGCATGGCATTACTGAAGCCAGCGGATGAGAATTCTTGGCGCATCCATTTCTTAATCGGAGCTTCGCCCGCGATCCTAACTTTGCTGATTCGTCTCTTCGTCCCCGAATCTGAAAAGTGGGAGCGCGCCAACGCGAAGGAGGCATTATCGACGGTGCCCGCCAAATCCCGTCTAGCTGAAATCTTCAGTGGTGAGCTGCTCATCCCAACGGTTTCCGGAATCTTGATGGTATCGGTAGTTTTCATTGGCACTTGGGGTGCGGTCCAATGGATTCCGCTCTGGATTTCCGAATTGGCCGGCCCGGAGAGTCCTCGAGCGAAGGCTCTCGCTATGGTTATTGTTTCTGTGGGCGCCTGTGTCGGCACGATGATTGCCCCCTTACTGTTGGCCCGCTTTCGCCGGCGGACTGGGTATCAATTGCTCTGTATCTTCGCCCTTGCCGCGACCATGTGGATTTATCGGACGGACGCTGATTGGAGCGGTCCTAGGCTTTTCGGCATCTTCCCGTGGCTGATGGCTCTGAAGGTCTTCACCCTCGGAATGTCGGCGACGGCGTTCTTCGGCTTCTTCCCGCTCTACTTGCCTGAACTATTTCCGACCCGCGTCCGGGCAACCGGGCAGGGGGTCTGCTACAATACGGGTAGGCTGATTGCAGTTCCCTTTGTTCTGCTCAGTGGGAAGTTGGTTGAAATCCTCGGTGGCTATCAGCATGCCGCCGCTGCTATCACCTTGGTCTACCTAGTTGGCTTGTTAGTCGCTTTCTTGGGCAAGGAAACCTCCGGTCAGGCTTTGCAGGAATAATTTCATGAACCCTCGCGACGTTCAGATTCGTGCGGTGCGCTGGCATGCCTTGCCAGTCACGTTACGACTTCCGCTTAAGTTTGGCCATGAGACGGTGACGAGCGTGGTCTGCGCGCGCGTCTGCGTGACGGTCGAGAAGTCCGATGGCTCCCGGGCTGAAGGGTGGGGCGAAACCCCGCTGAGCGTGCAATGGGTCTGGCCGTCGCCGGTGGCGTATGATGTCCGCCTGAAGGCTTTGCAGGATTTCTGCAATGTGCTCACGGAGGCCTACGCCTCTTATCCTGTCCGCGGCCACGCCATGGAGGTTGGCCATGAGTTTCTGGAGCAAATGATGCCAACACTGCTCCAGAAATTTAACACGACGTTGCCCGAAGGCGTCGTTGTCCCGACCCTTGCCGCCCTGGTTTGTTGCTCGCCCTTCGATCTCGCCCTGCACGATGCCTATGGGAATGCCCACGGCGTCCCGACCTATACGACCTATTGTGCTCCTTGGATGAATCGCGATTTGTCGTCGTACCTCACTCCGGCGACTGACGCCCCGCAGGTGAATTTCGCCGGACGCTATCCGTCTGAGTATTTCCGCTCTCCGGTCACGACTAAGCTGCTGGCGTGGCATCTCGTGGGAGGGTTGGATTTCCTGACCCTCGCCGAGGCGGGGGCCAACGTGCTCACCGATGGCTACCCGACCTCGCTGGATGAGTGGATTCGTGTCGATGGACTCAAGGCACTGAAGGTGAAGCTGCGTGGTAATGATGCGGCTTGGGATTTTGAGCGCCTGAAGCGCATCGCGGCCATCGGCCTGCCGCTCGGGGTCGAACTCTTCACGGCCGACTTCAATTGCACGGTCATGGACCCGGCCTACGTCAACGGCGTCCTGGATCGCGTGAAGGCCGAATTGCCCGAACTCTGGCAACGCCTGAGCTACGTCGAACAGCCTTTCCCCTACGAGCTCGAGGAGCATCGTATCGATGTCCATTCAGTCAGCGCTCGCATGCCGCTCTTCCTCGACGAGAGCGCCCATGACTGGCGCATCGTTCGACTCGGACGCGAACTCGGTTGGACCGGCGTGGCGCTCAAGACCTGTAAAACCCAGACGGGTGCGGTTCTCAGCCTGTGCTGGGCGCGTGCCCACGGGATGCAGCTGATGGTCCAAGATCTGACAAATCCGATGATGGCGCAGATGACGCACATCCTCCTCGCCGCCCATGCGCCGACCATCGCCGGGGTGGAAACGAACGGCATGCAGTTCTATCCCGCGGCATCGGCCGCCGAAGCCAAGGTGCATCCCGCGCTCTATTCCCGCCGTGGCGGGATGGTCGATGGCTCTAGTCTACGCGGTAGCGGTTTCGGTTATCGATTAGCCGAAATTACCCGCGATTTGCCGCCCCACCGCTGTTCCTCAGGGCTTTAAGCCCCAATCGGCTTGCTTGCGAGGGTGGGGTGGGTTTGTTCGAACCCACCCCAATCCCATGCTGACCCGCTCATTCCTCCTCTGCCTGCTGGCGCTCAGTGCCCTCGCTGCCGACGCCCCTAAGCGCAAGGTGCTCTTCTTCACCAAGTCTTCGGGCTACGAGCACGAGGTGATTTCCTACAAGAAAGGACAACCTAGCTTCGCCGAGAAACAGCTCCTTGAAATGGGGGCCGCCAATAATATTGAATTCGTCTTCTCCAAGGATGGTTCGAAGTTCTCGCCCGAGTATCTCGCGCAGTTCGACACCGTAATGTTCTACACCACCGGCGACCTTTGTTCCGAAGGTACGGACAAGAATCCTCCGATGACGCTCGCGGGCAAGAAGGCGCTCTTTGATTACGTCCGCAGTGGTAAGGGCTTCGTTGGCACGCATTCCGCCGCCGATACTTTCCACACGGATAACGAATCCGCCAAAGGGCCGGAGCGTTTTAAGAATCACGGCGATAAGGCCGATGATTATGTGCATTTCCTTGGCGCTGAGTTCATCCGCCACGGCAAGCAGCAGGTTGGTCGCAATCAGGTGATTGACCCTTCCTTCCCTGGCTTCGCCAAGGTGGGGGCTTCGTACGAGTTCATCGAAGAGTGGTATACGCTGAAGGATTTCGTCGCCGATATCCACGTGCTCGCCGTTTTCAATGATCCTGCCCTGGAAGGCGACGACTACAAGCGTCCGGCCTATCCGAACACCTGGGCCCGCCTAGAGGGCAAAGGCCGCGTCTGGTACACCGCCATGGGTCACCGCGATGACGTTTGGACCAACCCGACTTTCCAGCAGATTCTCGTCGGTGGCCTCAAGTGGGCCATGGGTGATACCAAGGCGGCGGATATGACGCCTAACCTTCTCAAGGTCGCCCCCGGTGCCATGACGAATCAGCCCTTTACGCCTTCGCCGGCGCCGAAGGCCAAGAAGGCCGACGCCAAGAAATAAGTCCTCTTCGCAGGGCGGGCCGCAAAGCCCGCCTTGCTAATTTCTAGGCCGTTTCAACTGTCACTCCATGAGCGAGACCCCCGCCGAAGCCACCAAGTGGAGCGAGCTTTCCACCCATCAGAAGAAGTCTGGCTTCGCCGCCTGGCTTGGCTGGTTCTTTGATGGTCTCGATCTCCACCTCTACACGCTCGTCGCGACGGTCTTTGTGGCTGAGTTGCTGGTTACTTCAGAGGCTGACCCAGACGTTGGTCGCTATGGCTCCTATGTGCAGGCGGCCTTCCTGCTCGGCTGGGCGCTCGGTGGCGCGTTCTTCGGTATCATCGGCGACCGATTGGGTCGCAGTCGTACGCTCGTCCTCACGATACTGACCTACGCGCTCTTCACTGGACTGTCTTTCTTTGCACACACTTGGTGGCAGCTCATGATTTTCCGCTTCCTCGCCGCGCTCGGGATTGGCGGTGAATGGGCCGTCGGCGCTTCGCTGCTCTCCGAGACCTGGCCGAAGAAGTGGCGCCCTTGGATCGCCGCGGTGCTGCAGTGTGCGGTTAACTTTGGCATCCTCGCCGCTATCGCTGCCGTCTTTCTCCTGCAGCAGGTTCCCGGTTACGTCCCGCGCTGGGTTTTCCTGATTGGCGTCCTACCAGCGTTCGTGACGCTTTGGATCCGCAAAGAAGTCCCCGAGACCGCCGAGTGGTCGTCCGCGAAGGGTAAGCGGGAGGCTCCTTCGATGATGGGGCTTTTCGGCAGCGACAACCGCCGCACGACGTTGATCGCCTCTTTATTATGCGCGATTTCGCTGACCGGACACTGGTGCTTCATGTTTTGGCAGCAGGCGTTCATCCGTTCGCACTCTGAAGTCATCGCTGGGTCGCTCGATAAGGCTAAGATTGTCTCGGTGGCTCTCTTCTGCGTCATCGCTGCTTCAGTGGTCGGCAACTTTGCCTCCGGCTGGGCCGCCCAGCGTTTCGGCTATCGTCGGGCTCTGGCGGCGTTCTTTGGCGCCTACTTCGTCCTAATGGCGCTGACCTTTGCCTACCCATGGAGCCTGTCCGCGACCTATGCGCTCTATGCGGGAATCGGTTTCTGCCAGGGCGTCTTCGGCCTCTTCACGATGGCCTTGCCGCCGCTGTTCCCGACCTTGTTGCGCACGACGGGTGCTGGCTTCAGCTATAATATCGGTCGTGTCTTTGCCGCCGCCGGCACGGTCTTCTTCGGCATCTTCGCCAAGCCCTCTGATTTTAGCTCGGTCCTGCTTTATGCCTCGTTCCTTTTTCTGCCCGCCGCCATCCTGGCGATGTGGCTGCCGACTGAAGAGGCTACTTCCTGAGTCCGCCTAGTCCAGCGATTGCCTTGAACTCCGCGGCGGTCACGGGGGTGACGGAGAGTCGATTGCCTGGTCGGAGGATGAGCATCTCCTTGAGTGCTGCGCATTCGCGGAGGTCGGGTAGGCTGACAAGCTGTTTGAATGACTGGTAATACGATACCTCGATGCAACTCCAGCGGGGATTATCCTTGGTCGACTTGGCGTCGTAATAATCAGACTTGGGTTCGAATTGCGTCGGATCGTTGAAGGCTTCCTTGGAGACCTTGGCGACGCCGATGATGCCTGGCTCGTCGCAGTTGGAATGATAGAAAAGCACGAGGTCGCCGACTTTGGCGGCGCGCATGAAGTTACGCGCCTGGTAATTGCGTACGCCCGTCCACGGTTCCTTGCCCTTGCGTTCGAGTTCTTGGAAGGAGAACTCATCGGGTTCAGACTTCATCAGCCAGTGGTACATGCGGCCAAGGTGCAGGGTGGGGCGGCCTTTTCAAGGCCGGGCTGTGGTCTTGCCCTTTCATCGCCGGCTAGCCTAATCACCCCGTGCGCCTGTTGGACTCCCATTGTCATCCTGAATCCGTCCTCAAGGCGGGTCGGCTCGCCGCATGGGTGGGCGAATGTCGTGCGGTGGGCGTCGAAGGCGTGGTCGCCATCGGTACTGACCTCAAGGATTGGTCCGCGTACCGGGAGTTGGCTTCAACTCAGCCAGATTTCTTTCGCCATACGGTGGGCCTGCACCCTTGTCATGTGGAGGAAGGTTGGGAGGAGACGGTTGCCGCCATCTCGCCTTACTTCGCCGACGCCACGCATCCCGCCGCTCTCGGCGAAATTGGCCTCGATTATTTTCGACTGCCGACGGATGAAACCGAAGCCACTCGCGTCAAAGGCTGGCAACAGGAGGCTTTCCGACATCAGCTTTCGCTGGCCTATCAATTTGGCTGTCCAGTGGTGATCCATTCGCGCCATGCTTTTGATGACTGCGTTCGGCTCATTGATGGCAGTGGGGTCGATTGGCGGAAGGTGGTCTTCCATTGTTTTGTCGAGGGGCCGGAGCAGGTTCGTCAGATCAACCAGCGCGGCGGCCGTGCCTCCTTCACCGGGATCATCACTTACGCTAAGTCCGAAGAGATCCGCCAGGCCCTCAAAGCGCAGGGACTCGCCCGCTTGATGCTGGAGACCGATTCGCCCTACCTCGCTCCGCAATCCGTCCGTGGTAAGGAAAATACACCGGCCTACCTTCCGGAAATCTGTGCCAAGGCCGCTGAATTACTTGGGCTGCCGACGGATGAAGTCGCCGAGGTGGCCACACGTAATGCGCGTGAGTTCTTCGGTTTCCCTTCTGCCTGACACGATATTGTCACGCGGTCGCCGCTGATTCCGTACACGTCCGTGGCATACTCGCCATAGATGACGCAGAAGGCCATAATGAGTAATGCGGATGAGCTGCGAGCGAGTCTCGGCCCGCTGGGTTGGTCCGAGCCAGTTTTGGATAGGTTCTTTAAGGTACGGGCTTTTGATGCTTTTCTGGCGCGGATTCTCGCGGCAGGTCGGCCGGATTTTTTCACATCAGCGCTCGAGCAAGCCGGCGTCACCGCTTCGTGGGCTGATCAATGCCTGGCTCGGATTCCGCGTTCTGGTGCATTAATTGTGATGGCCAATCACCCTCATGGGTTGGCGGATGGGCTGGTGGCGATGGATTTTCTCCTACGTGTCCGCCCAGACACGTTGATTGTCGGTAATCGTTGGCTGCAACAGATTCCGGGTATCCGACCTTGGTTGATCGAGGTTAATCCCTTCGACCCGAAGTCTGCTGATCCTGCCAATATCGCGGGTACGCGCCGGATGCTGGCGCATCTCCGGGCGGGCGGGTGTATCATGACTTTCCCGGCCGGCGAGGTCTCGAGTTTGAAATTACGCGAACGTCGTGTCACGGACTCGGTCTGGTCGCCTTTGATGATTCGAATGGCACGCAAGGTGGGCGCTTCTATCTTGCCGCTGCGTATCGAAGGCCGGAATTCCAATCTATTCCAGACGCTCGGGTTGGCGCACCCGCGGATTCGCACGCTCCTACTGCTGCGAGAGTTTCTGCATCATCGCGGGAAGGTGATTCGGCTAAGGACGGCCAATCCAGTGACCCCTGCCCAATTGGCGGACCATCCCGATGATGATGAGGCCACGAGCTTCCTGCGTTTACGCTGTGAGTTGCTTTCCTCCCGGGAAACGGCGGTCAGGTCGGCCGCAGCGAGCAGTGGCGTTGTTCAGACCCCGGTCATTAGTCCAATTAATCCGCGTTTAATCCAAGCCGAACTCCAAAGCCTACCGGCAGAAGACCTCCTGCTGACCAGCGGCGATTTCAAGGTCTACCGCTTCCTTGGCAAGGATCTCCCGCATACCTTACGCGAGGTGGGTCGGCTGCGCGAAGTGACGTTTCGCTCGGTTTCCGAAGGTACGGGCTTGGACTGCGATCTCGACGCGTTCGATGCTTGGTATGACCAGATCGTCCTGTGGGATGATAAGGCGGCCCAAGTTGTCGGTGGTTATCGTCTGGGCCCAACCGACCGCATCTTGCCATTACAGGGCAAGCATGGGCTCTACACCTCCACGCTTTTTGAATTTAAGGGCGACTTCTTCCGACGCATGGACCCGGCCTTGGAGATGGGGCGGTCATTCATTCGGCAGGAATACCAGCGGCGTCCGAATAGCTTGCCGCTACTCTGGCGAGGAATTGGCCGCTACGTCGTGCGTTTTCCAAAGTATCACCTCTTGTTCGGGCCGGTAAGTATCAATCCGGAATACGGCCAGGCCTCCAAGGATCTCATCCTGTCGTATTTGCAGAACAACCGTTCGGCCGATGATTTATTGCCGTTCGTTCGGGCGAAGAATCCGCCTCGATCGATGAGCCTGCGGGATGCTGACCTCGATGTTTTGCAGCGTTGCGCTTTTGATCTCGAGCACGTTTCGAGTCTGGTGAGTGACCTTGAGCCTGACGCCAAGACGGTGCCAGTGCTGCTTAAGCATTATCTTAAATTGAATGGCCGACTCATCGCGTTCAATGTCGATGAAGGTTTCGGGGGGTGTCTCGACGGGCTGATCGTCGTGGACCTTACCCAGACCGACCCAAAGCTGCTCTCCGCCTACATGGGCGACGAAGGTGCCCGGCAGTTCCTGGAATATCACGATTTCGACGCGGCGAAGGTGCGGGTATAAAATAGGGCGGGCCTAATGGCCCGCCCTGATACGCAACTTGGAGGTTAATTTAGGCCTTGGCCAAGGACTGCTCGAGGTCGGCGATGATATCTTCGATGTCTTCGATGCCCACCGAGAGGCGAACGTAGTCATCAGTGACGCCCGCGCTCTGGCGCTCTTCGGCGGAGAGCTGCGAGTGTGTCGTGGAGGCCGGGTGAATCGCCAGCGAGCGCGCATCTCCGATATTCGCAACGTGGCTATGTAGCTCGAGAGCATTGATGAACTTGCTGCCACCTTCGAAGCCAGACTTCAGGCCGAAGCCGACCAAGGCGCCGTAGCCGTTGGTCAGGTATTTTTTAGCCAGATCGTGGTACTTGGAAGATTTGAGGCCCGGATAATTGACCCATTTTACCTTAGGGTGGGATTCGAGGTACTGGGCAACCTTCAGGGCATTGGCACAATGACGTTCCATGCGCAGGTGCAGGGTCTCGAGGCCCTGGAGGAGCAGGAAGGAGTTGAAGGGCGAGATGCAGCTGCCGACATCGCGCAGGAATTGCAGGCGCATCTTCATGATAAAGGCAATATTGGCGCCGCCAGCGGGAGCGAAGGCCTTGAAGGCCTCCCAGTGCGGCAGGCCGTGATAGGACATGTCGGGTTCAGTGAAGCCGGGGAATTTGCCGTTGCCCCAGTTGAAGTTGCCGCCGTCGACGACAATGCCGCCGATGGAGGTGCCGTGGCCACCGATGTGTTTGGTGGCGGAATGGACAACGATATTGGCGCCGTGTTCGAACGGACGATTCAGGTAGGGCGAGAGGGCGGTGTTATCGACGATCAGCGGCACGCCGACTTCCTGGGCAATTTTACCGACCTCGGCGAAGGGAAGGATGTTGAGGCGCGGATTGCCCAGGCCTTCACCGTAGAAGGCTTTGGTGTTCGACTTCACGGCTTTGCGGAAGTTCTCAGGATCGTCACCGTCAACGAAAGAGACTTGGATGCCCAGCTTGGGAAGGGTGTAGTGAAAAAGATTGTAAGTGCCGCCGTACAGCTGGGCCACGGAGACAATGTGGTCGCCGGCACCCGCGATATTCAAGATCGACGCAGTGATGGCGGCTTGGCCGGAGGAGTGGGCGAGTGCGCCTGAGCCCCCTTCGAGTGCGGCGACGCGCTGCTCCAGCACGTCTGTCGTCGGGTTCATGATACGCGTGTAGATGTTGCCGAGCTCCTTCAGGCCGAAGAGGTTTGCGGCATGTTCGGTGTCGCGGAACTGGTAGCTGGTGGTTTGGTAGATCGGTACGGCGCGCGATCCGGTGGTCGGGTCGGGCTTCTGGCCAGCGTGGAGGGACTTGGTTCCGAGTTTCATGGGGATGAGGGTAGGGTTTGTTTATCGGGTTTTGAGGCAGTTTAAACAAGCCGTTTTGGCTTTATGGGGTTGTCTAATGTTGGGGTTGAGGTGCAAAGTAGGCCATGCCCCGCCTATTAGTCCCACTCTTCATGGTGCTTTCCGCCGCCGCTGCCGAATGGCGTGAGGTCTGGCGCGATGACTTCAACGGTAAGGAGCTCGATTGGACTAAATGGGCGGTCGAAGAAAACGGCCATGGCGGCGGCAATAATGAATTACAATATTACCTAGATCGTCCGGCCAACCTGCGCGTCGAGAATGGCCATCTGATCATCGAGGCTCGCCGCGATAACTTGAATGTGGCCGGGGTGCAGAAAAACTTTTCCTCGGCCCGCATTCGGACCAAGCGCCGGGCGGACTGGCTTTACGGGCGCTTTGAGATGTCCGCGAAGCTTCCGGCTGGGAAGGGCCTTTGGCCGGCTTTCTGGATGCTGCCTTCCGACGAGAAGTATGGCGGCTGGGCTTCCAGTGGCGAAATCGACATCATGGAGTTCAAGGGTCAGGAGCCCCATCAGGTCCATGGTACCATCCATTACGGGAATGCCTGGCCTCATAATAAATTTAAGGGACAAACCTACCGGCTACCGAAGGGGGACTTCTCCCAAGATTTCCATCTGTTCGCCGTGGAGTGGGAGCAGGGTGCGATTCGCTGGTTCGTCGATGGCGTTCAATATCAGGAGCTCAAAGAGTGGTCGACGGTGGGTGGGCCGTTCCCGGCGCCCTTCGACCAGAAGTTCTATATGGTGCTGAACTTGGCGGTCGGTGGCGGCTTCGGGGGTCCGGTCGATCCAGAGACTCCCTTCCCGGCGCAGTTTCAGGTGGATTACGTCCGCGTCCTGCAGCGCTAACCTCCCTTCAGTTCCGTCTCGCCCCGGGGGGGCTGAGTTTGCTAACTCACACGCCTATGGCCGTGTTCCTGCACGATACGATGTCCCGCGAGAAGCGCCCTCTGCTGTTGAAGCCCGGGCACGAGACTTTCGGCATGTATTGCTGCGGTCCCACCGTATATGGGCCGGCCCATATCGGTAATTTCCGGACCTTCGCGGTCCAGGACGTCCTCCGCCGAACCCTTGAAATCGCTGGGCTACAGGTTAAGCACGTCCGTAATATCACCGACGTCGATGATAAGACCATCCGGGGGGCCCAAGCTGCCGGGCAGACTTTGGCCGAATTCACCCAGGGCTGGACGGACAAGTTCCATGCGGACTGCCTAGCGCTCGGTCTGCTCCCTCCCCACGTTGAGCCGAGTGCGGTCGTCCATATCCCTCAGCAGGTGGCGATGATCAAGTCTTTGGTCGATCGTGGGCACGCCTATGTGGCCAAGGATGGTTCGGTCTACTTTAAGGTCTGCAGCTGCCCGGATTACGGGAAGCTCAACCACATCGACTTCTCTAAGCTGCAAACTCAGGCCGAGAACTCTGCGGGCGAAGCGAACGATGCGGACGAGTACGAGCGCGAGTCAGCCTCGGACTTCGCCCTCTGGAAGTCCCGTAAGCCTGAGGATGGCGCCAACTTTTGGCCCTCTCCCTGGGGGGAAGGCCGCCCTGGTTGGCACATCGAATGCTCCGCGATGTCCCTCGCCCATCTAGGTGCGACCTTCGATCTGCATGGCGGCGGCATCGACCTCTGCTTTCCTCATCACGAGAACGAAATCGCCCAGTCAGAATGCGCCACGGGCGTGAAGGGCTTCGCTGCCCACTGGTTCCATAGCGCCCACTTGATGGTCGAGGGAGAGAAGATGTCCAAGAGCAAAGGCAACCTCTATACCTTGTCACAGTTAGTTGATAAAGGGTTTACTGCCAATGAGTTAAGGTACACCCTAATTAGCGGACATTACCGTAGTTCCCTGAACTTTACCTTCGCAGGTTTAGAGAGCGCCCGGTCGGCCATCGCTAAACTTGAGCGATGGACGGATCGGTTGCTGGCGGTTGCAGGTTTCTCCCGCGCGGACTTCGTCGCCCCGGCTGTCCAAGAGGTTCAGACCGCTTGGGGTCGTTTCGCGCCCGCGTGGGAAATTTTGCAAGAAGATCTCAATGTCCCTGGTTGCCTCGGGCAAATCTTTACCGTGGTGGGAGAGAAGGATGAAGTTTCGCCCCACCAAGCCCGCGAAGATGTCTGCGGTCTCGCCAAGATTCTGTACGCCCTCGGTATCGTGCTGTTCGTCGCCAAGGATGGCGTGGCTTTACCGGCTACTATCGTCGAGCTAGGTGCACGTCGCTGGGCGGCGAAGCAGGCGAAGGACTTCGCGGCGGCCGACCGTCTCCGTCAGGAATTGACCGCCGCTGGCTGGACGATGCTCGACCGGAAGGATGGCTACGACCTCCGGCCGCTCTGACTCGGGGTGAATAGATTTTTAGAATAGTCTATTGTAAGTAGTTTATGAACACGGTAGGTTTGGCGGGCTATGTCCAATAACACACCACCCCGTCCGGTTAGTCCCACCCTCTATCCATCGCTCGCCTTTCTCCTCTTTGGAGTCGTGTTGGCGCTGGGTTTCGTCACCGCCACCGATCGCTTCGGTCGCGTGATTACTCAATCCCGCCAGAATCGCCCTGAAATCAGTGTGAAAGGCGTGGCGACCCAGGATCTCCGTTCCGGTCAAGGGATGATCGGCGGTGACCTGAATTGGCGTGGCGAGAATTATGAAACCGGTCGCACGGCTATGGCCACGCAACGCGAAGCGTTGGCCAAGCTGTTGCATGCGGCGGGTTTTAATGACAAAGAAATCATCTTTGAAGTTACGAGCGTCCGTCGACTCGATCCGGCAATTTACGTCGAGCCTCCGGTGGTCGCCGGCGAGAAGCAATTGCCGCGCACTCGCCAGATTATCGATCTCGAGGTACACGCACGCGGGCAAGTTCCGGAATACGTTTTCAGTCAGCATCTCACGGTCGAGTCCGCTGATGTCGCGCGTATTTTAGCTTTCTCCCGGCAGGAGATTTTTCCCGCCGATGGCGTTTCCTTTAATCGCGGCACGCCCGTTTTCCGCCTCCTCAATCTCGCCGAGGTGAAAAAAGATTTACTCGAGTCAGCGGCGAAGGATGCCCAGCGCCGCGCGCAGACGATGGTCGGCGGTTCCGGTAGTCGCCTAGGTTCGTTACTCGAGGCCGCCCAAGGTGTGATTCAAATTAGCGCCAAGGACCGGATCAATGAAAGTGATTCCGGCAACGTCGATGTCTTCTCCATTGATAAGACCATCCGTGTCGTCGTGACGATGCGCTTTGAAATCGTGAAGGAGTAAGGCCAGCCGGCCCGGACCAAGGGCAGGGCGGGGGGTCTCCTCCGTCCTTGCCCTCCGCCCCGGGAGTCCCTAGCGAAAGAGGAGCTTTTAACGACATGTCCTCCCGCCCGCAGATGACTCCCCTCGAGGAGATTCGCCATTCCGCCGCCCACATGCTGGGTGCTGCGGTTCTCCGCCTGTTTCCGCAGGCCCAGCTCGATATC
Source organism: Akkermansia muciniphila (assembly GCA_943331445.1). Taxonomy (GTDB): domain Bacteria; phylum Verrucomicrobiota; class Verrucomicrobiia; order Opitutales; family UBA953; genus UBA953. The sequence continues at coordinate 35,358 of CALQLO010000006.1, forward strand.
GGTCCGCCCACCGATAACGGCTTCTATTATGACTTCGACCTGCCCCATGCTTTCACGGCTGAGGACTTGGTAAAAATTGAAGAGGAGATGCGTCGAATCTCGAAAGAGAACCAGAAATTTGAACGTTTCGAGTGCACCCGCGAAGAGGCGGAGAAGCTCCTCACCGAACGTGGTCAGACTAGCTATAAGGTCGGCCGTCTCGGCGATATTCCGGCCGGCGAGATCATCTCCTTTTACAAGAACGGTGAATTCGTCGACCTTTGCGCGGGCACCCACGTCCGCTACTCGTCTCAGGTCAAGGCGTTCAAACTTCTCCACGTCGCCGGCGCCTATCATCGTGGTAATGAGAAGAACAAGCAGCTGCAGCGTATCTACGGAACCGCCTACGCTACCAAGGATGAACTCGAACAATCGCTGGCCCGGGCCGAAGAGGCCAAGAAGCGCGACCACCGTAAACTCGGCAAGGAACTGAAGTTATTCCACATCGACGAAAAGGTAGGCCAGGGTCTTATCCTCTGGACGCCGAATGGCGCCGTCGTCCGCCAGGAACTTCAGAACTTTATTTCCGAGCGTCTTTTCCAGACCGGCTATAAACAGGTCTTCACTCCCCATATCGGCAACCTCGACCTCTATCGCACCTCGGGTCACTTCCCTTATTACAAGGACGCCCAATTTCCGCCCATCGTGGAGCGCGAAGCGCTCGAGATGCTCGCGAAGGAAGGTTGCGGTTGCGGTGAACTCACCAATCGCCTCGCCGACGGCACGGTACAGGGGTTTCTGCTGAAGCCGATGAACTGCCCGCACCACATCCGTATTTTTGCTTCGCAGCCGCATTCTTACCGCGATCTGCCCGTGCGCCTGGCCGAATTCGGCACGGTTTACCGCTGGGAACAATCGGGTGAATTGAACGGGATGACCCGCGTCCGCGGCTTCACTCAGGATGACGCCCATTTATTCTGCACCGAAGACCAAGTCCTGCCGGAAGTGCTCGGCTGTCTCGAATTGGTGAAGGTCGTCTTGAAGACCCTCGGCTTGAATGATTATCGCGTCCGGGTCGGCCTGCGTGATCCGGATTCAAAGAAGTACACTGGTACGACCGAGAACTGGGATAAGGCCGAGGCCGCTTGCCGTGCCGCCGCCGCCACCCTGGACGTCGCTTTCTCCGAGGAGCCGGGTGAGGCCGCATTTTATGGACCCAAGATCGACTTCGTCGTTCGCGATGTGATCGGTCGAGAATGGCAGTTAGGCACGGTGCAGGTAGATTTCAATCTGCCCGAGCGTTTCGAGCTGACCTACAACGGCGCTGACAACAAGCCGCACCGACCCGTGATGATCCATCGCGCACCGTTCGGCTCGATGGAACGCTTCGTCGGTATCCTGATTGAGCACTTCGCGGGCGATTTCCCGACTTGGCTTTCGCCTGAGCAGGTCCGCCTGATCCCGCTCAATGACGACCTCAACGCCGATTGCGAAGCGATGGCCGAGATCCTTAAGGTGGCTAAGATCCGCTGTAGCGTCGACGGTTCGTCCGATAAGTTGGGGGCCAAGATTCGCCGGGCCGAGATGTCTAAGGTCCCGCACATGCTGGTGGTGGGCGCCAAGGAAAAGGAAGCTGGCCTAGTTAACGTTCGCTCCCGGGCGGATAAGTCTTTCGAGGGTAATCGCACCTTGGCGGAATTCGTCGCCTTGGTTTCGGCTGAAGTTGCCGAACGTCGCCTGAAGGCCCATGTGCCGACGCCGCCCGCTGCCGCCCCGTCCGCCCCACAGGCTTAAGGCCTGTCACCGGCTTTTAACGACCCTTCCGGCAACTACTGTTGCTCGGTAGGGTCTTTTGAGCCTATACCCGTGGGATGAACCCGCCCCGTTCCCCCTCACGCCGTAATTTCCTCAAGCTCGCCGGACTCGGCGGTCTGGTCTTCGGTGCTGGCTCGGCCCGGGCGCTCGGCGAGGACCATCGTGAGGCCGCGGCTAATTCCGCCAAACGTCAGGCGAAGAACGTGATCTTCATGGTCTCCGATGGGATGTGCTTCTCGGTGCTCACCGCCGCGCAGACTTTCCTGACCCGCACCGAGAAGCGCTCCTCTAACTGGATGAAGATGTATGGTGAATTGCCAGTGGTGCGTTCGCTCTGTGAGACAGATTCCGCCAGCGGTATCGTCACCGACTCCGCTGCTGCCGCCAGTTGCTGGGGCATCGGTGAACGAATCAATAATGGGGCAGTGAATGTCACCCCTGACGGCCGTAAGCCCGCCACCTTGGTTCAGAAGATGAACGCCGCTCGTAAGCGTTGCGGCCTCGTGACTACGGCCACCGCCACGCACGCCACCCCGGCGGGATTTGCGACGACCGTTGCCAAACGGTCCGACCAGAAGGTCATCGCCGCCCAGTATTTGGAGCGCGGCGTCGATGTCGTCCTCGGCGGCGGCACGATGTATTTCAACGAGGACCTCGTGGCCGCTTATCGTAAGGCTGGCTACGGTGTCGTACTCAATCGCGGGCAGCTTCTTGCCGACACTGGTAAGGCGCCGTTGCTCGGTCTTTTCAGTCGCAGCCATATGCCTTTCGAGATCGACCGGCTGCAGTCGCCAGAACTCCAAGCGGCCACCCCGACGCTTTCCGAGATGACTAAGGTCGCCCTCCAACGACTCAGCTCGGCGCCCGAAGGGTTTTTCCTGATGGTCGAGGGTGGTCGGATCGATCATGCCGCTCACGGTAATGACGGGGCCGCGGCCATTCGCGACCAGATCGCGTTTGACGAAACCATCGCCACCGTCCTCGCTTTCATCGGTAAGCACCCAGACACGTTGCTGATCATCACGACCGACCATGGTACCGGAGGCTTCAACGTGAACGGTCTCGGCAGTGAAGATTTTGATACCACCGTTCCTTCTTACGCTGAATCTTCGCCCGCCTTTGATCGCCTGTCCGGCTTCAAGATGTCGCTCGAAGTCCTTAAGGTGGTGACGAAAGATTTTTCACCCAAAGACTTCCTCGCCGCGGCGGAGAAGGTGACAGGATTGAAGTTCAAGCCTGCTGATCAGGTAAAAATCATCGACCCCAAGACGCTCTCCGCGGCTTTGATGAAGTATACGTCAATCGGTTGGACGAGTAATAATCATACGGGCGAGATGGTTGAGTTCTGCACCTATGGGCCTGGTTCCCAGCTGTTCACGCCGCACCTGCGGAACGATCAGGTGCACGCCAAGCTGCTGCAGGCGACCGGGGTAGCCTAAGCACGGCCATCTCAGCCAATAAAAAGGGCGTCCTTGCGGACGCCCTTTTGTTTTACCCGTTGGGGTTGGCTTAGAGCTTGTTGTACTTCACACCGCAACCGTAAGGCTTGGTGTTGGTGACTTCTGGTTCCTTGCCTTCCTTCACGGCCTTGACGGCGGCGAGGACGTAGTTGGTGGACTTGTCGAGGTCAGCCACCGGGGTGTTGACCTTGCCGCTGTCGATGGCGCCTTTGTAGACGACCACGCCCTTGCCATCGATGACGAAGCAGTGCGGGGTGACCTTGGCGTCGAAAGCGCGACCGATGCTCTGGTTGGTGTCCTGCACGAGGGTGCCAGGGTAGTAGGTGCTGCTTTCCTTGATTTCAGCGCCGTTGGTGTTGATGATCAGCCAAGCACCGCCGCTGGCGATAACCTGCTTCTGGAATTCCTGCATCTTGCCGGCGTCATAGAACTTCTTCACGACTGGGCAACCTGGGTTATACCATTCGAGGACGACGGTCTTGCCCTTGAAGTCGGCGAGGCTGACGGTCTTGCCGTCCAGGGTCTTGCCGGTGAAGTCAGGAGCAGGCTTGCCGACTTCAGCGGCCGCAAAAGCGGCCACCGCAGCGAAGCACGCGAGGAGGGAGGATAGGATACGCATGGTGGTGTTGGGGATAGGAGGGTGTTTGTAGGGGCAGGCTTGCAGGTTTCAACCCCATCAACGTCTTTATTTCCAATTTTAACGATAAACCTGCATTTTTTACGCTTAATTGACTCGCGGGTTGCCAAATTGAACGAAAACCACGAATTAAAACGTGTCTATGGCTGACGCCCGTTCCATCGCCTTGGTTTGCGCCAACGAAGCTTCCCTTTGGGAAGAACTGCGTTCTCGTGCTAAAATCGTCGCTCAAGCTGAACCCGCTTTGGCCCCGATGCTCCATCGCTATGTCTTGGACCGCGAAAGCTTCGGTGCGGGCATGGTGCAACGCTTGGCTGAGCGGCTTGCCCCGTCAGGCCATGATGTCTCCGTGATCCTGCAGGTGCTGGGTGAGGCGGTGGCAGCGGATGCGGAAGTGCTCTCTCAGATGCGGGCGGATATTCGCGCGACGCTTGAACGTGATCCGGCGACCGAGCATGCCTTGATTCCGTTCCTTTGGTTTAAAGGGTTTCACGCAATTTCAACCCATCGGCTGGCGCACGTCCTCTGGAAGGCCGGCCGCAAGGAGCTCGCCACGCATTTGCAGTCTCTTGCCTCGGAACACCTCGCGGTCGATATTCATCCGGCGGCCCGTTTCGGCGTCGGTATCCTGCTGGACCATGCCACGGGCTTTGTCGCCGGTGAGACCAGTGTGGTCGCAGATAACGTTTCGTTCCTTCATGAGGTGACACTCGGCGGCACGGGTAAGGCGCGCGGTGACCGCCATCCGAAGATTCGCTCCGGGGTGCTGGTCGGTGCCGGCGCCAAGATTCTGGGGAATATCACCATTGGTGAAGGTGCCAAGATTGGGGCTGGTTCGGTGGTGCTGAAGGATGTCGCCCCGCATACGAGCGTGGCGGGCGTGCCTGCCGTGGTCATCGGACAGACTAATGTCGACGCGCCTGCGCTCGACATGGATCACTCGCTCTGAGTTATGCCTCAGTCTCATTCAACGCAGGATCGTCCCGGTGACGCCCGCGTCCTGGATTGTCTCTATCGCGTCGGTGCCTTCGTGAATGAGACCGAAGACCCGCGCGAAGCACTTGATTTCATTCTCGCCGAGATTGTCCGAACCCTGGGTGCCTCGAGTGCGTCCATTGCGCTGGTCGAGCCCGCCACGGGGGCGCTTCGAATTGAAGTCAGCAACGGCCTCGATGATCAATCCGCTAAGCAGGTGATCGGGCAAGGGCAGGGTATCACGGGTTGGGTGGCGCTCTATGCCAAGCCGCAGCGGGTCCCCGATGTGTCCAAGGATCAGCGTTACGTCGAAATCCGGAAGGGCATCCGTTCCGAACTCGCCGTGCCGATGGAACTCATGGGCCATGTCATCGGAGTCGTGAATTGCGACTCCGACCGCCTTGATGCGTTTTCGGAACAGGATGTCGCGTTCCTCGCGCTGCTCACCAATGAGGCCTCCAAGGCCGTCGGCCGAATTTGGTTGCTTCGTCAGCTTCGGTCTAAGGCTGCGCAGCTCGAGGCCCTGGTGAGGGCTGCCCAAGGTCTCGCGCGGGAACGCGATGAGCCAGGTATTTCGCAGGATCTTGCCCGGCACACCCGTGGTTTACTGGGTGCCCGGGCGTGCGCTTATTACAAGTTGGTCGACGATGTCCTCTTGCTGAAAAGCCTCGATGGCGACTGCGCGGACAGTGTGCTGACCCCAAGCATCGGCTTGAATCAGACTTCTTTAGGTACGGTGGTCAGTCGTGGTCGTCCGGTGGTGGTCCCGCTGGCGGGGAAGACGGAAGAGCATCTCTTCGAAAAACTTAGCGAGCCGATTGCCTCTTCGTCGCTTCTGGCCGTGCCCGTGCGTTATGAGGATGAGACCTTTGGCGTCGTGCTCTGTGTTGCCATGGGAGCCTACCGTTTTTCTGATGATGACAAGCATCTGGTGACGGCGCTTTCTTCTTTCGGGGCTTCCTCCATCCAGAACGCCCGCCTTTACGCGAAGGTCTTCTCGGTCGAAGAAGGCCTGCGTCGCAGCGAACGTTTGACCGCCCTCGGGCTACTCTCCGCTGAGGTCGCCCACGAGATCCGCAATCCACTGACGGTGATGAAACTTCTTTCAGATACGTTGTCGCAGGGCTTGGCGGCGGACGACCCGCGGATGGAAGACTTGGGTGTCATGCGTGAGAAAATCGCTTATATGGAAGGTGTCGTCTCGCGCGTACTCGGCATGAGCAAGGCGCAATCGGGCGCATTCCGTTCGGTTGACCTGCGTCAGGCCTCAGAGAACTCCGTGTTACTTCTCCGGCTGAAGCTGCAGCAACTGGGCGTCAAGGTGTCCATCGACTCGCCGGGTGAGTTGCCGTTGGTGCAGGGGCATCCTGGTCAGATCCAACAGGTATTCCTCAATCTGATGATGAACGCCGTGCAGGCCATGGTCGGTGGAGGGTCGCTCCAGTTACGTCTCGGCGTGGAGCCTGGCCCGCAGGGGGAAGTTGTGACGGTGCGGATTGCCGATACCGGTGCGGGTATCCCTGCTGAAATCCTCCCCAAGATTTTTGAGTCGTTCTTCACCAGCCGCGAAGACGGTACTGGCCTCGGTCTGGCCATCGTGAAGCGCATTCTGCGCGATCACCGGGGCGATATTGTCGTGGAATCTTCCGGCCCCGACGGTACGACCTTTAAGTTTTGGATTCCCGTCGCGAAGTAAGCCAAGCTTTGGCGGCTTTATAGACGATGGGGAGGAAGGAAACCGCGATGACCGACCCGGTCACGACGCCGAGGTTCTTGGCGAGCGGGGTTCCGCCGATGACGTGGCCGAGGCCCACAAGTGAGCCAATCCAGATAACCGCCCCGAGGATATTCCAGAAAAGGAACCGGTCGGCGGGCATCTTGCCCATGCCCGCGACGAAAGGAACGAAGGTGCGAATGACGGGGATGAAGCGGGCCATGACGAGTGAGGTGGCTCCCTTGTCGGCGTAATAGCTGCGCGCGGCCTCAAGATAGCGGCGCTTATAGAGCCATCCGTCTGGCCACTTTTCGACCCGCTCGCCGAACTTCAGGCCAAGCCAGCGGCCCAGTTGATTGCCGATGATGGCGGCGATAATGAGTGTGGTGGTCAATGTCCACGGGTTGAGCAGGGCGTTGCGCTTGGCTTCGAGGTTGGGAGCGGTTAGCACGCCCGCCACGACGATCATAGAGTCTCCAGGGAGAAAGAACCCAAAGAGTAGCCCTGTCTCGGCGAAGACGATGAGACACATCACGGGGATGCCGCCGATGCTGATCATCTTCTCAACGTCGGACATTGACTGCAGTGCTGTCTTTATTTGAACAAACCAGGAGTCCATACCCGATAAAAGGACTTTCAGGTTAGCTTGGCAATGGCCTTGAACGTCCGCTGCTTTGTCTGCACGGTAGGCGTGTCGCATGTCGCCTGAATTCGAATCCGCCGCCGTTACCCTCCGTCGCTCCGCGCTGCAGCATGGATTAGCAGGGGAGGCCGCCTTAGAGGGTGAATTTCTCCCGCGAGCTAAACTCTTTATTCAGGTCGCCCGCGATATCCAGCTGGCCGCCCACCGTGCTGGCACTCCCGGAGGTGAAGTCGCCAAGTTACGTTCCGATGCCATGGATATTCTGATTGAGGCGCTTTTCCTCCGGGCTGGGCCCACCGCTTCGACTATTTCCTTGGTGGCCACCGGCGGTTATGGCCGCGCCGAACTCTGCCCGCTCAGCGATATCGACTTACTGGTGCTCGTGCCCCGTCATTCGGCGGCGATGAAAGCCCTCGTGGAGGCGATTCTTTACCCGCTTTGGGATTTAGGACTAAAGGTGGGGCAATCGGTTCGTACGGTCACAGAGTCGACTAATTACGCGAAGGATGATCTTCATCTGCACGTCGCCCTGCTTGAGACGCGTCACCTTTGCGGTTCAGCCGAACTCTACGCCCAGCTCGAGTCCAAGACGGCGGCCCTCCTCGCTGGTCAGGCTTGGCGTCCGTTTGCCCGGGCGATTGTCGAATCACAGCGCAAACGTCGTGAAAAGGCGGGCGGAAGTGCCTACCTGCAGGAGCCCGATCTCAAGAATGGCGTAGGTGCACTGCGGGATGTGCAAGGCTGTATCTGGATTGCCCGGACGGCGCGTAATGGGGTCGGTAACGCTGGATTGGCTTCCTCGGGTTTCCTGCCTTCGGTGGATCTGCAGAAGTTTGAAGAGGCGAAGGCCGTCCTCCTCCGTTTAAGGTGTGAACTCCATTTCCAGGTGACGCGACCAACGGAGCAACTGTCCCTTGAACGTCAGGATTTAATGTCCGAGTCCCTCGGTTATCCCGGTACGCTGACGGAACGTATCGGTGCAATGATGCGCGAATATTTCGACGCCGCGGATCACGTCCGGCGCTGTGCCGAGATTGTTGAGGGTGCCGTGATGGGCGAGCCAGAGCCAGAAGGGTGGGGTGCTCCATTCGTGATGGATGGATTGCGGGTGGTCCCGGGCGGCACGGTCACGGCGCAGCACCGACTGGTGTTCGAAGAGGATCCGGGCCGATTGGTTCGCCTCTTCAGAATCTGCCAGATTCATGAAGCCCGCCCCGACCGGGCGCTTTCCCTCTTGGTACGCGAACGTGCGCATTTGCTTACACCGACGATTGCAGCTTCCGAGGAATCTTCCAGTGCCCTGCGGGCAATGCTCACCGAAGGCGGTCGCGTTTATCCAGCACTCAATGCGCTCCGTGAGCATGGTTTGCTCTACCGACTGGTTCCTGAATTCGCCGGATTGCACTGCCTAGTGCAGTTTGAGTTCTACCATCGCTGGACAGCCGATGTGCATACCCTCCGCTGTCTGATGGAGTTGGATACGATTTACGCCGGGGCGACGTCGGTTGATCAGCGATACCGCGAGGTCGTCCTCGGTTCCGAAGCCCCTTCGTTGCTATACGCTATTCTTTTTCTGCACGACATCGCGAAGTCGGGCGGCATTGAAGGCCATGCGGTCCGGGGTGTCCCTATCGCTGAGGTGGTCTTGGAGCGTCTCGGTTTCGATGCGCGTGAGCGGGAAATCGCCGCGGGGGTCATTCTGCATCACCTGCTGATGGGGCTCTATTGGCAGCGACATGATATTGATGACCCGGCCAATATTGACCGCTTCGGTCGCTTGGTCGGCGATGAGCAGGTGTTGCGCAGTCTTTTCGTCCATACGCGTTGTGACGCCCGGGCCACCTCACCTGATCTCTGGACGGACTTCAAGGACGGCCAGCATTGGACGCTCTATCGTCGCACCCTTGCTCGACTCGCTGGAGGTGCGGAAATCGACCATGCCTCCGTCATCGCCGAACTGCGTGCGGCGACCACCGCCATCGTGGGCGACCGTGTGCCCGACGATGAGTTGGTCGCTCACTTCGCGACGATGCCTCAGGGGTATTACCTCCACGCCGCGCCGGAGGATGCCGCTCACCATTTGTTAATGATCCACCAGTTGATTGCTTCGGTCTCGGAAGCGGACGCGGAAGTTTCGCTCCGTCCGATTGTGGAATGGCATGACGATGTCGGCTCAGCCCAGTCTTCGGTCACCGTGGTCACCTGGGATCGGGCGGGGTTATTCAGCCGGATGGCGGGTGCCTTTGCTGTGGCCGGAATCAATATTGTCTCCTGCCGCGCCTTTTCGCGTGAGGATGATGTGGCCATCGACTTCTTCAAAGTGATGTTGCCGCTCGGCAAGGAGCCGCAGTCCAAGGAACGGTTTACGGCCGCCCTTGCAAAATCCCTGCTCGAAGGGACGGATTTATTGGAGGATGTCTCGGCCGAAGAGGCCCACGCACTCCTGACGGCTCCGCGTCGCAAGGCGCATGTCCCCTTGGCTGCCAAGGTGGAGGTCTACTTTGAAGAGGAACTGCAGCGTACGGTCGCCGAAATTCAGTGTAATGATCGACTCGGACTACTCTTCCATGTCGGTCGAGCGATTCGAGAAGCCGGCTATACCATTACCTTTGCCAATGTATCGACCGAGCAGGGCTTTGCCCTGGATACTTTCTACTTGGTGCCCGAACGTGGGCTCACGACCGCCCCGCATCCGCCCGAGGTCCTAGCGGAAGCGCTCCGTGGGCAGGTTTCCTGAATTCCTCCCCACTTGCTTTAGGCTAAAAATTCTCCAGAGTATGGGGGTACTGCCATGCCCAAGCTTCTCTCCTTCCTTACCTCGCTCCTGCTCGCCGGTGTCGCCGTTACCGGCGCCGAGCCCACCGCTGTTTCTTCCAAGCCCATGCCTAACCCTCCTAAACTCGAAAAAGCCACTTACGGCGCCGGTTGTTTCTGGGGTGTTGAATACCAGTACGCCAAAATCCCCGGGGTCATTTCCGCAGTTTGCGGTTATGCCGGTGGCAAGATTGCTAATCCGACTTATGAGGACGTCTGCTCGCACACCAGTGGCCATGCGGAAGTCATCGAGGTGACCTTCGACCCGGCCAAGGTGTCTTACAAGACTTTGACGGAATATTTTTTCCGGATGCATAATCCCACGCAGGTGGACCGGCAGGGCCCAGATCGGGGTGACCAGTATCGTTCAGTTATCTTCACCCATTCGGCAGAGCAGCAGAAGACGGCGGAAGCAATTATGGCTGCGCTCACGGCGGCCAAGGTCTATGCTCAGCCGATTGCCACGAAAATTCAGGAGGCCCCGAAGTTCTGGCGCGCTGAGGAGTATCATCAGCGACATTATCAGCTCCGCGGCACGAAGCCTTACTGCCACTTGGTGCCGTTCGCCGAGGAGAAGTAATCTTCGTGGCTGAGCGGCGATCTGGGTCGGATGAAGCGCTCCCTGGCTTGGGCCAAGGCGTGCCCGATGCTATCCCTGCTCGTCGTCGGCCGCTGGCCGCACGGATGCGCCCGCGCAATCTGACGGAAGTTGTGGGTCACGCTGGGTTGCTCGGCGAAGAGGCACTCCTCCCGAGGTTGATCAAGGCCGACAATTTCGGGTCCTTGCTTTTTTACGGCCCCCCCGGTTGCGGGAAGACCACCCTCGCTGAAGTCATCGCTGCGGAAACTGACTCTTCCGTGGTGCGGGTTAATGCGGTTCTCTCCGGAGCGTCCGAGTTACGGGAAGTGCTCGCGGAGGCTCGCCGTAACCCTTCGCGAAAAACGGTACTCGTGGTCGATGAAATCCATCGCTTCAACAAGGCGCAGCAGGATTTATTGCTCCCCGATGTAGAGGCGGGCGTTGTTCGCCTCATTGGCTGCACGACGCATAATCCCGGTCTCTACGTCGTGCCGGCCTTATTGAGTCGGAGTCACTTATTCCGACTTGATCCGCTTTCCGTCGAAGAAATCGCGACGTTTCTCGGAACCGCCTTGGCTGATGCGGAGCGTGGGCTCGGGGCACTTGGCATTAAGGCCTCCGCCAAGGTTTTGCAGCAAGTTGCCGAAATGGCCTCGGGCGATCTCCGTCGCGCCCTGAATTGCCTTGAGACACTCGTGCTGTCGGCACCGGCACTCGGTACTGTCACCGATGAGGCCGTGGCCTCCTTTGCCCGCGAGCGGCGCATCCGTTATGATGACGGCGGCGATGATCACTACGACACGGCTTCCGCTTTCATTAAATCGGTCCGCGGGGGTGATCCAGACGCGGCGTTGTACTGGCTCTTTCTGATGCTCGAAGGAGGGGAGGAGCCCCGCTTTATCGCACGTCGACTCGTCATCTGTGCTTCGGAGGATATCGGTCTCGCTGATTCCCGTGCACTCGGGGTGGCGACCGCCGCTTTCCAGGCTTGTGAGTTAGTCGGACTGCCCGAATGCGAATACGCACTCGCCCATGCGACGCTTTTCCTGGCGCTCTCGCCGAAGAGTAACAGCACCACGTTGGCCATCTCCGCCGCCAAGGATGCCGTCCGTACCCAGCCACGGCAGGAAGTTCCGTTGCATCTCAAGGATGCTCATAATTCGACCAACAAGCGTTTGGGTAATGGCGGCACCTATCGCTACAGTCATGGTTATCCGGAGGGTATCAGTGGGCAGGATTATTTATCTAAGCCGCTTCCCCTTTATCAGCCCGGCGATGCCGGTGCCGAAGTGCAGATTGCGGAGCGCCTCGCCCATTGGCGCGGGTTGAAGGCCGCCTTGAAGAAGAAGGACGGTCGTCCGTGAGTAAGATCGCCCCCCGCCTGCCTTGGTTTGGCCCGGGGAAGTTCCCCCTCTACCTCGCCCCCATGGCCCGCCATACGGATGTGGCCTTCCGCCAGCTCTGTAAGGAGCAGGGGGCTGACGTGATGGTGACGGAGTTCGTCCAATCCGAGGCGTTGATCCGTGATAACGCCAAAGCCTGGGAAATGGTTGATTTCACGGAGTCCCAGCGTCCGATGGGGGTGCAAATCTTCGGTGCCACTCCCGCTTCGATGGCCAAAGCCGCCCGGCTGGTGTGCGATCGTATGCGGCCAGACTTTCTGGATCTAAATTTCGGTTGCCCCGCCCATAAAGTCATTGAGCAAAATGCCGGCTCGGGATTGCTGCGCTGTACACCGCTCCTCTATGACCTCGTGAAGTCGGTGAAGGATGCGATTCCTGATATCCCGCTCACGGCAAAGATGCGCCTCGGGTGGGATCATTCGACCATCGTAGCCGTCGAAGTCGCGGGTCGCCTCGAGCAACTCGGGGTCGAGGCCATCGCCGTCCACGGCCGCACCAAGGAGCAGGGCTACTCCGGGGAGGCACACTGGGGCTGGATCGCCCAGGTCGCGGCCGCGGTTAATATTCCCGTGATAGGTAATGGTGACGTCAAAGATGGGGCCTCAGCCATGCGCCGTCGGGCCGAGACGGGCGTCTCCGGTCTGATGATTGGTCGGGCGGCTCTCGGTAATCCTTGGGTTTTTGCCCAGATCAAAGCGTCGATGGAGGGGAGAGAGGCGGAATCGTTGGTCGTGACGAGTCGACAGCGCTGGGATTGTATGCTCCGCTTGGCCGAGCTGACGATTGAGGTGCATGCGACGCGACTGGGTTCGCGTGATGTGCGCTGGATGCTCGATCGACTCCATCCGCTCACGCATGGACTGCCCGGTGGACGTAAATTACGCGATCGGCTGAGGTACTGTTTGACGCTTGACGACTTGCGGCACCTGCGGGACGCGCATCTCGTGGAAGTCGCCGCATGAATTAAACTCCCTATCCATTGGGGTTCGGTGATTGGGTGACAGGCGTGCAACAGAAACCTCACTTTCTTATCTACAGGGGTCTTGTTAATAACCTGTGCAGGGCTTGCACTTGTCCCTCTCTGGTATGGGTTCACAAATGCGCTCCGATTCGTCCTTCTGGGATGCATCGCGGCCCCTTCACCCGATCCTAAATGAAGGAAACCACTTTTAAGCACCGCAACCATCCTTTCAGCAACGACTTACATGACGCCTTAGCGTGGCCTATTCCCGTCGCGCAAAGCCCGTCCAGTCGCCCATCGAATCCCTTCATATCCCTTTTACAAAAAATACCTCACTTTCGGGCTTCCAAAGAGCCTGTGAACAACCTTTCTCAACCTTCCCCCTTTCCCATGTCCCCTTCCGTCAGCCACCTTTCCCTCTGGGAGACCGCCAAATCCGAACTGAGCAACACTTTGCCTCGCGCCGATTTCGAAACTTGGATTTCCGCCCTCAAGCCGGTCTCCATCCTCGAAGGTAAGGTTCTCGTCCTGGAGGCGCCTTCGGTTCTCACCGAGGCATGGGTCAACAGCAACTATGGCGAAGTGCTCCGTCGTCAGCTCACCCTGGTTGCGGGTCGCAACATGGACTACCGCTTGACCGCGATCGCCGATACTTCGCGCGAAGCCCCAATCGCTTCGGCGCCTGTGACGCGTTCGGTGCGCCAAGTCGCCACCGCTTCGCCAGCTCCGGCCATCAAGGCGACAAACACTTTCGATAATTTCATCGTCGGTCCGGAAAACGAAATGGCGCACGGTGCTTCGCTCGCCGTCGCCAAGGAGCCTGGTCATTACTACAACCCGCTTTTCATCCACGGTCCGACCGGTCTCGGTAAGACCCACTTGATGCACGCCATCGCACACTCGGTCTATGCCGCTAATCCGCAGGCTCGCATCGCTTACATTTCCTCCGAGACTTTCACCAACGATTTCATCCAGGCCCTGCAGACGGGAAGCGTGGCTTCCTTCCGCCGCCGTTATCGCGAACTCGACCTGCTCCTGATCGACGACATTCATTTCCTCGCGGGTAAGGAGTCCACGCAGGATGAGTTCTTCCACACCTTCAACGAGCTGCATAATAATCATAAGCAGGTCGTCCTCACGAGCGATCGTCCGGCTTCGGAGATCGCCAAGCTCCAAGAGCGCCTCGTTTCCCGTTTCCAGTGGGGGATGGTGGCTTCCATTCAGGCTCCTGGCCTCGAAACCCGGATTGCGATTCTGCGGAAGAAGGCCGCTGCCCGTGGCCTCGACCTCCAGCCCGAAATTGCCGAGTTCATCGCTTCCCGCGTCGCCCGGAATGTCCGTAACCTTGAGGGTGCCGTCACCCGTATTGTCGGCCTGACCGGCATGACCCGTAAGCCGCTCGAACTCGCCCAAGTTGAGAAGCTGCTCCATGACATCCTCGTCGAGGAAGCCAGCCATACGCTCACGGCGGAAGTCATTCAGCGTAAGGTGGCGGAGCATTACCGCATCCAGATGTCCGACATGACTTCCAAGCGTCGCATGCAGAATATCGCTTTCCCTCGCCAGATCGCGATGTACCTCGCCACCCAGCTCACGGGTATGTCGCTCGTGTCCATCGGCCAAGCTTTCGGCGGCCGCGATCACGGCACCGTGATTCATGCCCGTAAGACGGTGGTGAATCAGATGGAAGTAGATGCTAACGTGCGTCGCACGGTCGAGTATCTCCGGGCCCAGCTGTCGATGAATCGCTGAGATCGGTTCTCAGAGACGCAAACAGGGCCCGACTTATTGTCGGGCCCTGTTGTTTGGTGAACTGAGGGGAAGGGTGGGGATGGTGCTTACGCCTGACGGCCGTGGTCTCGGTCATAAACTCAGCCGAGAGCCGAGCAAGGTCTTGCTTCCCCAGGGTAGTCGGTCTTCATTAAGACGTTCCTTCCTAGTCTTTCCCAGGGGAGTCCGCTACCGGACTGAGATGAGGCTTGGCCTCGAACCCTCGTACCTGATGCGCTTCGGCGCCGTAGGAAGCGGATTGTGCAGTCATAACATCCCGTTTCCGTGAGCCATCCCAGGTCCGCGCGGACAGTCTTTTCCTCCGGCCCTCGGGCTAACCCTCTCTCCACCCCTCCCATCTTCCATGGTCTCCGACAATAAGCCTACTACCTTCCCGAACTCGACGCGTCTCTACGTGCCCGGCTCGCGCCCTGACATCCTTGTGCCCATGCGCGAGGTGAAGCTGGCCGCCACCTCTCGCCCCGATGGCGCTAAGTCGTCCAACGAGCCCGTTCGGATCTACGATACCTCCGGGCCTTGGGGCGATCCGGCTTTCCATGGTGACGTCGAAAAGGGGCTGCCCGCTATTCGTGAGGCTTGGATCCTCGAAAGAGCCGATGTGGAAGCGGTCCCGGGTCGCGAACTGAAGCCGGAGGATGATGGCTATCTTTCTTGGAAACACGCGGAGACCGCCCAGCGTGCGACCTCGCGTAACCGCCTGGTCCAGTTCGACCGAGCCGATCGCAAAGTCTATAAGGGTAAGCCTGGTCAGCGCCCGACGCAGTTGGCGTACGCCAAGCGTGGCATCATCACCCCGGAGATGGAATACATCGCGATTCGTGAGAACATGCATCTCGCGACCGCTCAGCCTGAGTCGACCCGTCGGCATGAACTGACCTTCCAGCACAAGGGCGAGTCCTTTGGGGCCGCCATTCCGAAGGTCATCACCCCCGAGTTTGTCCGCTCCGAAGTCGCCCGCGGCCGTGCCATCATTCCGGCCAACATCAATCACCCTGAGCTCGAACCGATGATCATCGGCCGCAACTTTCTGGTGAAGATTAATACCAATATCGGCAACTCTGCGGTGGCCTCGTCCATCGAGGAGGAAGTCGAGAAGATGCGCTGGTCCATCAAGTGGGGAGGCGACACGCTGATGGACCTTTCCACGGGTAAAAACATCCACCAGACCCGCGAATGGATTCTGCGTAATTGCCCAGTGCCGGTCGGCACCGTGCCCATCTACCAGGCCCTCGAGAAGGTCAACGGTCGCGCCGAAGACCTGACTTGGGAGATTTTCCGCGACACGCTTATTGAGCAGGCCGAGCAAGGGGTGGACTACTTCACCATCCACGCTGGCGTCCGGCTCGCTTATATCCCGATGACCGCTCGGCGGGTCACGGGCATTGTTTCCCGCGGGGGTTCGATTATGGCAAAATGGTGCCTATCGCACCACAAGGAGAATTTCCTCTACACTCACTGGGATGATATCTGCGATATCATGGCCGCTTACGACGTGAGCTTCTCCATCGGCGACGGACTCCGTCCGGGCTCGATTGCTGACGCAAACGACGATGCCCAGTTTGCCGAATTGAAGACGCAGGGCGAACTTACCACGCGGGCCTGGGATCGCGGGGTGCAGGTCATGAATGAAGGCCCCGGCCACGTGCCGATGCACATGATCAAGGAGAACATGGATAAGCAGCTGGAGTGGTGCCATGAGGCGCCGTTCTACACGCTCGGGCCTCTTACGACCGACATCGCCCCGGGCTATGACCACATCACTTCCGCCATCGGTGCCGCGATGATTGGTTGGTATGGTACGGCGATGCTGTGCTACGTCACCCCGAAGGAACACTTGGGCCTGCCGAATAAGAACGATGTCCGCGAGGGCGTCATCGCCTACAAGATCGCCGCCCATGCGGCCGACCTCGCCAAGGGACACCCCGCTGCCCAGATTCGCGACAATGCGCTTTCGAAGGCCCGCTTCGAGTTTCGCTGGCAGGATCAGTTCGCCTTGGCCCTCGATCCCGAGCGTGCCCAGGAATACCACGATGAAACCTTGCCGCAGGAATCCGCCAAGACGGCCCATTTCTGTTCGATGTGCGGCCCGAATTTCTGCTCAATGCGCATCTCGGATGACATTCGGAAGTTTGCCGATGCTCAGGGTGTTTCCGAAGCGGACGCCTTGGCGAAGGGCATGGAAGAAAAGTCCAAGGAATTCCGCCAGCAGGGCGGCGAGATTTATCAGTAACGGGTTTAAGCGGTTGACGGTAAGCGGTTGGCGGTTGGGGTAAAACCCAAACCCAGTCGTCTTGCCGTGACTCTGTCTCCTAGCCCTATGTTTGAACCCGCCTCGGTACTGTCTTTGCCAACCGCTATCCGCTAACCGCCAACCGCTGACCGCTTTGTCCTCTTCCAAACAATCCGCCACGGCGTGGTACGACTCCCCGTTGTATTACGACATGGTCTACGCGGACTATACGCCGAAGGAGACCCGCTTCATCGAGGGTATCATGAAGAAGCATGGGCCGAAGCTGGATGGTCCGATGAGGGTCTTCGAGCCGGCCTGTGGCTCCGGAAGATTGTTGGAATCACTTTCCGTCCGCGGCCATGTCGTTCATGGGTTTGACTTAAATCGCCATCAAGTGGCCTTCGCGAAGGATCGACTCAAGGCGAAAGGGCTCAAGGGCAGGGTGTGGCGCGATCGCCTCCAGGATTTCAAGGTGCCCAAGGCGGCACGTTACGACGTCGCTCACTGTTTTGTGAGTACCTTCAAGTATATCGACACGGAGGCGGGTGCCGTCCGTTCGCTTCGTCGGATGGCCAAGGCGCTTCGCCCGGGTGGTCTGCTCCTGCTCGGGCTGCATCTCACGGATTACAAGCACACGCCGCCCGACCATGAACGATGGATCGGGCGCAAGCCAGGTATCCGCGTTGTGAGTGATACTTGGTCTGCTCCTGCCAATCGAAAGTCACGCACCGAAGCGATGCGGACACGCATGCGTATCACCGAGTCCGGCGTCACCCGAACCGAGGAGACACTCTGGAATTTCCGAACCTACTCACCCCGGGAAATCCGTGCCTTGCTTGCCCGCGTGCCTTCGCTCGAACTCGTCGTCTGCCATGATTTTCATTACGACTTAGCTTCCACGCGGAAGCTTGATCTTGAGTACTCCGACGTGATTTTGGTCCTGCGGCGAAACTGAGTGCCGAGTCTACTGAGGTGTTTTGAGTGCCGCTAGCCAAGCTTATCAGCCCTTTAATGCCTAAATGGTTGCGGCTTAACCGCCTCTTGCGTCCTCGGCTGGTGTCCTCATCGTCTGGGTAGCCCCCTCGCTATGTCTTCCCTCAAATTGCTCATTATTGCCACTGTCTCGAGTCTCGCGGCTGCGGCCTCGGGTTTTGACCTGATTTATGATGCCGGCTCGAAGTCCGTGATTATCTACCCCGACAAACCCACGGACGTCATTCGCTATACGCTTAATGGCAAGGATCCCGATTTCAGTGCCGGCAATTATCTGGCCCCGATTGAGTTGCCGCTCGGCGGCATTGTGAAGGCTGCACAATTCGATGAGAAGAATATCGTCGGTAAGGTTGTGACCAAGTCGCTCCCCGTTGACCCTTCGCGCGCCCCCAACTCCGCCGAGACCCCGCTCACGCAGAATCGTGACTGGCGCTCCTATGATTGGGTGACGCGGCACAATGAGATTCTCGCCCTTAATAAGCCTGGCGCCATTCAGGCCGATGTCGTGTTTATCGGTGACTCGATTACCCATTTCTGGTCTGGCGAGCCCAAGGCCAAGCGCATTGCGGGGCGTGAGTCGTGGGACAAGTGGATTGCCCCGCATCATCCAATCAACCTCGGGTATGGCTGGGACCGCACCGAGAATGTCCTCTGGCGTTTGCGTCATGGTGAAATCTCCGGGCTCAAGCCCAAGGCGTTTGTCGTGCTCATCGGCACCAATAATCTTTCGGGTGCCGCCCAGACCGTCCCAGAAACCGTCGATGGCATTTCCGAGGTTTGTCGCGAAATCCGCCGGCAGGCTCCCCAGGCCAAAATCTTGCTACTGGCTTTGCTTCCTCGCTCTGAACGCCCCGACGCCACGCGTAATCGGGTCATTGATACCAATATGTTCCTCAAGGAACGCGCGGCGAAGATCTGCGATGCCTTCGTCGATGTTTCCCCCAAGTTGCTCGTTTCCGATGGCCGTATTGCGAAAGATATCATGGGCGATTTTCTGCACCCGACGGATAAGGGTTATGATATCGTGGGTGCCGCCATTGATGTGCAGTTGAAGGCTTGGGGTCTTTAATCGTCGGCGGGAACAAGCCCCCCGCTTAGTCTTCATCCCTTTCTTGCGCTAACGATGGAGGGGCCTACGTTGACGCAATGCGTTATACCCTCGTTGCGGTGATGCTCGGCTGGCTCCTTCCCGTGAGTCCTGGGGTTCTGCTGGGCGCACCAACGACGCCGACCGTGCCAGGTAAGGTACCCGTCGCCGAGACAACCTTCGCGCAGGTGAACGAGTTGCTCGGAGTCGAACTCTTTACGGATGACAAGCTCTGGAATGACGAGGCTTCGGTCTTGGCTGATCGTTTGCGTTGGCCCCTTGAATCTAAGACCGAAAGTGAGCTGAGCTTCCGTTCTTATCCTGATGATGCGGCCCGACTCTTCGGCTGCCGACCTTTCTCTGTCGCCTTATATGCGGACAAGAATGGCCCGTCGCTCCTTTCACTCATCTTCGCTAACAAGGGAGATTCGGTGAGTTACGTACCGAAGGCGGGTAAGCCCGATAAAGAGGCCCTCGCTGCCCGCGATGGGCAGATTAAGGATTTCAAAAAGGCGATTGCCGATGATAAGAAAAACCTGACCACCGCACTCACCAAACTTTTTGGGGCACCGGTCGCGGAGCGCATGGGGCAGGGGAAGCAGACGAGCGAGGTCTCGACGCGTTGGGACTGGAAGGAACACGCGTTCCTTTTGAGCGCCCCGCGGGATGAATATGTCGCTTTGCGGGTGATGCCCTCCGCCACCGCCGATCTCGGCGGCAAGTCCCGCATCTCGGATAGTGAATTGATGGCGCGCTCGAAGACCCGCATCTTGCGTCGTGAGAACGGTGATGTGCTACTAAAGGACATCCCCATGGTCAACCAGGGCCCCAAGGGCTACTGCGCGCCGGCCACCTGGGAGCGAGCCCTCCGTTATATGGGGGTTCCGGCCGACATGTATGTCCTCGCGATGGCAGGACATAGCGGGGCAGGGGGCGGCACTTCCCTCACGGCTCTGGCCGCCGGGGCGCATGATGCCGTGGTCGCCGGCGGTCGGAAAATTGAGGGAGGCTCGATGGCCAAGGTCGACCCAACTTTTGTTGCGAAATATGTCGATCGGGGGTTGCCCATCATCTGGGGGATGTTTTCGACCAAGGAATATAACGCCCTAGCCAATGAGCGGATGAAATTGCGCGTCGATATGAAGGATCCCAAGGCGTGGAAAAAGGAAATTACTCCGGCGCGCAAGGATGCCAAGCCACTCAAGGTAGATCGTGCGACCGCCCATGCGTGCATGATCATCGGGTATAACAAAGAGACCGGAGAGATTGCCGTTTCTGATTCCTGGGGGCCGGAATTTGAGGAACGCTGGGTTACGGCGGCTGAGGCCACCGCCGTCAGTCAAGGGGTGTTCCAGGTCGTCTCTTACTGACCCGACGGGCATTGGGTAATGCTCTCGGGAGCTTTCTCTAGATCGACTTAACGACGGACTTCGCGATGCCTTGGATTACCAGCGACTGCACGGGCGTCAGGTCTGGGTAGTTCTGATTAGCGGCCTGCAGGTAGGTTTTGTTCCCCTGCTTGATCAAGCGCTTGAGCGTCGTTTCGCCGTCAATCAAAGCTGCGACAATGTCTCCATGTTTCGCCTGACCGGGCTCGATGATCACGGTGTCGCCATCGTGGATGTCCGCATCAATCATGGAGTCACCGCGGACACGTAGCGCAAAAGCTTGCGGAGCACGACGGCGCGAGCCTTCGGAAATCGGAGCCTGCATGGTATTGAGGACGCCG
The DNA here is from genome assembly GCA_943331445.1 of Akkermansia muciniphila. Classification (GTDB taxonomy): domain Bacteria; phylum Verrucomicrobiota; class Verrucomicrobiia; order Opitutales; family UBA953; genus UBA953. The sequence goes on from CALQLO010000006.1 coordinate 56,169, forward strand.
GAAGATTCCGTATAGTCTGGGAAGCCAGCGGCGATATGGCCGACCAACGGAATCCCATTCAACTCGATGGCGTCCTCTCCCGGGCCTTCATAGCGGATGATATTATCTGAAAGGTCCGCAACGATTTCGGGGACGATCTTGTAGGCCCGAGCGGCGCCGGGAATGCGCTGGAGCACGCCCTTGCGCTCTAGGGCTTGGAGGTGGCCGAAGACGGCATTGGTCGAGGCGAAGCGGAACTTGGCCTGGATGTCGCGGATGCTTGGCCAATAGGTGTGCTCGGCCACATGGGCTTTCATGTAGTCAAGGATGGCTCGCTGCTTCTTGGTCAGTTCTTCCATAGTGAACGCATGTTCTATGAAAACTTGTTCACTGTCAAGCCTAGCCCCTAAACCCCTTATATTCAGCATTTATTGGGATTTAACCTTCCTGGATTGGGTGGGAACTCGGTCGAGGTTCCCGTGTCTAATCTTATACCCTACCCTAAATATGAAGCATACCTATAGCCTCGGTTTCCTCACCCTCATCGCTGCGTCCGCCTCCGCGGTGGCCCTGCCTACCGTCGTCGCTCCGTCGACCCAGTTCGCGAGCAACGTCTCCCTGACCTACGGCCAGGAAAGCACCTCGGGCGTCTCTGGTCACCAGAACGGCTGGTCTCTCGGTGCCACTGGTTATCTTGGCGGCTCCGACCTCTTCGTCCAAGGCGCAACCTCTGTTGGCGGCGACCTCGGTAACGGCCAGGACCTCGTCCAGCTCGGCTACCGCTTCAAGAATGTTGGTGGTATCGCTGATGCTGCCCTCGCGATCGGCTCGGATGAGCGCTACACGCTCAGCCTCCACCGGGCGCTTGGTGGCGGTTTCGGCGCTTGGGCCACCTACGTCCGTCAGGGCCATGACAATCAGTATGGTCTGACGATCAGCAAAATGCTGAACCACGATTACTCGCTCGATTTGAGCTTCACCCGCGTCGAAGTTTCCAGCGTTAATTCCGACGTCTGGGGTCTCGGCGTGCGTCGTAAGTTCTAAGTCTTACTGTACCGGTTGACCTGCTTGGTCAGACTAACAGCCGCCGCTTCACTGCGGCGGTTTTTTTGTGCCTAGGCGGTTCGGTGGTACCGAGCCTCGAAGGTCCCCACGCATTCCGCTAAACCCGGATAGCACCGTTCGGCGATGGCCAAGGATGTCTCTCGAATCTCCGTCGGGATGCCCCATAACGCTTCGCTGACCGATCCGGTAATCGCCGCCAAGGTATCGGCATCGCCTCGAATGGAGCAGGCGAGCCGCACCGCCGCTTCAAAAGAATTCGTGCCGCAGGCGATGGCCATGCACTCGGGCACGCAGCCTTGGCAGGTTTCGTTATAACGATGGGTGGCCTTAATCTGCGCCAGGGAGGGCAGGGGGCCGTAATATTTCTCGGCGGCCGCCCGCATCGCCTGCGGATCGCGGGTCTGGCGGGCCACCCAGATACACTCGGCGGTGCATTGCGCACCTTTGATGCCCTCCGCATGCCCGTGGGAGGGTTGCGCACTTAAGCGGGCATGCTCGAGGACGTCTGCGAGATCGGTGAAAGCCCAGGCGACGGGTGATACCCGCATCGCCGAGCCATTGCCGTAGGAATCTCGTTCGCCGACGGCACCCGCATAGACCCATCCGCTGAAGCCGGAGCCGAAGGCGGCCGGTAGCGGAGCCCGGTGGGCATTCTTTTCGTAATAGCCGACTATACCGACGAGATAAGGCTTATAATCGGGATCACCTTTGAGCAAGGCCTGCGCGATTGCCCAGGTCAGGAGTGAATCATCCGTCGGGCATGATCGCTCCGTGAATAGCGGAAACGTCGGGTCATTGTTTGCGCTAAACTCATGGACGGAACCGATGATATCTCCGGTGATGGCACCTAGCATACCCGGGACTATTCCCATTTGGTCGCATCCTTCCATCCTTCTTTGTGTCATCCGTGGGCGGACGGTGTTTTCCTCCCGCCCGACATCGGTCAAATACACCTCTCGCCCTCAATGAGAATGTCAGGCATCTTTGCACCTATCTCGCCCGCCCCGCTATCCAGATGACTATGCTTTTGAACCTGCGCACCCTTACTCGCACATTGCCCCTTACTTGGGCGGTGCTGGCATGCGCGCTGTGCATCCTGTCCGTCGCCGACGCCGCCAGCCCCACGGTCGGGACCGCCGCCACGACCGCCGTCCCGGGCGCCTTGCTCTCTCGGGATACTTGGCTGCGCACGTGGGTGCGCGTGGATGATTCATTCTTCGCCAAGCATGAGCGTAATCTTTTCGAGGAATCGGTGGGCGTGCACTTCCGGGATCTCGAGGGAGCCCACGAACTTTTTGTCAATGGGGTGAAGGTCGGCACGGGCGGCACATTCTCACCCTACAAGAGCGCCCGGGCTGAGGTCTTCCGTCATAAGGTCCCGGTGGGCACGCTCAAAAAGGGCGAATGGAACGAACTCCTTTTTCATATTCATCACGAGGCCGGGAAGGGCGGCTTCCTTGGCGAAGCTCCGTTCATCATGAACTACTTCATGGAGTGCGTCCTCGAAGGGCCGTGGGAAATGTCGTCGACGGCGTTGTCGCCTGGTCCGTCGCTGAAGGTGCAACCGACCACCACTTCCTTCGCGACGTTCCGCGAATCCAATCGTGTATTGGGTCGCGCTGAACAGTTTCACGGGCAGGCGCTCTCACCGGCCGATGCCTATGCGAAGATGCGTTCCACGCCTGACCTCGCCGTTGATTTATTGCTAGCGGAGCCGCTCATCGCTCAGCCAACGCATTTCAGTTTTGATACCCGCGGCCGCCTCTGGGTTACGCAATACCGTCAATATCCTTACCCCGCCGGGGTGACCATGATCAGCCGCGATAAGTATTATCGCTCGCACTACGATCGCGTCCCGCCCGCTCCCCCGAATCACGATCGCGGCGCCGATATCGTCTCCATCCATGAGTCGACCAAGCATGACGGGGTCTACGATAAGCACACGGTCTTCCAGGATGGTCTCAACATGGCGAACTCTGCGGTGCGCGCCCAGGGCGGCGTTTGGGTGATGAATCCTCCTTATCTCCTCTTTTATCCCGATGCCAATGGTGACGACATCCCGGATGGCCCGCCGGTCGTCCATCTCGCGGGCTTCGGGCTCGAAGACACGCACTCGGTCGGCAATGGTATTATCCTTGGACCCGACGGCTGGATTTATGGTGTCCATGGCAGTACTTCCTCCTCGCGCGTCACCCGCCCGGGTTTCGATTCCGCGGATTCGTCAGCCGTTCATTTCGAGGGTTGCATGGTCTGGCGCTATAATCCGAAGACGCGTGAATACGATATCTTCAGCGAGGGTTCGGGGAATCCGTTCGGTCTCGAGTTCGATGGCGACGGACGCATGTACTCGGGTCATAACGGCGGCAACACCCGCGGCTGGCATTACGTCCAAGGCGGTATCTACCTGAAGCAAGGCGTCGATCCGGGTAAATTCGGACCTCCGCGCAGTCCTTATTCCTTTGGCCAGCTTCCCATCCTCGGCACCAAGAATCCGGTCCCGCGTTTCGCCCACTTCGGTTCCTTCATCGAAGGCACAGCGATGCCCGCCAACTATCAGGAGCACCTCTTCTCCCTCGATCCGTTACACAATACGGTCACTGACTCGGAGCGCATTCCGCAGGGGGCCACGTATGTCACGGCCGACAAGGGTATCGCCATGTGGTCCGAGGATGTTTGCTTCCGACCCCTCTACAGCGCCAATGCGCCGGATGGATCGCTTTTCGTGTCGGACATGTACGAGTTTTATATCGCCCACGGTCAGCACTACCAGAACCAGATCGACCCCACGACCGGCCGACTCTACCGTCTGCGCGGTAGGGATGCGAAGCTTGAGACCGATACGAATCTGGAAGGTAAATCCACGGTCGAGCTCGTTGCCCTGCTGACCCATGCGAATAAGTTCCACCGCACGGCTTCCCTGCAGCTTCTCGCTGAACGTAAGGACCCGACGGCCCTGCCGGTCCTGCAAAAGCTCTTGAAAGATGATCATGGTCGCGGTGCCCTTGGTGCGCTCTGGGCTCTCTATCAGGTGGGTTCCCTGAGTGATGCCCGCGCCCGTGAATGCCTGACACATGCCTACGCGCCCGTCCGCTTCTGGTCCACGCGGTTTCTCGGGGATAAGTATGGCGTGAACCGTGGTCTTGGCGTGCCCGGACTGGATGCCAAGCCTGCCCGCGATCTGCCGGTGGCCGCTTTCGCAGATATCCTGAAACTGGCCCAGACCGAGCCCGATGCCGAAGTGCGTTCGCAGATTGCCTCGACGGCTCGTCGTCTGCCGACCGCCCAGATGTTGAAACTCGTGGCTGCCCTGGCCGCCCGCGATGAGGACGTCGCTGACGCCTACCTGCCTCTGCTGCTTTGGTTTGCCCTCGAATCGCATATCACGCTCGACCGTGATGCGGTGGTGAACTTCGTGAAGGATCCCGCAATCTGGGATCGACCGCTGGTCCAGCAACATTTGTTGCCACGTCTGATGCGCCGCTTTGCCACCGAAGGCCGCCGGGCCGATCTCTTGGTCTGTGCCCAGCTGCTTCGCCTCGCCCCGACGCCCGCACACAGTGTCTATTTGATGAAGGGATTCGAAGATGCCTATCGCGGCCGCGAGCTTGCCGGCCTGCCGGATGAATTACTCCAGGCGATGGCCGCGTCCGGAAGGGCGCCGATTATCCTCCGGGTGCGCCAAGGGGATGCCGCCGCGATTAAAGAAGCCCTCACCGTCATCGCTAACAAGAAGGCGGACGTGACCGAGCGACTTAATTATGTGCGGGTCTTTGGGGAGGTTCGCCAGCCCGATGCCTTGGCTGTGCTCCTGGCCATCGCTGACTCTGCCGAGCCCGTTCCGCTCCGTAAGGCCGCCTTGGTTTCACTGATGTCCTACGAGAAGCCGGAGATTGGCGCGAAAGCCGTGGCCCTGCTTGCGAAGTCCGCAGGGGAGGTCCGCCTCACTGCCTTAGCGCTGCTGGTCAGTCGGGCTGAATGGAGCCTCGACCTCTTGAAATCCATTAAGGCCGGCGAGGTCGCCGCCAACACCGTCCCACGTGATATGGTCGACCGGATTCGTCACCACGAGCCAAAGCAGCTGCAGTCGCTGCTCGCCGAGATTTACCCCCAGCAGCCCGCCGCGGGGGTGACGGATTTTATCGCTAAGATCGCTGACGTTGAAGCCAAACTCAAGGCTGGCTCTGGCAACCCATATGCCGGTGAGCCCATCTTTATGGAGAAGTGTGCCCCGTGTCATAAACTCTTCTTTAAAGGTGGCCGGATTGGACCCGAGCTTACGGCGTATCAACGCGACAACCTCGGCACGATGCTCATCAGTATCATCAACCCTAATGCGGAAATCCGTGAAGGGTTTCAGTATTACTCGGTGAGCACTAAGGACGGCCGTTCGTTGAGCGGCTTCCTGGTCGAGCGTGACGCGCAGATCCTGGTTCTCCGCGGGCTCGAGGGTGAAGATATCACCTTGCGCCATGCCGACGTCAGCCTGCTCACGCCCATGGGGCGCAGTCTGATGCCCGAAGGTCTGCTCGATACCCTTTCGGACCAGCAGCTCCGTGATCTTTTTGCCTACCTGCGCATCTCTCAGCCGATTTCCAAGTAAGCCCTGCGGGCGGCGGCGCCAACAGACGGCGTGTGCGCAAGTTCTTGGCGTTGGTCCTGCGGGCCGCCGCCGAGGCCGTCCAAAGCCTGTCGAGTTTTATTTTGGATATTACCCCCTTTAGGGGGAGCTCGGCACGATGGGTCGCCAAAGGGGTGTTTTGAGGAGACGGGTGTATAGTGCCGCTCTCATGCCCCGCCATACCCTCCAGTCCGCCGCCATCCAGCAGAACACCCGCTCCATTATCTGGTTGGACGTTGAGATGCGTAAGGCCGATATCTTGCCCGCCCTGACGTCGGTGCTTTGGGCCGAGGGGCTAATGACGTATGCGCATGATGCCATTCTCGCGGAATCGGCGGAAGCTCGGAAGCTGGTGTTCCTGACGTGGAAGGAACTGGCGAGCCAGGTTGTTCAGCAGGCCATGGCGTCGGGTAGCCTCATCGCCGGCTACAGCATCCCTGAGCGCGACGTGCTCATGGCAGCTTGCCCTGAGTACGCGGAATGGATCAAGGAGAACTACTTTAACGTGAACGCCGCGAGGTGGTTTAGGAACAACCAGCCAGAAATCTATGCGGAGGCCTGCCGTCTGGCCGGTGAGCGGCGGAAGCCTGGCCTGAAGAACTTCCTCGTCCAGGCCGCGGTCGGCTATCCCTATAAGCGATACCTCCTCGCCGTGGAGCCGGGTGCGATCCTTGGGCGCTTACGTCGGTTACTTGCCAAGCGGGATGGCACCCATCGCGAACTCACCCCGGAGGCTAAGCGGGATTGGGCGCGTTTAATTGAGTATAACCGCGAGGACGTCATGGGTATGCGCTATCTGGCGGAGTATGTGCAGCGAAGCTAGGCGGATACGGCAGATCGTTTGATTGAGACTTTATTATATCAGGCGAACGGGTAGGGTGGGGTTGACGATGAAACCCCACCTCGCCCGCCTCGCTCTCTTCTTGTTCTTGCCGATCATGGCGCTCGCCGCCGGTCCGCAGCCTTTTGGCGAGAACGTCCAATTCCGCGGAAGCCTCGATAACTCCCGCTTGCAATTTGAGCGCACGAAGCGCGGCAACGTGGCCTTCTTAGGTGGTTCCATCACGGAGATGAATGGCTACCGTCCGATGGTCTGCGAAATTCTCCAGAAACGCTTTCCGGGGACGGAGTTCACCTTTACGAGCGCGGGGATCAGTTCGACTTGTTCCACGACGGGGGCTTTCCGTCTCGAACGCGATGTACTCTCGCATGGTCCGATTGATCTGCTGTTCGTGGAGTTTGCCGTCAACGATGACCAAGATGCCCATCATACGAAGGCTGAATGCATCCGCGGGCTCGAAGGCATCCTTCGGCACGCTCAACAGAATAACCCAAACATGGACATCGTGGTGACGTTCTTCGTGAATGAATTCATTTTATCGTCCTTCCAGCAGGGCAAGATCCCGCTTACGGTCGAAACCCATGAGGCAGTGGCACGGTACTATTCCCGCTCGACTATTAATCTCGCCCGAGAGGTGGCCTCGCAGATTACGGCAGGGTCGCTGACCTGGAAGACTTTCGGTGGCGTCCATCCGGCCCCAGCCGGTAATCGAATCTGTGCGAATATGATCGATGACTTATTCGGTCGGGCGTGGGCAGCCCCTTTGTCGGCGCAGGCCAGCCTAAGCCCGGCGAAATTGCCCGCGTCGCCGCTGGATGCTTTCAGCTACTCGTCTGGACGCTTCATCGACCCGATGCAGGCCAAGGTGAAAAGCGGTTGGACTCTTGGCGTACCTGAGTGGAAGAAACTGCCTGGCTCTTCGCGTGCGACCTTTGCGAAGTTACCCATGCTCTCCGCCTCTGAACCTGGAGCAGAGGCTACCCTGACCTTTGAGGGTACGGCCGTTGGCGCCTTCATCGTCGCGGGACCCGATGCGGGGATTGTCGAGGCGAGCATCGATGGCGGGCCGTTCAAGCCCACGGACTTACTGCATGCCTACAGCAAAGGACTCCATTATCCCCGCACGGTGATGCTCGGCACGGAACTCGCGCCCGGTGCGCATACGCTTACCCTGCGAATCTCCAGCGAAACGCATGGAACGGGGCATGCGATGCGGATCATGCAGTTTGTCGCCAACTAAGGGGTAGGGAGGTGCGACATTGAGAACACGACGCTTTTTGGGAGGATGAACCCTCTGACTCGTCGCTGACCTGGGGGGTTTTAATATAACATTTGAAACCCTCCGCCCATCTGGCGGAATCGAGCCACCCCGTGAGACCGCGTCTCCTCCATCGTTTCTTGCCTCAAGCGACCTGTCTGTTCGTTGGTGCACTCGGTTTGCTCGCCGCTGAGCCGGTCGTGCCAGTGCCAGCCAATATCCGGCCGTTCATTCAGAATCATTGCGTCGACTGCCATGATGCCGAGTCCGCTCGGGCCGGTTTCCGCATCGATCTCCTTAGCGCTGATTTTACGGCCGGGAATAATGCCAGCCTCTGGAAAGAGGTGATGGATAAGATCAATGGAGGCGAGATGCCGCCGAAAAAAAAACCTCGTCCTGACGCCAAAGAAGCCTTTCGCGTGACCTCGTGGGTAGCTCAGCAGTTGGATGAGACCACCAAGATTGCCCAGGGCGCGGGCGGCCGCGTCCCGATGCGCCGGATGAACCGGGTCGAATACGCTAATACCGTCCGCGATATCTTTTCCCTCGAGGAAGGTTTCGCCCGCCGCATCGAGAAGGAATTGCCGGCTGACGGGAAAGTGGGCGGATTCGATCGTGGTGGCGCCAGCTTGTTCATGGATGAGGGGCAGCTGACCCAGTACATGGCTGTCGCCGACCTGGTGCTGGATGAGGCAGTCTTCATCGAGAAGCCGGATGTGCAGAAATTTACCTGGAATGCCTTGAACGAAAAGCATGTGCATGGCATTGGGGCGGCCACCAAAGACGCCACCGGCAAGGTCGTGGACACGAACCCGCCGCCGGGAGTGGTGGCGGCCTTCAAAGAACCGTTGTCCAAAATCGCTGTCGACAATTTCGGTCAATGGAACGCCAAGGAGAATCGTTATGTGCCCCACGGCCCGTTCTATTGGACGGCCAAGAACGGCGGGATTGAATACCTTTCCGGCGGTAATAATTACCGTCGGCCGGGCAACCTGCGGAGTCCTTTCTACGGTGAAGATTGGGGGAAGAAAGGGGTGAAGCGAGATGGCTGGTATCGTTTCCGCATCAAGGCGGGTGCCTTCAAGGGGGAGGGTAAGGAAGAGCAGAAAGAGGTCAGGCTCGTCGTGGAGTATGGTTCGGGTAGTCCGATTGAGGTGGTGCAGAGTGCCGTGATCGACGCCCCGTTGGACGCCCCGAAGGAATATGTTTTCATGATGTACCTGCAGGCCGGCCCTCCTGGGATGAATCGGAGTTGGCGCATGGGCTGGGACAACGGGGACAAGGATGTCGTCATCACGAACCCTCTTTACCAGGATGTGCAATGGAAGCCGGTGACCATCGCGGGGGAGATCGAACGCGCCATCCGGGAGAAAAAGCCGGCCGAATTCATCGCCGAGCTGAAGAAGAAGTCGGAAGTGGCGTTGGCCGCTGCCTTGGAGAATCGCAAAACTTTCGCCGGTCCCCTGTGGGTCTATGATCCCAAGTTGGATATCGCGAAGCGTCCGCGACTTTGGGTCGGCGAAATGAACTGGGAAGGACCGATTGTGGAATGGCCGTCCAAGGCCCGGCAGACATTATTCTTTGCTGGCGAAGGGCGGGAGGACGATGCTTACCTTCGCGAAATTTTCGCCCGCATTCTCCCCCTTGCCTATCGTCGCCCGGCCGCCGCCTCGGAAGTCGAACGCATGGTGGCCTGGACGCTTCAAGTTAAAGCTGCTCGCACCCTGACGTTTAATCAGGCCGTCCGTGAAGGGGTGAAGAACCTGTTATGCTCGCCGGCGTTCTTATACCTCGGCAGCGAAAGCCAGGTTGCCACGCCCTCGACCGCCCCCGCCTCCGCCCCCAAGCCCATTGATGATTGGCAATTGGCCAGCCGTCTCTCCTACCTGCTTTGGAGCAGCGCTCCAGACCAAGAGCTGTACAAGTTGGCCGCCGCCGGCAAGTTGCGCGACCCCTCGGTCATTCAGGCGCAGGTCAAGCGCTTGCTGGCTGATCGCCGGTCGACGGAGTTTGTCCGTAATTTTGCCGGCCAATGGTTGAGCGTTCGTAATTTCGACAACGGTAACCCGCCGAACCGCGATTTCTATCGTCAGTATGATGATGCCTTGCGGGATAGCTCGAAGCGTGAGCCGCTGGAATTCTTCCAGGAAGTCCTCCAGAAGAACCTCCCCCTGACCAACTTCCTTGATAGCGATTTCTTAGTGATCAATGAACGGCTGGCCAAACATTACGGGATCGAGGGTGTGGATGGGGAAAATTTCCGGCGAGTTCCCGCCCCGGCTGATGGTCGGCGCGGCGGTGTGCTGGGGATGGCCGGCTTGATGACCTATCTGGCGGATGGCACGCGTACGCTTCCCGTTCGTCGCGCCACCTGGGTTCTGGATATGCTTTGGAATCAGCCCGTGCCGCCGCCACCGCCTAACGCAGGGGACTTGCCCGCCATTAAGGGCCGCCAGCAACTGACCGTCCGCGAGCGATTGGATCAACACCGTCTTTCGGAGAACTGTGCCAGCTGCCACGCCCGCGTCGATGCCTTCGGCTTGGCCCTCGAGAATTATGACGCCATCGGTATGTGGCGCGATCGCCAGAACGGGGAGGGGATGCGGGGCGACAAGGGTTCTCCCTTGCTGGATGTGAGCGGTCAGCTCCCCAATGGCAGTGCTTTCAAGACCGTACAGGAGTTCAAGGCTGCCTTGCTTGCCCAGAAGAAAGTCTTCGCCCGGGCCTTCGTCGAAAAGTTCCTCTGCTACTCCCTCGGTCGGCCGATCGTTTATGGCGACCACGTCGTGGTCGATCAGATCACCGCGCAGGCGGCCGCCCATGACTATCGCCTGCAGGAAGTCATCCAGGCGACCGTCGCGAGTTCCTTTTTCCAAACCCAATAACCCGCCACACCTTCTCATGAATATCCAAAGCAACTCCTGGCTTATGTCGCGCCGTACGCTCATTAAGGGCCTCGGTGCTACGCTCGCCTTGCCTTGGCTGGAGGCCATGAGCCCCAATGCGAAGAAGATTACCACGGCCGGATCGATGGCGGATGGTGAGATTCCGCGTCGTAGTATGTTTACCTATTGGGGCCTGGGTTTGGAGATTCGCGGCTTCACGCCGACCGATACCGGCAAGAATTACACGATGACGCCGTCGTTAGCTCCGCTGGCACCGTTCAGGGATGATATGACGGTGCTGACGGGTCTGAAGGCGTTTTCGGGCGGCCACGGCTCCTGTAGCTGTTTGCTCACTGGGCTGAATACCATCCGGAACGCTCAGACATTGATGTCGGTCGACCAGCAGATCGCCGCCCATCACGGCAGTTCCACACGTTTCCCTTCGCTCGTCTTGGGGACAGTGCGCGAAACGGGTTTCGGCGGTCCTACCCCGATGACCCTGTCTTGGAGTCGTAATCGCACGCCCATCACCCCGGAGAACCGTCCGGAGGTGCTTTTTGAAAAGCTCTTCGGTAGTGAGAACAACACCACGCTGGCGGCCGCCAAGCAGGCGCTCGCACAGCGCGGCAGCCTACTCGATTCGATCAAGGAGCAGGCGGCCACATTGCAGCGTAATGTCGGCAAGGAAGACCGGGCGCGCCTCGATCAGTATTTTACTTCGATTCGTGATCTGGAGGATCGAATCAAAGTCGAAGGGGAATGGATTGATCGCCCCAAGCCCAAGGTGGCCCGTCCAGATTTCGGGTCGCACTCCACGCGCGAACGCATTGCTAATGATGGACGTGGTTATTCCGAATACACCCGCCTCATGTTCGATATGGTCGCACTGGGCTTCCAGACCGACAGCACGCGCGTCGTCACCCATATTCCGCGCACAGAAGGCGATGAAGCTCGCTGCTTCGGTTATAAGACCAATAGCAAGTGGGACCTTCACACATTGACCCACCACAACGAACAAGAGGACAAGTTGGTCTTCTGGCGTCAGATTGATGCGCTCTATATGGCTGAGTGGGCCTACTTCCTGGGCAAACTTAAATCCGTGAAGGAAGGCCACGGCACCTTGCTGGATAACACGATGGCAGCCTGGGGTACCACCAATGGTGGCTACAGCGCCCACGACTCCACGATGTTGCCGATGATCCTCTGCGGCGGTTCGGCCCTCGGCCTCAAGCATCAGGGTCACTTGGTGCAGAAGGATGTGCCGCTGGCGAATGTCTGGCAGACCGTCGTGAGTCGTATCGGCATGCCGTTGCCGACCAACTTCCAGGGTGGCGTGGCGACCGGGGTGGTGAAGGAGCTCATCTGACCGTCCACGGAGATGGGCAACCGTGGTAAGCGTTACGGTTGCGCCTGCCTGCTTGCAATTGCCGGCCTGATGCCTGTCGTAGGCGTACCTTTATGAACTTACCCTGTCTGCCGAGGCTGGTTTTTCTGTGCCTGTTATCGCTCGGGCTCAGCCCATGGCCGGCGGGTGCCGAAGCCATTGCGCCCGCGGACTTGCGCACGCTCCCGGGCTTCAAGGTCGAATTACTTCGCGCGGCCGATCTCGCCACCGAAGGCTCTTGGATCTCGATTATTCAGGATTCGAAGGGGCGCTTATTATTGGGCGGCGAGCGTCGTGACCCAATCACCCGTCTGACTTTACAGGACGGCAAGGTCATCTCCGCCGAGAAGTTAAAATTACCGCTGAGCGAGGTGATGGGGATGCTCTTCGCTTTCGATAGTCTTTATGTGCATGCCCATGGTCGTGATGCGAGCGGTCGGGAGATTTACGGACTCTTCCGTTGTCGTTCTACGACGCCTGACGACCAGTTTGACCAAGTGCAGTTGATTCGTGAGTGGCGGGGCGGTGGCGGGGACCATGGGGCACACACCATTCTGTTGAACCCGGATAAGAAGCACCTGGACATCCTCTGCGGTAATTTCTGCGATATTCCGCCGGACCTGCTGCCGAGCTCGCCGCACCGTAATTACGCCGATGATCTGGTGCTCCCTCGCTCCGAGGACGCCACGGGCTTCGGAGCCGGTCGCAAGCCTCCGGGTGGTTTCATTGTCAGGATGGATCCCGACGGTACGCATTGCGAACTCGTCGCCAGCGGCCAACGGAATACTTACTGCGTAGCCCGTAATGCGGATGGAGAACTGCTGGGCTTCGATAGTGATTTCGAAGGCGACTGGGGTCTGCCGTGGTATCGCCCTATCCGGGTCTATCATATTACCAGCGGCGCCGATCATGGCTTCCGGGAGGGTGCCAGCAAGTGGCCCGAGTATTACCCAGACAGTTTGCCCAGCTCGGTCGTCATCGGTATCGGCTGTCCCACGGGGGTGGCTTTCGGGGCGGGTGCGAGATTTCCGGCTAAATATCAGCGAGCACTGTTCATCCAAGATTGGAGCTATGGTCGAATCCTGGCTGTACACCTGCGCCCAGACGGTTCGACCTATACGGGTGCCGCGGAGAACTTTCTCGTTCCCGCGGCGTTGCAGGATAAGAAGGGTAGGTCCCCGTTTAATCTCACCGCGCTAATGATTGGCCAAGACGGCGCGATGTATTTCACGCTCGGCGGTCGGCATACGGCGGGTGCACTCTATCGCGTCAGCTATGTCGGCGATGCTCCGACCGACCCCGTTGACTTACATGAAGCCAAGGGGGCGGAAGCCCGTGCGCTGAGGCATCAGCTGGAGGCTTTCCATGATCACGTTGACCCGAAGGCCTTAGGCACTCTCTGGCCTCAGCTCGGTTCCGCAGACCGTTTCACTCGTTACGCCGCCCGCATCGCTTTGGAGCGTCAGCCCTTAGCCGAATGGAAATCCCGCGCCTTGGTCGAGTCCGAACCCGCCGTGGCGATGACGGCGCTCTTGGGGTTGGCTCGCGTCGGGGGACTTGAATCTCAAGCCGAAGTTCTCAAGGGGCAGCAGAAGTTTCCAATAGGGGGCCTCTCGACTGAGTCACTTAAGCTGGAAAAACTACGCATCATCGAAGTTGCCCTCAGTCGCCATGGTCCGCCGACTCCAGCGGTGGCGGCTTCGTTGATCGCTGAACTTACTTCGGAATATCCCGCGAAGTCGATTGCCCTTAATCGCGAGCTTTGTCAGGTGCTGCTCGCACTTGGGGCGCCAGGCGTGATTGATCGAACCATGGATCTCTTGGCTTCCGCCGTGACCCAAGAAGAGCAGGTCACTTATCTTTTCCATCTCCGGACGATCTCCCGTGGTTGGACTCCCGCCCTTCGCCGTCGTTATCTCAGCTGGTGGCCAGAGCAGTCTAAATCAGGCAAGCACCCAGAGGATTTATTGCGCTGGTTTGAAGAGGCTGGTCGCGGCTATGGCAATGGGGCGAGCTACGAGAGCTTTCTCGTGAAGATTCGCCAAGAGGCCATCGCGACGATTCCTCCCGTGGAATTACCTAGTTATCAGTCGTTGATCGATTCATGGGCTGAGCCGTTGCATAACCTCCGCAAGCCCAAGAAGTCGCGCGGCTTCGTGCAGGATTGGAAAATGGCCGAGCTCGAAGGTGATTTGAAGCAAGTCGGATCAGGACGGAGTTTTACCCAAGGGCAGGATGCGCTGGCCTCCGCCCAGTGCCTCCTGTGCCATAAGATTGGCAACGAAGGCGGCTCGGTCGGTCCGGATTTGACGGCGATCTCGAGTCGTTTCGGCCGCCGTGATATTCTCGAGTCCATCCTCGACCCCTCCAAGGTCGTCTCTGAGCAGTTCGCGAATACGGAATTCACCTTAAATAACGGCAACCTTGTCATCGGCCGGCTGGTCAGTGAGACGGACGATAAGGTCGTGATTCGGCCTAGTATGCTCGCTCCGCAGATGCAGACCATTCGCAAGAGTGATATTAAATCGCGCCAGCTGTCGAAGATTTCACCCATGCCGCCGGGTTTGATCAGTACCCTGAATAAACAGGAAGTGTTAGACTTACTGGCCTACTTGGAGTCGGCCGCCAATCGGGACTCGGCCGTGTTCAAGAAGTAGGCGGGAGGCGAGGGCTACCGGATTGCAACTTACCCGAAGTCTGATTGTCCTAGATTCATCCCCATGAAGATTCTGCTCCTTGTCTTGCTTTGTCCGTTCGCCTTGCTCGCCGTCGAGCCAGTCGCGAAGCCTATCCGGAAGATCAATCCGGGCGAAGTGATTGTGCCGACGGAAGCCATGCGCCGAATCTGGGGCGAGCTGGTAAGCATGGATCTGCCCAGCCGCTCGGGGGTTTTCCGCAAGGAGGGCACCGATGAGTTGATGACCTTTAAGGTGCTGCCTTATGCTGAGTTGCTCCACCATGCGGCTTTTGGCGACCTGCAGGATTTCCGGGTAGGCGAGCGGGCGATCTTCCGCATGCACGAGGACGCCGCCGGCACTTGGACTTGGCTGACCTACATTCAGGACGAAATGAATATGATGCATGGCCATAAGGAGTTCTTTCATGTGGACGCTATTGACGCCGCCTCTGGAAAAATCACCTGCACGCAAGGGAGTGCGGACAAGAGTTACATCCGTGAGAAGGGGATTACCCTCGAGACTGAGACCGCCACGCACTATTGGAAGGACGGCAAGGCAACGGCGTTTGCCGATATCAAGCTCGGCGACAAATTGCGCACGCAGACCCACGGTATGGGCAAGGGCAAGGTGCGCATGTGCTGGGAAGTCTTTCTCGATGAAGCCAGCCTCCTTAAATTTCAGGCGACGCAACGGGCCGTGCATGCCAAGCGTATGACGGAAGAGGGCGCCCCAGGTTACGTTGATAAAGTGACGGGCCCGCAGGTCGAGTTGACGCTCTTCCAAGAGTCCGGCGACGTCGGCCGTCAATTGCGCGAAGGCTCCCCGATTCGCTTAGCCGGTGCTGGGCAGGATCGTAAGGCGATGGGCGAGTCGGCAACTGGCAAGGTGAAGGCCGTTAAGTTCGCTGGCAACTTGTGCAAGGTGACCGTGGAGCTGGAGCAGGCCGCGACGGCGTTATCGCCTAAGCAGGTCGCCCGGCTCTGGATTAAATAAAGCGGCCAGCCTCTGCCTTTCACCATCAGTCTGGATTGCCCCCGCCAAGGGCTTCAGGTGGGTATTTTATTTCTTAAACGACACCCCTTTGGGTTATTTGTCCCCGTGTCTGAATCCTTTTATTTTAACGTCCATCCCCCTTGCTATCCTGGGGGCATCACCCTAGACCTTCCGCTTGAATCGTACCCCTGCGATTCCCCCTCCATGACCTCCCTGCAAGTCGCACTATTTGTGCTGGTGCTCTCCGTTTTTGCGGAGTGGCTGCATGGTAGGCGTGTCCGGCGGGTAGCTCGGTTGGCTTTTGGCCCGGATAACGCTCCTCGGCCTTGGACTGTGGTGGCGCCTTATCTCCGCTGCCTCGCCTTGGTGGCGTTCGCGTGGGGCTTGGCGGTGATGTTCGAACTTCACCAGGCGGCGAAGGATGGGAAGCCGCGAGATTCCAAGCAGGCCGCGCGACTGATTTTTGTCTCGGACCTTTCGCCCAGCATGTACCTCAAGGACGCTGGGCCCGAAGGGAAATCCACCCGCCAGGAACGTATGCGCGAAGAAGTTGAGACCGTGCTGATGCGTGTCGGGGGCGACCTCCGTTTCGGGGTGGTTGGGTTTTATACCGATGCCAAAGCGGTGGTGATGGAAGCCCGCGACCCGGAGTTGGTCCGCAATGTCTTCAATGGCCTCCCGATTCAGTATATCATGAAGCCAGGGGAGACCGACCTCGGCTCAGCGGTCAATGCCGCGGTGACCTTGGTGAAGGACCTGCCCGACGAAACGGTGCGCCTGTTGATCTTTACGGATGGAGACACGATTCCCCTGCAGCCCATCCTGCCGCGCCCTAAGTCAGTAAAGGAAGTTCTCGTCCTCGGTATCGGTAATCCACGAAAGGGAACTTTCATCGCCGGCCATCAGTCGCGTCAGGATGCCGAGGTACTGGCCACCATCGCGCGGTCGTTAAAGGGTTCATACTACGACGTGAATGAGAAGCACCTGCCGACCGATGCCCTGGGGGATATGGTGATGCGGGCACCGTTGCCCAAGAGCGGCCTAGACCTGGCCCAGCTAGCCTTGTTAGCCATGACGCTTGGCGCCCTGATCGTCGCGTTCCTGCCCGTGGCCTTGCAGTATTTCGGGACTCACTGGAAAGTAATCCGCCCGCAAGCCAACCCAGGGGAGGGTGCCGTTACGCGATGAGAAAGTTCCTGACCTTGCTCTGGCTGCTCTTTCCTGTCGGGGTGATTTACTATCATTTTAACGCCGGCGACGCCCAACTCGCTCGGGAGAAAGCCCGCGACCACCTCGTGCAGATTCGGGCCTTAGAGCGCGTGAAGGAGCCGGACTGGATTACCATCGTCGAGGAATACAATAAACTCGCCGCCGAATTGCCGACCGACGAACGCCCTTCGGTGCGCCATCAAATTCGCCTCGCGAAGGCCAAGGCTCGCATCGAGATGCTGGATGTCGCCGGCGCCATCACGGATTTGACGCAGCTGCTCCTAGAGTCAGCCGCGGTGGATGGCGAGGATGGCTCGACGACCCGCGCCATCCGCGAGACGCTCGGCAAGGCTTACTTCTACGGCACTTCGTTACTGAAGGCCAATGGTGCGACCGAAGAGGAATGGCGGCCTTACGCCGAACGCACCCGCCAGGTTTTCCGCTACCTCGCGGAGCACCAAGATCCGGCCGCCTTGGCCGATTACGAGCGCCGCGTGCAGGCGGAGTTCAATCGTTCCGCCCGCCTGAATAATTTATGAAAACCCATCCGTCGTTTCGCACCCTGTGGCCACTGGCCCTCTGTCTCGCTGCCTTCGCGCAGAACAATCCCGCTCCGGCGGTCGTCGAGGGTGTGAAGGGCGTTCGCCAGGAAGGTTCTGGTAAGATTCGTGAAGTTGAACCCGCTGCCAAGAACATCGCGCCGACCACGGTGCAGGGCGTCGAAAAAGTTGACGGAGTGAAGACCCCTGACGGTGCGAAGATGATCAAGGAAACCCCGCCCCCGGCCGCGGTTCCGCCGCCCACTCAGAAGGCCGTGAATGGCGTCCCCCAGACCGCTACCCCGGTCGAGCCGCCTGCGGCTAAGGGCACTCCGCCGCCTCCCGCCGTTAAGGGAGCTGGCACCAAGGGCACTCCTCCTCCCCCCGTCGCCGAAGGCACCCCGCCCCCGCCTGCCGCCAAGGGTGTCGAGAAGGTTGAGGGCGTTCATCCTCCCGAAGCCGTTAAGGGTGCGGGCACGAAAGCCACCCCGCCTCCTCCCGTGGCCGAAGGCACGCCGCCTCCGCCTGCCGCTAAGGGCGTCGATAAGGTTGAAGGTGTCCATCCCCCCGAAGCGGTGAAGCCCGCTGCTGGTGGTATCATGCCCGTCGAAGGCGTCACCGGTATTGGCTCGGTTAAGCAGCAGAACCTCGAGGCCGCTCTCCAGGTGAAGCCCGCGGCCAAGCCTGACCCGAAGGCCGCCCATGCCGCCGCCGCGCTTCTGGGTGGTCCTGCTCCTGTCCCCAAGGGCCCAGAGAAGGATGCCCGCATCATCTTCGAAGAAGCTAAGAAAATCCCCGACAACGGTTCCTGAGTCCCCCCACTTTCATAACTAAAAATAAAAACATGAGACTGATTCGCCCCTTCCTGTTCTGCGCTGCCCTCGCCTTGGCCGCCGGCCTTTCCGCCCAGCAACCCCTCGATGCTAAGACGCAGAAGCAGTATGAGAACCTGCTGCGCCAGCGCTTCTCCCGCGACCTCAATGAGGTTTTCGCGGCCATGGAGCGCTCGGCTAAGTTGCAGGATAATGCGCCCGCCGACGTGCGTTTCATGCATGCCTTCCGATTGGGAGACTGGGTGGTGGTTCGCTCCGAACTCGCCAAACTGCCAGCGGACCTCTCCCGTGGCATCTACGATAAGATGTTGGCCGATCTTGCCGAACGCCCGAAGAACGGCGTACGTCTTGAGGATGTCTTCGCCCTGTCCGATGCCGTCACGGGCGAATTGACGGATATCGAAATCCGCAAGCTCGGTCAGATGCTCGGACAAATCGTCCCTCCCTCTGAAAGTTTCTGGGTCGCGGAACGTCTGGCCCGGGGTACGGAACACTTCGGTGGTAAGGATCCCGCGCGCCGTCTGGCGGCCGGCCGGCTTCTGCTGGCGGGCGGATTCAAGGAATTGGCCCGTACTTATTTCCCCGATGAGGCTAATCTGGAAAAGATCGCGGACGAAGGCCTTCGGGCTGAAGTGGCCGCGTTTCTCGCCGCGGAGCAGGCCACGGAGCTTGCTCAGCGCGATCAAGTGCAGCGCATCTGGGACGAAAACCTGAGCATCCTGAAGCAGGAGCGTGTGAATGACTGGGAGAAGAGCAAGGCAGCCACCGCGCTCGTTCGAGTGCTCACTCAGGTGCCGAGCGCCGCGCTCAGTGCGACCTTTAATGATCTCATTAAGAATCAGCCAGACTCCGCGTTGAAAATCGTCGCCGGTCTGGAGCGTAAATTGCAGACCGAGTCCCGCAACGAACCCGGTACGCGCTTGGATAATCTCCGGGCCCAGACCGTCTTGGCTGGCCTGATTGCCGAACATGCCAATCTGGCCACGGGTAACTGGAAACAAGTCTTGGGTTTGATGGCCGAGTCTTGGATGGCCGAAGCCGAAACGGCGTTCAGTCAGCGTGGCGCTAATCGTCAGCGCTTCCGCTCCAATGGTGCCGACATCGACCCTGAAGAACTCCTCGCCTTGGCCCCGACGGGCAAGTGGCTCGCAGCCCTTTCGGAAGACCTGCGCAACCGCTTCGACGCCAGCCTCTCGCGTGCCATTATCGCTAGCGCTAATTTCGAGAAGGCCGCCGACCGCATTGTCGACATCGCCCGCCGTCATCCCGAGGCGGGTCTGGCCTTAGCAGAGGACTTTCTGCAGGCCTGGGGTCAGGCCCATAATCCGCAGCTGCCCGAGGACCTGCGTAAGCGCTACGGCTTACCCGAGGATGCCCGCATCCCGATTACTCCGGTGATGATGGAGCGTAATATCGAGAGCCTTGCGCTCATGATGAACGTCTTCCGTAAGGCGGGCGTCGCCCCTCGCGACCAGAGCAAGGTCGTCACGGCCTTCGACCTGGCTTACAGTAATGCCGAAGCTTACCGGGATACGCATATTGAGAAGGTTTTCGGCCCGACCGCGAAGATGGACGAACAAGTCTTCTTCCTGCTCGCGCAGAAGATGCACGCCAACCTCTTCGATCGCTGGCGCCGAGTCGACCTCCAGCGCAGTAGCCTTACCCGCCGCAACGAAGCGCAGACCTACGCGATGGTGGAAGCTGGTTATACCTCGGTGCTTAAGATGATCGATCAGTGGTCGGCCGGCCGCGAGCAAGCGTACAAAGCGCTCACCCTCGGTGGCGTGGTCCTCAATGATTGGGCCGATTTCGAAAGCTTCCAGGAGCTGAATGCCACCGACCCCTCGAAGCGTATCGTCGCCGCCAAGGAGCGCATGCTCCAGTCGCAGGATTATTTCCAGCGCTCGGCCGAGGCCTATGGCAAGGCAGTCACCCGCCTGCAGCCTTCCGAGTATTCCATCGAAGGCTACCTGAGCTGGTTCAATGCCGTCGTGGGGATTGGCTCCAATGGACAGGTCAACCTTTCCAAGCCGATGAACCGCGCTGCCCTGACGCACATCCGCGAGGCGGTGCAACACCTTCCCGGCAAGACTGCGGGCATCCATATGGGCCAGCTGGCGAAAACCTTGAACACTCGTCTGACCGACACCAATAATCCGCTCCACGAAGACCTCAAGTATCGCTACCTTGCCAGCGCCTTGGTCGTGACGAAAAACGATCCTTTCACCCTGGGCCTGAAGAAGCGCTCGGATTACCTCGACGAGTTGCTTAGCGAAATCCAAGTCAAGACCACTGTCGATGGTTCTAATACAGTCGGCGTTAATCAGGAGTTCGGCATCGTGGTCAGTGTGGTCCACACCGAAGCCATGGGCCGAGTGGCTCGTTTCGGTCAGTATTTGAGCAATGATACCGGCGCCGTTGCCGCTAATACCAAACGTCGCGGTGCGCAGGCCCGTAAGACTGCAGACACCAAGGGGCCGCGCGACGAGTTCGAGCAGACGCTGAACGACACGCTTTCGCCTTTCTTCACCATTCGCTCCGTCACCTTCGCGCTGCCTGATGTGAAGCCGCGTCCGACCAATCGGCCAGGTTGGGAGGAAACCCCGTTGGCCTATGTACTTGTCCGGGCTAAGGATGCCAGCGTGGATAAGATTCCGCCGGTACAGATGGAGCTCCGTTTTATCGACCTCAGTGGTCCCGTTACGATTCCAGCCACCTCGGCCGAGACCTTGCTCAAGGTAGCGGCGACTTCGGTGCCGCGTCCGGCTGAGAAGATTGAGGTAATCCAGACCCTGGATACCCGACAGTTTTCGATCAACGGCTCGTTGACGCTTGATGTGGCCGCTTCCGCCACTGGGCTCATCCCGGAGCTCGAAGACCTCCTGGATCTTTCGCCCATGACCAATGTCGTGAAGGTGCGCCAGATCACCCCCATCGACCCTTTGATGGTTAGGGAGTTCAATACTTGGGCTGATAATATCGCCCCGCGGACGGAACGTCGCTGGCAGGTCACGCTCGATGGTGATCCCATTCGCGCAGCGGATAAGGCTACGGATTTGCCGTTTCCCGCCGTGAAGGCCGCGAAGACGACCACCACTTGGCGCACTTATCAGGACATGGATCCGGTCGTCCTGACGAAGTCGTCGGTGGTGCTAGATCGCGTGAAGGTCACGGCCGGAGCTGGTTTGCAGGCGGTGCTTAAATCAGCGGAGAACCCTTGGAACCTGGTTATCCTGGTCGGCATTGGGGCGGCTTTGTTTGCCGTCATGGCATCGTTCTTCCTGAAGCGAAATAAGGGTCCGCGTCCGCTCCGTGCTCGCGATATCCATAAGATGCCGGAGGCTATTCATGGTTTCTCGGTTGTCGCACTCCTCCGCCGTCTCCTCGCGAGCGATATGGTGAACCTCACTCCTGAGCAGCGCCGCGCGATCAAGCAGGACATCGAAAAGATCGAGCATGGCTGTTTCAATGGCGTTGATTCCATGTCGGAAAACGAACTGCAATCCGTCGCCATGAAGTGGCTCGGTATTCTTCGCTGAACCTCTCCTTCTCAACCTCACGCTTATCTTTATGCCATCCCATCCTAATCCTCCGGCCGTGAAGGCCGCCCAAAAATTCGTCGGCGACGTGCGCACGCGCGTCGGCCAGGTCGTCGTCGGCCAAGACGTCGTCGTCGAGCGCGTCATGATCGCGATGCTCACCGGCGGTCACTTGCTCCTGCAGGGTATGCCCGGCCTCGCGAAGACGTTGCTCGTGAATACCGTCGCCAAGGCTATCCACTTGGACTTCCGCCGCATTCAGTTCACCGTGGACATGCTGCCTTCGGATATCGTCGGCTCGGAAATCATCGACCAAAAGTCGGGCGACTTCCGCATTCACCGTGGGCCGATCTTCACCAACTTGTTGCTGGCCGATGAAATCAATCGTGCCGCCCCTAAGGTGCAGGGGGCCATGCTAGAGGCCATGCAGGAGCGCAAGGTGACGCTGGGCGGCCAGACGATGCGCCTACCCACGCCTTTCCTCGTGATTGCCACACAGAATCCGGTCGAACAGTCCGGCACCTTTGAGCTCCCCGAGGCCCAACTGGACCGGTTTATGCTCCTCCACCGTCTGGGATATCCCGGTCGCGATGAAGAACAGGACATCCTCCAGCGCCAGCTCGGCATGGGCTTGCGCAAGGAAGAGGGTGGTGCCGTCCCACGGACGGCCTTCGATATGATTGATAATACTCCGGTGGGTACGGCTGAAGATCTCGTCTCCGCCATGGAGGCCGTCCAGGGCGTCCATGTGAGCGAGGTTTTCCTCCGCCACTCCGTTGAGCTGGTCCGTCGCACCCGCGAATCTAAGGATCTTGATTTCGGCTGCAGTCCGCGTGCCGGCCTCGCCCTTGTTAATGCCGCCCGCGCGCGAGCCGTCATTCATGGCCGTGATTTCGTCACGCCCGAAGACCTCTTCGAGCTCGCCGAAGACGTCGTCTTGCACCGTATCCGGGTCAGTTACGAAGCCTCGGCGGCCGGTCAGACGGGCGCTAAGGTCCTGCATTCCATCCTCGCTGGCCTCGGCTGATCCGTTCCGTGCGTCGTCCGAACTCCCTAGTCCATGATCCGGTTGATAGCCGGCAGTTCGAAGTCGCCGTTAAGCGACTCGCGAACAGCTTGGACTTCGGGCAGCGGGATGCCGTGTTCCATGGTTCCGGCCTTGAGTTTTCGCAATCGCGACCGTACGTCGCCGGCGACCCCGTGAAGTTCATCGACTGGCGGGTTTCCGCTCGTCTGCAGAAGTTGTACGTGAAGGAGTTTCGCGAGACTAAGCAGATCCCTTTGTATCTATTGATTGATACCTCGGCCTCGATGTGCGTCACCTCTCAGCCTTTGAGTAAATATGCTTGGGCGGTCCGCATCGCGACGGGCATCGGCTTAGCTGCGCAATCTTCCGTCACGCCCGTCGGCCTACTCGGTTGCGGTGCGCGCGAGTTGCACATCCGGCCGACTTTATCTCGCAACACCGTCATGGAATGGTCGCACGAGTTGCGCCAACACGATTTCAGTGAAGTTACCTCGCTCTCTACCCGGGCCCGCGAACTCGCCCCGGCACTGACGAAGAATACCACAATCATCGTGCTCAGCGACTTGCATGACGTCGGAGCGATTGCGGCCCTTCAGGTGCTGGCACAACGTCACGATTGTATCGTGCTTCATTTCGAGGATCCCGCCGAAGCCGGCGTGGCTGGTGCCGGGGTCATCCGTGGGGTTGAGGCCGAATCCGGCCAAGGCTTTGTCGGGCTGGGTGGCAGTCGTCGCGTTGACTCCTCTGCCTGGAAGTCGGAACTAAGCCGGTTCGGTATTGATTACCTGCACCTTCGCACCGACCAGCCCATCCTCGGGAAGCTCACCCACTTCATCAAAAACCGCGGCTTTGGTTCCCGCTCCGTCCGCTGAACATGAACGCCTTCTTCTCCATTTTCCGACGTCGCTGGCTCCTCTGGAGCCTCGCGCTTGTGGTGTTGGTGGGAGGCCTCGCCTGGTTGCTGAAGCGTAGCGACAATCTGAATGTTCCGCTGGGGGTGGAGCAAGCGGCCATCATCACTTACAGTGGCCCCGGCTTGGTCGTGAAGCCCTTCCACTGGGGGGTTGCGGTGAATGTCCGTATTGCCCAGATCACGCAGCAGGGTGCCTCCAAAGTTTACGATGTCCGTTATCTCGTGAACGTCGAAGGCGACCATGACCTGATTGGGTATCTCATGACGGATAACGGTAGCGCTTTGACCGGCTTGCCGTCCTTCACGGTGCACGGCGATCCCAAGCTCTCAAAAGAACTCGAAGCGCGGGTGCGGGAGACGGAAGCCATCGGTATTGAGGTGCGTGGGCATTACAAAGCCACCCTGGTCGTCCTCTTCGTGCTCTGGATTGGCTGGCTTTTCATGCTGATTTTTTACGGGCGACCCAAGAAGGCTGCTCCCGTAATCATCGTGCCGGACCTTACTCCGGCCGAACAATTACAGGCCTTGCTCCAACAGCTCGAGGGCGGGGAACTGACCGCCGTGCAGAAAGCCCGACTTGAGATGTTATTGCTGCGTTGTTGGCGTGAAGGTCTGGTGGCTGATGACCTTCCCATGCGCGAAGTCTTAGGGGTTATCGCTCGCGGCGAGCGGACGGGCGAGGCTTTGCTCCGCCTGCAACGCTGGCTGCATCGTCCGGCTTCCGGAGTGGAGAAATCCGAAATTGCCCAGTTGATTCGTTCACACCTCTCCGCTCCCGTCGTAAATCGCCCATGAGTTTTCTGTATCCCCAGTGGTTGGCGTTCTTGGCGATTCCCGTGATTCTCGCTTTCTGGGAATGGGTCCGCCCGGGACAGCCCCTGGTCTTGCCTTATGATAACGGCACGGGCGGCCGCGGTCGGATGCTGAACTTTTTAGTCCTCTGTGCGAATTGTCTGCCCGCCGGTTTGCTCGCCGTGGCGATCATCTTTTTGGCGCATCCGATCACTTATCAGCCGCCGGAGATTGAGCGCCAACTGAGTAATATTCAGATCGTTTTGGACACTTCAGGCAGTATGCGGGAAAAGCATGGTGATCAGACTAAGGCCAAGCATAGCCGCTTCGATTCGGCGATGGAGTCCGTGGAGAGTTTCCTTGGTTATCGCAAAGGAGATGCGTTCGGTCTGACGATTTTCTCACGCAATTTCATCCATTGGGTCCCGCTCACCCTCGACACGCAGGCTATCGTGATGTCGCGGCCTTTCATTGAGCCGAATGTCTTGCCCGATGAATTCTGGGGCGGAACCTTCATCGGTAATGCGCTCTTAGGGGCGGCGGAACATCTCGCGGCCCGTCCGGTCGGGGATCGCATGATCATCTTGCTCACGGATGGTGAAAGTTCGGACATCAAATCACCCAAGGATGTCCCCATCATTGCCGACCTGAAGGCCAAGGGGGTTCTTGTCTATGCGGTCTTTTTGACCACGGATGCCGTGGATCAGGGGCTCATCGGTATCTGCCGATCCACCGGCGGCGAAGCCTTTAACGCCGTCACGCCTGAAGCCTTGCAAGCCGTCTTTAAGCACATCGACCAAATGAAAAAAGTCGTGGTCTTGGAAAAGAAGC
The DNA here is from genome assembly GCA_943331445.1 of Akkermansia muciniphila. Lineage (GTDB taxonomy): Bacteria > Verrucomicrobiota > Verrucomicrobiia > Opitutales > UBA953 > UBA953. The sequence goes on from CALQLO010000006.1 coordinate 81,553, forward strand.
CACGAGCGGCGGATTATTACGACCCTTTCTTCGTGCCTGCGCTGGCCTTGCTGGCCGCCGCCGTCTTCGCACTGTTTGGGCTCCGCTTTAATCCCTGGTAGGCCAGCTGGCGGGCGCTTCCCCTACCTGACGAGGCAGGGCTTCTTATTGTCGAACTTCCAGTCGGGAATCAGAAATTGCATCGCGGCCGCATCGTCGCGTGAACCCGAAGGCAGCTTTAGGTAGAGTTGATGCGCGGCCTCGAGCTGGACTGGGTCGATCTCGATGCCGAGTCCGGATTTCTGCGGGACAGCGATTTTCCCCCCTTTAATTTGTAGCGGCTCATTGGTCAGGCGCTGGCCTTCCTGCCAGATCCAGTGCGTGTCCATGGCGGTGACGTCGCCCGGGGCAGCGGCCCCGACGTGTGTGAACATCGCGAGCGAGATATCGAAATGATTATTGGAGTGTGAGCCCCAGGTGAGTCCGTGGTCTTTGCAGACCTGGGCGACTTTGACCGAGCCCTGCATCGTCCAGAAATGCGGGTCGGCGAGGAGGATGTCCACGGCCTGTAACTTGAGCGCGTGCTCGAGCTGACGCCAATCGGTCGCGACCATGTTCGTGGCGGTCCTTAGGCCGGTGGCCTTTTTAAATTCGGCCATGATCTCGCGTCCAGAGAAGCCGGCTTCGGCACCACAGGGGTCTTCGGCGTAGGCTAGCACTCCTTTAAGGTTCTGGCAGACGGCAATGGCCTCTTTGAGGAGCCAGGCACCGTTCGGGTCAAGGGTGATGCGGGCCTTAGGGAAGCGCGCGGCGAGGGCGCGGACGGCTGCAATCTCGTCGGCGGGACTCAGGACGCCCCCCTTGAGCTTGAAGTCCTGGAAGCCGAAGCGCTCTTGAGCGGCTTCGGCCTGGCGGACGATCGAGGCAGGGGTAATGGCTTCCTCGTTGCGTAAGCGATACCAAGCGTGGGGCGAGGTGGCTTCGTCACGATAGCCTAGGGTGGTCTTGCGTCGGTCGCCGATGAAGAACAGGTACCCCAGCATCTCGACTTCGCTGCGCTGCTGGCCGGAGCCCAAGAGGGCCGCCACGGGCTTTTGGAGATTTTGTCCGAGGAGATCGAGCAGGGCGGATTCAATCGCCGTGACGGCGTGGATGGTGATACGTAGGTCGAAGGTCTGTAAGCCGCGTCCGCCCGCATCGCGATCAGCAAAGGTGCCACTCACTTGGGCGAGTAATTTTTCATACTCCGCGATTTCCTTGCCGATGAGCAGAGGGGCGGCGTCCTCGACCGTTTGCTTAATCTTCTCGCCGCCTGGGACTTCACCGAGGCCCGTGTGTCCTGAGCTGTCGGTAATCAGGATGATATTTCGCGTGAAGAACGGGCCGTGGGCGCCGCTTAAGTTGAGGAGCATACTGTCGTGGCCGGCAACCGGCACGACACGGATGGATTTGATCAGGGGAGAGGACATTACGAAAGGGGTGGGGCAGGACGACCGGATGGCGTCAGGCCTTGGGGGCTGGGCGGATGAGGAAGACGAGGGCGGCCGTTAGCAAGGAGGTGAACGCGAGGCCGTAGAGGCCGATGTAGATCGACCCCGTGCTCTGCTTGATCCAGCCGAAGGCGATCGGCGCTGCCCAGCCGCCGAGGTTACCCAGCGAATTAATCAGCGCGATACCGGCGGCGGCGATGCGGGGGTCGAGATGATGCTGGGGGATGGGCCAGAAGAGAGAGGCGGCTGATTTGAATCCGAGGGCGGCGAAGCAGATAGCCCCGAACGCGATAGCAGGCGAGGAGAGGCCAGCGACGAACATGCCAACTCCAGCGACGACAAGGGCGGCCGCGACCCAAGCTTGTTGATTCTTCCAGCGGGCGGCGGCGTAAGCGGCCAAGATCATGCCGAAGATTGAGACAATCCAGGGCATCGAGTTGAGGAAACCGGTCGACATCAGTGAGACGGCCTTCGGGTCGGAGTATCCAAGCCAGCGTACGAAGTTTTCAGTCAAGCCCAGGAGGCCGCCGTGGGGGGCTGGCGTGGCCAGCATCTCCTTGATGATGGTAGGCAGCCAAAAGGTGACGGCGTAGATGGTCAGCTGAATGGCGAAGTAGACCCCGCAGAAGCCTAACACGACAGGTGAGGTGAGAAGGGCGAACTTGTCGACGTGGCCAGGTGCGGCGGCCTGGGCACGTTCGCCCTCCAGTGTATGCTCGAGTAAGGTGCGTTCGGAGGGGGTCAGCCAGCCTGCGTCCGCGATATGCGAGTCCAGCATGAGCCACATGACCCCTGCCATCACGATAGAAAAGATGCCTTCAAAGACGATCATCCATTGCCATGGCTGAAGTCCGGGGATGCGCAGTTGAAGCAGGTAGGAGGATAGTGGTCCCGAGAGGACCGTTGCGATGGCTGAACCGCTCAGGAAAATCGCCATTGCTTTGCCTCGGTCAGCGGAGGGGAGCCATCGAGTGAAGTAATAGATGACGCCGGGGAAGAAGCCCGCTTCGGCTGCACCGAGAGCGAAGCGAAGGACGTAAAACTCATTTTCGTTACGGACGAAGGCGAGTCCGGTCGCTAGCGCGCCCCACACCACCGCAATAATCGTCAGCCAGCGGCGGGCGCCGAGACGCTCCAGGGCGAGGTTCGAGGGCACTTCCAACAAGGCGTAGCCCCAGAAGAAGAGGCCCGCGCCGAAGCCGTAGGCAAGGTCGCCGATTCCTAGTTCTGCTCCGAGCTGCTCCTTGATGAAACTGATATTTACTCGGTCGATATAGTTCACGATGAACATCACGACAAACAGCGGCAGCACACGCCACTTGACCTTGGAAACTGCCGACTGGAGGTTCGCTTCGTGCATCAATGCTTACTTTACGCCAGCCTTGGCGATAAGGGCGGCGAGCTGTTCAACTTCGGCCGGCTTGAGGTCGGTTAATGGTGCCCGTACGGGCCCTGCGCTGTGTCCAACAATCGTCGCGCCGGCCTTGATGATGCTGACGGCGTAGCCGGCACTCTTGTTGCGAATTTCAAGGTAAGGCAGGAAGAAGGTGTCGAGTAGTCGGTTCTGCGTGGCGACATCATCCTTCGCGACGGCATAATAGAAATCCATCGCAGCCTGGGGGATGAAGTTAAACACGGCGGAGGAATAGACCGGCACGCCCATGGCCTTGTAGGCGGCGGCGTAGACTTCGGCGGTGGGAAGGCCACCGAGGTAGCTGAAGCGGTCGCCCATGCGGTGGCGGACGGAGACCATGAGCTCGATGTCACCGAAGCCATCTTTGTAGCCGATGAGGTTCGCGTTGTTGGCCGCGAGCTTTTCCAGGTGATGCGGCTGGAGGCGGCAGACGTTACGGTTGTAGACGACGACGCCGATCTTGACGGATTTGCAAACTTGGTCGACGTGCTCGGCGACGCCTTCCTGATTTGTTTCGGTGAGGTAATGGGGCAATAGGAGGATGCCCTTGGCGCCTAGGCGCTCAGCTTCCTGGGCGTATTGAATGGCGACGCGCGTCGGGCCACCGGCGCCAGCGAGGATCGGCACAAGGCCGTCGCACGTGTTGACCGCTGTCTTAATGATGTCGGAGTATTCCTTGGGCTCGAGGGAGAAGAACTCTCCCGTGCCGCCGGCAGCGAAGAGCGCCGTGGCACCATAGGGGGCCAGCCACTGCAAGCGCTTGGCGTAACCGGCGGCGTTGAAATCGCCGTTTGCAGCGAAGTCGGTGATCGGGAAGGAGAGGAGACCTGATGAGAGGACTGTCTTTAATTCGGAGGGAGACATACGTAGAAGGTGTCAGCGGTTGGCGTTTAGCTTAGAGTGCAGCGGAGGAGCGGGTGCCGTTCAGGAGACGGGAGAGGTTGAGCGGATTGGCGTTCTGAAGTTCCGTGGGAAGGGCCGCATCCGGGAAGGTCTGGTAGCAGGTCAGCCGCGTGAAACGATAAATGGCATTGGAGCCCACTGAGGTGGTGCGTCCGTCGGACAGCGAAGGGTAGGGGCCGCCATGCACGATAGCGTGCGAGACTTCCACGCCAGTCGGGAAGCCATTGATGACCACGCGTCCAGCGATCGCTTCCAGTTTGGCCAGCAAGGGGGCGTTCGCGATTAGTTCGACGTCGGTGCCGTGGAGGGTGGCGGTAAGGTTGCCGTGCAGTGCGCTAATCGTCGCATCAACTTCCTGGGCGTGGTGACACCAGATGACGAGCGAACTGGGTCCGAAGATTTCATCCTGCAGCGATGCCTCGGCGATAAACGTCTTGGCTTCAGTGGCAAAGAGCGCGGCCACGCCGCGATTGGGCTGACCGCTGGATTTTCCTTGGGCGAGGAGCTTGACGCCCGCTTGAGTCGAGCGAGCTGCGATGCCCTTCTGGTAGGCTTGGTGGATGCCCGCCGTGAGCATGACGCCATCCGCGGCTTCAGTGAAGAGGCTGGAGAGTTTGGCGACAAAGGCTTCGGAGGCTGCCGAACGCACGAGTACAATTAGGCCAGGCTGGGTGCAGAATTGCCCGACGCCTAGCGTGCAAGAACCGAGGAGGCCGGTGGCGATGGCGTCACCACGGGACGCTAAGGCTCCTTCGAGTAGCACGATGGGATTGACGCTGCTCATCTCGGCATAGACCGGAATGGGCGTTGGGCGGGCTGCCGCTGAATCCATCAAGGCCCGGCCACCGGTGCGTGAGCCCGTGAAGCCGATCGCGCGCAAGGCGGGGTGTTTCGCGACTTGCTGACCGACGACGCGTCCTTCGCCCATGATGAGCGAGAAGGTGCCCTCAGGCAGGCCGTTGGCCTTAACGGCTTCGACAATCAGGCTGGCCATGATTTCGGCAGTGCCCACGTGGGCGTGGTGGGCCATGACGATGACAGGGCAACCAGCGGCCAAGGCGGAAGCGGTGTCCCCGCCAGCTACTGAATAAGCAAAGGGGAAGTTGCTCGCGCAGAAGACGGCGACGGGTCCAATCGGACGCAGCATCGAGCGATGGTCTGGCTTGGGCAGGGGCTTGCGGTCGGGGTTGGCGGTTTCGATTCGGGCATCCACCCAGTCGCCTTTTTCTACGAGGTCTGCGAACAGGCGAAGTTGGCCCATGGTGCGGCCGATTTCGCCTTGGCAGCGTGCCTCGGGCAGCCCGGTCTCTTGGGTGGCACGGGCGACGAGTGCGGGCGTGGCGGACTCGATGCGCGTGGCGATGTCACGGAGGAAGACGGCCTTTTTATGGCCCGAGGTCGCTGCCAACTGAGGGGTGGCTTGGGCGGCCAGTTCGCAGGCCCGATCGACTTCCCCGGCGGTGGCGGCAAAGAAGTCTGGTGCCAAGGCGGTGGCCGTCGCCGGGTTTACCGCACGGTAGGGCTTGGCTTGAGACTGGCTGCGCGTGAAACCGATGAAAGATTGGCCGAGGAGGGAGGACATAAGAGAGGTTACGAGATAGGGGGGTGAGCGGGGGTGAGGCAAACAAGATAGGGTTCAGATTGCAGGTAATCGGCGTTTAGGGATGCTCTAATCTATCCCCATGATACGCTTAATTTCCCTGCTAGCCATCGGCTGGTCCCTTGCGGTGGCTGCCGCCGAACGGCCGAATATTATCGTGATCTTGGCGGACGACCAAGGCTTCGGGGATTTTTCCGCCAATAACCCGCAGAGTAAAATCCCGACGCCTCAGCTCGATCGACTCGCGGCGCAGGGGTTACGCTTTACGGATGGGCACACGTCTTCCGGCGTCTGTACGCCGTCTCGTTATAGCCTCCTCACTGGACGGTATCATTGGCGTACCCACCTCCAGTCGGGAGTGCTCGGCGGTTTTTCGCCGCCACTCATCAGTCGCGATCGCCTGACGATTGCGGGCATGCTTAAGGCTCAAGGGTATGTGACAGGCTGCTTCGGCAAGTGGCATCTCGGTCTGGGTTGGCCTTTGAAGGATGGCTCAGTAGCTGACGATGGTGGCGATTACTCGAAGGAATATCAGAAGATGGGATCAATTGATTACTCCGCGGACATCAAGGACGGCCCCCTCGAACACGGGTTCGACACCTTCTTCGGTATCAGTGCGTCGCTTGATATGCCGCCGTTTGTCTGGATTAAGGATCGGCGGGTGACGGAGATTCCGAGCGTCACGAAGAAGTGGCTGCGCTCCGGTCCGGCTGGCCCAAAATTTGAAGCGATTGATGTGCTGCCTTCGGTCATTGATCACACCATCGACTTCATTGCCGAACGAAAAAAGGCTGACCCGATGCGGCCATTTTTTGCCTATGTCGCCCTGAATGCTCCCCACACGCCCATTGTACCTACGAAGGAATTTCAAGGTTCGAGCGGTATCAGCCCGTATGCGGATTTCGTCCGGCAAGTGGATGCTGATGTCGGTCGACTACTGGTGGCATTAGACAAGCAGGGGTTGAGTGAGAGTACGCTTGTCATCTTTACCTCGGATAATGGCTGCTCGACGACGGCCAATATTCCCGAGCTGCATAAGTCGGGCCATGAACCGAGCTACGTTTATCGCGGCAATAAGGCCGACGCTTATGAAGGCGGTCACCGCGTGCCGTTCGTGGTTCGCTGGCCGGGTAAAGTGAAGCCAGGTGTGAGCGGTGCCTTGGTTGGACAAATTGATTTCATGGCGACGTTTTCCGAAATCATCGGCAACGCGGGCTCCCCCATGGCGGGCGAGGATAGTGCCAGTTTCCTCCCCGTGCTTTTGGGCCAGAAGGCCGCCGCCCGTCAGGGTATCGTCAGTCAGTCGATTAACGGAAGTTTCGCCATCCGTGACGGACAGTGGAAACTCATCCTGTGCCCTGGCTCCGGCGGTTGGAGTGCCCCTCACCCTGGCACGAAAGAAGAGGCCGGATTACCTGCGGTGCAGCTGTTCGACCTTTCGCAGGATATCGGCGAGCGGAATAATCTTCAGGATAAGTACCCCGAACGTGTCGCCGCGATGAAAGCCGAACTCGATAAGATCATCGCCCACGGTCGGAGCACGCCGGGCGATGATTTAAAAAACGACGTTCCTGTTCAGGTCGTCAAGAAGGCCGGCAAGAAGAAGCTCGCCGATAAGTAGGCCAGCCCAACCTTAGTCCGCCAACTGCGCAAGGAGCTTCAGGGTCTCCAGCGGTGCGGCGTGCGACTTGGCGGCGTTATGCAAACCCGCGGGTAACTGCTCAATGGCCAGCGCTTTCAATTCCTCGAGGCGTAAGCAGAGCTTGTCTAAGGCGGCGTCCGGTTCGGCGGCATCGACCCAGACGTCATAAATGGTAACCAGTTCACCTGGGGTCTCGCCTTCGATTTCGCCTTCGCCGACTTCATAATCACAATCGAGAAGCTCGTCCCAGAAATTAGCTTCTAGATCGAGGGCGTCTTCGAGGTCGTACAGACGGATGCCACTCATCCATTCATTGAGGACCGTAAAGGCTTCACGGTGGGCGGGAAGTACTTCGGTGAAGGTGTCGCGGATGCCGACAGCGACGAGCTTCAGGCCTTCGACGGTGTCGCCAATCTGCGGGCCTTCGAAGGGAGGGGTGGAGTCGGACATGATTAAGGGGGATAAGGGAGAATGGGCCGTTGGGGGCAAGGGGAAAGGGCTTAGCTCGCGGCCGCCGTGCCCGCGAGATAGCCGGTGGTCCATGCGTTCTGAAAATTAAACCCACCGGTGACGCCGTCGATGTCCAGTACTTCGCCCGCGAAATGAAGACCCGGACAGAGGCGACTCTCCATGGTTTTGAAATCGACTTCGGATAGTTTAACGCCGCCGCAGGTCACGAACTCGTCCTTGAACATGCTCTTCCCTTCGACTTTGAAGTCCGCTGCGGTGAGCTGCGTGGCGAGGGCCTGGATGCCTGGGTTGCTCACGTGCGCCCAAGGGGTGGTCGGAGCAATGCCCGCCGCTGCCACGAAGCGTTCCCAGAGCCGTTGCGGCATCGCTACGGGACTGAAGGTCGTGATTTGCTTACGGGCGTTCTGCTCACGAATGACGGAAAGCGTCTTGATGAGGGAGTCGCGATTCTGTGGCGGTACCCAGTTGATCGTGATCGGGAACGCATAGTTCTTCGCGGCGAACTCGCGGGCGCCCCAGGCGGAGAGCTTCAGGATGCCTGGGCCGCTGAGGCCGGCATGGGTGATGAGAACGGGGCCATCTGTTTTGAGCGGAGTACCCGGGGCGGTAACGACCACGTTCTCCGACGAGATGCCGGCGAGGTCTGCGAGTCGAGGGTCGGTGATGTGGAAGGTGAACAACGACGGCACGGGCGGAATGATCGAGTGCCCGAGGTGCTCAGCGACAGCTAAACCGCCGGAGGACTTATTGCCACCCGTCGCGATGATGAGGCGCTCGCATTCAGCCGTAGCGCCTTCGGTGAGAATTAACCGAAATCCCGTGGCGGTTTTCTCGACGGCCCGGAGGCCGGTTTTAAGCCGGACGGTTACGCCCGCTTTATCGGCGGAGGTGAGCAGGCACTCGGCGATGGTCGCGGAGTCATCCGTGATCGGAAACATTCGACCATCTTCTTCGGTCTTGGTCTCCACGCCGCGGGCAGCAAACCAGGCAATGGTATCCCGCGGTTGAAAGCGATGAAAGGCCCCGAGGAGTTCGCGACCACCGCGCGGATATTTCTTCACCAGTTCGGCGGGCTCAAAGCAGGCATGCGTGACATTACAACGACCTCCGCCCGAGACTCGTACCTTGGCTAGAAGGTGAGGGGTGGCTTCGTAAAGCGTGACGGCTCCCTTGTCGCCCAGACTTTCCGCACAAGTAATCGCTGCGAAGAAGCCGGCGGCACCTCCGCCGATGACGGCGATGCGGCGTCGTTCAGGCATGAGGCGGGAATGGCCGCCTTTAGCTTATTTTGCCAGCACCGTCTTCAGGAACGCCAGTACCTCGGCGGTCGAAGGGTCGTTCGGCAAGCCGATGTCATTGTTGATCTTGCCGTGATTGGTGTTGGTGGCACCGAAGGCTTTAGCGGAGATACCTTTTGAGGTAAGTGCGCTTTCGAGACGCTTGGCTTGGTCCGGCGTCAGGGCTGAGGCCGAGTCGTAGAGGATCAGGAAGGGGGGGATGCCTTTGCCAGCGGCGACGTGCTGGGTTGCCGAGTAGTCGGCCCAGAGCTCGGGCTTACCGCCAAAGATTTCGCGGTGGCCGTACTTCGGCTCCGGCTTGCCAGCGGCTTGGCGAGCCGCGGAGGCCATGGCGATGACCGCTGGGATATCGAACGTGTCGGCGTCGACCGGGACGCAGCCCTTGAACATGGAGAGAGAGAGTCCTTCGGCCTTCAACGGGCGTTCGTCGATGGCCATGTAGGCGGCGAGCTGCGCACCAGACGAATGGCCCATGATGATGACGCGATTAGGGTCGCCGCCGAATTCCGCGACGTGGTCATGTGTCCAATGGAGGGACTTGGCGATATCCGCGAAGATTTCGTTCATCGGGACCGCCTTCACGTAGCGGTGGTTGGTGGAGACGAACACGTAGCCCATGTCCGTGAAAAATTTCGGTTTCAGTTGGACGCTGGTCTTTTCGCCGCCCTGCCAGCCGCCGCCATGAATCCAGAAGACGACCGGCGCGGGCTTGGCCGATTTGGTGGCAGGTGCGTAGACGTTGAGCGTCTGGCGGAATTCAGTCGTGCCGGCGTAAGGCACGTCGGCCTTGATCGGTGCGAGCAAAGCGGGTGCGTCGGCCGCGAGGGCGAGGCTGAAGGTGGCGAGGAGCGGGAGGAGGGAGCGCATAGAGGGAGATTAGAGACCCTTGAGCATGTCGAGGGCCTGGGATTCAAAAGCCTTTTGCCATTCCGGAGCAACGAGACAGTCGCAGTCTTCTTGGGCATAGCCGGTGTTCAGACGCTGTTTCGTCGTGGGGGCGTAATAAATATAACCATTGGTATAGCCGGCGACGAACGTGCCCGGCTGTCCCGAGGATTTCTTGATATTCATCCCGATCTCGCTCGTCAGCTCGCCCGGGAAGGTGACCAGTCGGAAGTCGCCGACGCGCAGCGCGGTAAGTTCGACGTCGATCGGCTGTTCCTTGGCCTTCTCATTCTGCGCGAGGTGCATCTTTAGGAGGCCGAGATTCGTGTTGAGACGCGTAATCTGCTCCATGATGGCCAGATTGGCGAGGTAGGTCTCCACGGCCACGCGGTTATCCGCGTCGAGTTTGGCGAGGCTATCTTTGCCGACGGAGCGTTCGTGCAGGTAACTTTGAGCAGATTGCGAAGGGTAGTCTGGATTGAGTTTCTGTTGCAGGAGTAGCGGGAGGAAGGATTTGAAGTTAATGTTGGTGGCCCGTAACGACTGGACCAAGCGGAGGCGTTCTGCTTCCAGCTTGGTGATGCGGGCGGTCAGGTCAGCGCCGCGGGGTAGGAGTATGTTCTGGTGGACGAAGCGGAGCGGGCTGTCTGGAAGGGTGGTCAACTTGCGGGCCGCCCGGAGGACGCTGGCGGCCAGTTGATTACCTAAGGGGGTGCTATCCGCGGGCTGGGTGACTTCTTTGTAGCGTACGGGATTAATGTCACCAGCACATCCTTGGATGAAGAAGGCGGTGCCGCCAAGTTGTTCCTCGATGATGGCCGAGGCTACGCCTGGGTAGTCAGCCGAATTGCCGCTACTCGGCGGATTCATGATTGGATGGCAGGCGAAGTTGTAGATGAGCGCAAAGTTGCGTCCGTCGAGGCGATCGAGGCGAAGCAGGCCGATCTGCGAATCGATGGCACCCACGCTCGCGATGGCTTGGTCGTTCGGCAGGGAGTAAGTGCGGCGCATGTCAACCTCGCTGCCGTCGCGCATGTGGAGTCGACGGTTCTCGCTGATGCCGCTTTCCTGCCCACTGCCAACGCCGGCACGGACTGGCACGAGTTCAGCCATGGCTGACTTGATGACCTGGAAGCATAGTTCCGGGAAGTCTGGCCGGAGGACGCCGTGGCAGTGACTGGCGTTGACTAGGAGGTTTTCGGGCGCGAGGCCCAGCTCCTTGGCGATGCGGGTGCGGAGTTGCGGCAGGAAGTCGGACTTGATTCGACCGAGTTCGCCGAGCGCAACCGCGTCGATGGTCAGGAGTACGACGGTACGGTCACCCTCCTTGAGGATGAGGGCTTTGGCGTGCAGCGTGTCATGGACCGGGATTGTCCGGTCGGTGACGTCGACAATCGCCGTGCCCGCTTCGAGTGCGTGGAGGCTGGGGCAAGCTACACTGAATAAAATAAAGAAAGCTGTGAGGTGTGGTTTCATATAACTTTCGGTATCATCGGTCGTATCAGTGTTCGCCTAGGGTTTGCTTGATGGCGGCGGCCGCTGAGGCGGAAAGCCCCATGCAGTAAACCAGGGCCAGGGTGGCGGTGCGGCGGGGCGGGCGCATGAAGGTAAGCCAATGCGATCGCGGTGAGACGGCAATGTATTTGGTTCCGTAATTCGTTTGGCGATGGAGCGTTCAGCCGTAATGTCGGAGTTCAGTCATGAAGCCCCGCCCCTTGCTTGTCGCCCTGTTCTTTATTGCCTGCGTGGGTGCATGCTTGCGGGCCCAGGTCGCTGGCGTCGATGTGGGTCGTCTGGAGGTGATCCGGAGTTGGCCAGCAAAGGAGGCCAACCAAGGGGTCGCTGTAGATGCGACGCATTTCTACGTCATTGATGATCGGGCTCTCGGTAAATATGAGAAGGCGACCGGACGTAAAGTCGCCGAGTGGACCGCCCCCGCCGGCTCTGGGGTCATCCACATGAATGCCGGGATTGTCGCTGAAGGCAGGCTGATGGTTGCCCACTCCAATTTCCCATCCAAGCCCGATGAGAGTTCGCTTGAGTATTTTGACACCACGACGCTACGCCCGACCGGTCGTAAGGTGTTTGCGCATCCCGTTGGATCGTTGACGTGGGCCGTTCCGGAGGGGAGTGGCTGGCTCGCTTGCTTTGTCCATTATAAGTTTAACAGCGATACGGCTAAGAGTCGGATTGTCCGCTATGATGCGGACTGGAAGGTCCTAGCGGCCTGGGCGTTTTCGCCGGAGCTAGTCGCTCGCTTCGGTTCATTCAGCAGCTCGGGTGGCGGACTGGGCGCCCATGGTCGAGTCTGGGTCAGTGGCCATGATGCCAAGGAGCTCTATCGATTGATGCTACCGGAGGGTGGTGGGGTGGCCAAGTGGGAGGGGACGGCAGCCTTCGCTTCAAGCGGTCAGGCTTTTGCCTGGGATCCGTCCCAGCCGGCTGAACTCTATTCCATTCAGCGTAAGAGCCGCGAGATCATCGTCTCTCGCTTGCGCGAATAGCCCGCCGGTGGTGCGGGCTTGTGTCTGAGCGGAATCTGCGGAGTGTTGCGTCTGCCCCGCCATGTGCTTGCGCCTACTGATTGCCTGCCTCTCCTTGACCGCTTTCGCGGCCGAGCCGGGCTTGGTGCGTTCGGAGTTTATTTTTGAGACAAATCCGGTGCCGAGTTGCCATGCGACGACAATTGTCGAGGCGAGGGACGGCACCTTGGTCGCGGCGTGGTTCGCCGGTGAGGCCGAGGGTAAGCCCGACGTCTCCATCTGGACGGCCAGGCAGGTGGACGGTAAATGGTCGGTTCCCGTCAAGGTGGCCGAAGGCATTCAGCCGGACGGTAAGCGAATCCCCTGTTGGAATCCGGTGCTCTTTCAGCCCAAGGAAGGCCCGCTGCAGCTTTACTACAAGATTGGACCCAATCCCGTCGAATGGTGGGGCGTGCTCCGTTTGAGCGAAGACAACGGCAAGACCTGGGGTGCCGCCCGCCGTCTACCGGAAGGTATCCTCGGCCCAATCAAGAACAAGCCCGTGCAGCTGAAGGATGGAACGATCTTATCAGGTAGCAGCGCCGAAGGATTAAAAGTCGGCCCATCGTGGCAGATCCATTTTGAGCGTAGCCGTGATAGTGGCCTCACCTGGGAGAAGGTCGCCGTGGAGCAGCCGGCCACCGGTCCGGCGTCGATCCAGCCGAGTATTCTCTTCTTACGCGACGGCGGACTGATGTCGGTCGGCCGCACCAAGAACGCTAAGGTCTTCAGCACGGTTTCCAATGATCAAGGGACGACTTGGTCGAAGGTGGACCTCGCTGATCTGCCCAATCCAAATTCCGGGACTGATGCCGTGACCTTGAAAGACGGCCGTCATCTCCTGATTTACAACCACACGGCCAAGGGTCGTAGTCCGTTGAATTTAGCTATTAGTAAGGACGGCGTTCGGTGGGATGCCGCCCTGGTTCTGGAGACCGAGCCGAAGGCAGAATTCAGTTATCCTGCGATTATCCAGACCGCAGACGGCTTGGTGCACGCCACTTATACTTGGAAGCGCAAGCTCGCGAAGCACGTCATCATCGATCCGTCCAAGATCGTCGCCCGACCCATGGAGGGCGCGGCTTGGCCTAAATAATGAAATCCGGCTTTTATTACGTGTTGGGTTTATTGCTAGTCGCAGGCGCAAGTGTCCTGTCGGCTCAGTCACTGCCCGGTACGACGCCGCTGGAAGCGCAGGGGGATTACTCTGCAACCATGGTGAGCGGGATTGATCGCATGGCTTTACGTCTCATCGAAGCCTCCCGTGCCAGTCGTAAGCCTAATCGTGAAACCTTGAAAAATATCCTGGGTTTGGTCGACGTGCGCCTGCCGGGCGTCTCTCTGGAGTCGGTGGGAGATTCAAAGAACCCTGCGTTACTTGTAGAGAATGATGAGATGATGGTCACCCGTGTGCGCTGGCGGGTGCTGGATGGGGTTGCGGGAGAAGGCATCCATATCCGCCCCAAGGGTAGGATTCTCGCCCGCGTGATCTGCCTGCCCGATGCCGACACCGAGCCGGAGCAGATGGTCTCGAAGCTCGCCTGGTTAGACGGTTGCGAAATCATCATTCCCGCCCTGATTAGTCGGGCGCCGGAGTTCAGTGATAGCCCTCGGTTAGGGATAAAGACCAATGTCCCGCATCGGGAGTGGATTTACCGTCAGTCCTTTGTGTTCGGGCGTCATATCATTGGATATGAGCTCCAGAAAACTTTAGCTTTGGTGGATTGGTGCAAGGCGTTGCCCGACCGGAAGCGTCTGATCGTCGCGGGTTATGGAGAGGGTGGCCTCCTCGCCTTGCATGCCGCCGCCCTCGATCCCCGCATCGATGGCGCCTTGGTCCGAGGTTATTTTGGACCGCGCGAAGGTGTCTGGGCTGAGCCTATCGATCGCAATGTTTTCGGTTTGCTCCGTGATTTCGGTGATACGGAGGTGGCCTCGTTAATCGCTCCGCGCCCGCTGGTCATTAGTAACGAGGGCTTTCCGGTAGTGTCCGGGCCTCCGGCCGCCTCGCCAGGTCGCCGAGCAATCGCCGCCCCCGGACGCGTGACTGCCCCAGATTGGGCTTCAGTTCAGGCCGAAGGTGAGAAGGCCCGCCGCTTGGCGCCAGGTGATTGGTTGACCGTGCTGCCTGCCGGGCACCTCGGGCGTGATATGGCTGTAAAGTTATTGGGCGAAACGACAGCGCAGGAAATCTCAAGTCAGGGCAAGCCCCGCGAGCCAATGCCAGTGGCGATTGATGTGACTCGACAGGAACGGCA
>CALQLO010000007.1 GCA_943331445.1 Akkermansia muciniphila
GCCTTCGCGGGTGCCGCAGATCTTGAAGTCCATGTCGCCGTAGTGGTCTTCGGCGCCGATGATGTCGGTCAGTACGCGGTGCTTCACGATCTTACCGGCGGCGTCTTCGGTCACGAGACCGCAGGAGATACCGGCGACCGGGGCCTTGATGGGCACGCCGGCGTCGAGGAGAGCGAGGGTGCCGCCACAGACGGAAGCCATCGAGGTGGAGCCGTTGGACTCCATGATCTCGGAGACGAGACGGATGGAGTACGGGAAGTCCTGTTCGGAAGGCAGGACGGAGAGCAGCGAGCGCTCGGCGAGGTTACCGTGGCCGGTTTCACGGCGGGAGGTCATGCCGAAACGGCCGGTCTCACCCACCGAGAAGGGCGGGAAGTTGTAGTGCAGGAGGAACGAGCGCTTGCTCGGGCCGCCGGTGATGGCGTCGACTTCCTGGGCATCCTTGGAGGTGCCGAGGGTCGCGAGGACGAGACCCTGGGTTTCGCCGCGCTGGAAGAGCGAGGAACCATGGACGCGGGGAAGCACGTCGACTTCACAGGAGATCGCACGGAGATCCAGCGGCTTGCGGCCGTCGGCACGTTCGCCGCTCTGGATGATGGCGTTGCGGTAGACCTTTTCCTGGAGCTTCTCGAAAGCCATCTTGATTTGGCGAGAGTCGAAGACGTCGCCGAGTTCAGCCTTACAGGCAGCCTTAGCCTTTTCGACCACGGCCTTAACGGCATCACCACGTTCCTTCTTGGAAGCGAGGAAGATGGCCTTCTTGAGCTGTTCGCCTTCACCGGCGACACGTTCGCAGATGGCGAGGGCCTTAGGTTCACAGACCACGAGCGGGAAGACGCGCTTGGTCTTGGAGTACATTGCGGCGAGCTTGCGCTGAGCGGCGATGATTGGCTGGATCGCCTTCTGAGCGTACTCGAGGGCGGCGATAAAGTCGGCTTCCGGCAGCTGGTCGGCCGAACCTTCGATCATCATCATGTCGCTTTCGTTGCCGACATAGATGAGGTCCAAGTCGGACTCATACTGCTGTTCGTGGGTCGGGTTGACGACGAACTGGCCGGCGACGCGGCCGAGGCGGATACCCGCGATCGGACCGTTCCACGGGATGTCGGAGCAAAGGAGAGCGGCGGAAGCGCCGTTCACCATGAGCACGTCGGAGTCGTTGATTTGGTCAGCCGAGAGGAGGAGGCCGATCACCTGGACTTCATTGAGGAAGCCTTCAGGGAAGAGCGGGCGGAGGGGACGATCGCAAAGGCGCGAGGTCAGGATTTCCTTATCGGAAGGCTTACCTTCGCGACGGAAGTAACCACCCGGGAAGCGTCCGGCGGCGGCAAACTTCTCGCGGTAGTCGACGGTCAGGGGGAAGAAGTCCTGGTCAGGAGAGCGTAGGTCTTCGGCGGCGGTAGCCGAGACGAAGAGCGTCGTTTCTCCCTTGCTGATGGTGACGGCGCCGTTGGCGAGGCGGGCGATGGAGCCGGTGTTGATCGTGATACCGAGTTCTTCGATGGTCACGGAGTGTTTCTGTTTCATGGTGTGTTTTGCTTGTTGTGCGTTGTGTCAGGCGGAATTGCCCGACGGGTTTGTTTGGGTGGGTGGGTGAAAAACGGACGTCCCAGCCTAGGCTGGGACGCGTGGTGAACAGATGCGCCCGCAGGCGCCGTTCACTTGCGAAGATTGAGTTTGGCGAGGAGCGCGTTATAGCGGTCCAAGTCGCTCGACTTCAGGTAGGCGAGGAGCTTGCGACGACGATTCGTCAGCATGATCAGGCCGCGACGGGAGTGGAAATCCTTGCGGTGGGTGCGCAGGTGCTCGGTCAGGTGAGTGACGCGGGCGGTAATCAGGGCGACTTGGACTTCGGGCGAGCCGGTGTCCTTAGCGTCCTGCTGGTGCTTCTTGATGACTTCAGACTTATTGACTGACATGGTGGTGGTTAGTTTTGGTTTTTGATGGCCGACTTGGGAGAGATTCCCGAAAGCCCCGCCGTTTGGCCGGACTATCCGTCTGGAATAGGCTTTCGCCTACCGACCAGCGTGAGAAGGGCTCCGCCCCTCTCCCTAACGAAGATAACCAAGGGAAATGACAGTCGACCCCTGGCTTAGCAAGAAGGAACTACCCCCTAAAGGACGAGGTATTCGCCCGTTTTCCGTCAGCCGTAGACCAGGGGGTCTAGTTGGGTAAATCGAGCCAATAGACGTCCGCATCATTCCGACCAATACCCGGAAAATGCCACCCTCTCGGCTCGGGAATGATCTCCGAGAGATCGAAGACCCTCACGGATTTAGGCATTGGCGCAAAATAGAGGGTAAACTGATGCACCCGTCCCGGTGGCACCGGCATCCATTCGGGATACGGTGAGATGTTCTCAAACCCGACCAGCGCGCTCGTGTGTGCAGAATCGCGATCAAGGAGAAAGGTGCTCGGCCAGATTCTCAGACTGTGAGAATAATGAGGGGCGCAACGCACGTGAACGACCACCGGGTCGAGTGGCTTTGCTTCTGGAACGACTGAGGCGACTGGCATCAGCTTAGGCCGCTGCGTGTTCACTCCATGACTCATCACCGCCACTATGCCTAGACCATCTAGAACCACAAGGGGGGGCAGGTAGCGGATTAGCCCGTTGACTCCCCTGCCCTGCAAAAGCGAAATGGGGGCATGGAATCTGGCTCTGACGACAAACCCCGCCTCACTGGCGCCGAACGCGGCAAACTGCGAAGCCTCGCCCAGACGCTCGACCCAAAGGTATTCGTCGGCAAGGTGGGCATCAACGCCGGCATCGCCAACCTGCTCGAAGAGGCCTTCCGTAATGCCGATCTGGTTAAAGTACGCTTTACCGCGGAACGGGAAGCGATGGATACCCAGGCTCAGGAACTGGCTAAGCTTACCGAGAGCGAAGTCATCGGCTCCGTCGGTCGTACGGCCACCTTCTTCAAACTGGGCGCCGACCCGGAATAAGCCGTGGACGCGAAGCTGTTCCAGTCCAGGCACGAGGCCTTGGTGCAGCAGGCCGAAAACGCCCTTCGCGATCTCACCCCCCTTGCTGATGCGCGCCCTGCCCGCCTACACGCGGCCATACGCTATTCACTGGACGCTGGAGGCAAAAGACTCCGACCCGTGCTCTGCCTCGCTTCCGCCGCGGCCTTCTCGCCCAGCGCCGATGCCCGTTATGCGGCCACCGCCCTCGAGTGCATCCACACTTACTCGCTGATTCATGACGACCTGCCGTGCATGGATAATTCGGACCTGCGCCGCGGACGCCCATCCTGTCATAAAGCCTTTGACGAAGCCACGGCCCTACTCGCCGGCGATGCGCTGCAACCACTGGCCTTTGAATTAATCGCCACCGGCTACGCGGCTAATCCCGCTCTCGCTACCGACCTCGTGCGCGAACTCGCCGTCACGGCGGGCTCCACCCTGCTCGTCGGTGGACAAACCGAAGACATGGGTGGCCTGGCCGCCGGTCCCAGCACTGATCGCCTCGAATATATTCTGCTCGGCAAGACCGCCGCGATGCTCAGCGCTTCTTTCGCGATGGGCGCACTCGTCGGCGGAGCCAGCCCTGCCGACGTAGAACGATTCCGCCAAGCCGGCCGGGCCGCTGGTATCGCCTTCCAGCTGGTGGACGACGAGCTCGACCTGACGGCGGATGCCACCCAACTCGGGAAGCCCGTGGGCGCCGATGTGCAGAATGGAAAAATGACTTACGCGAGCCTCCATGGCCTCGCCGCTGGCCGCCAACGGATTGATGCGCTCACGGCGGAAGCAATCACCCACCTGCGAGCGAGCCAAAGTGACAGCGAATTCCTGATCGAGTTAGTGACCCGGATGGCCGGACGCCGGAACTGATCAATCGTCAAGGCGCCGTCCGCCGGATGGTAATTGGTCCGGCAAGAAGGCGTAATACGTGCCAACCCATAGGCGCCACGCCAACGCATGAATAAGGGGCGGCACGAGAAAAATCGCCAATACGGCAAGACGGACCATCGTGTCGCGATCGAGCCACTCGAACCGATAGCCCAACAGCATCAACGGCAACACACCGAAAGCCGTAAGGCCGTAATTCCAAACAATCGCGCCGAGAAAGAAACCTTCCTTACGTCGCAGCACCAAGCCGCAAGCCGGGCACGAGGCCGGGGTATTCCAGAGGCGGGCAAAAAAACCGGTCCGATCATCAGCCCCGCGGACACGGGCGCCGCAATCGGGACAACACCCGCGGGCGGATTTCCAAAAGATATCGGAACGAAACTGCACCCAGACAGACTATCCCGCTGGGCGGTTATGTAAAGCAAAGGGCCGGCTTCCTCGCGGAGCCGGCCCTGTTAAGCCATTTCAGGACTGAAGCTTACTCGGCATCGGTCTCACCCACCTGGAAGCGGGCAAAACGAACGATGGAGACTTCTTCGCCGACCTTGCCCTTAGCGGCGGCAAGGAGCTGGAGAATCTTCTGCTCAGGGTCACGGAAGTAAGCCTGCTCAAGCAGACAGGCATCCGCGAAGAACTTGTCGACGCGGCCGGCGACGATTTTTTCCATGTTCGCAATCTGGCCCTTCTTGCGGGATTCGGCAGCGATGATCTGCTTCTCGCCAACGACGATACGCTTCTCGAGTTCGGCAATCGCTTCGGCGTCATTCGCAGCCTTCTGCTCAACGAGCTGGCCCTTATAGTCCTCAACGATGCGCTTGGCTTCGTCGATGGCCTTATCGGCCTCAGATTTGGTGAACTCGGAGGCGATTTCGCGTTCTTTTGCGACGACATCAGCGGAGACATCTTCGCGACGGACGAAACGGGCATTGTTCGCGACGACCTGCATGGCGAGCTGGCGAGCCAGTTCAGCTACTTCAGGATTCGCGGCCGCACCCTGCGTCTGGAGACCCAGCTCAAGGAGGACAGCAATCTTGGCACCCGTGTGCACATAAGCCGAAACGCGGCCCACGCCGGTAGCTTCAAACTTCAACACGCGAGAAACCTTAAGGTTCTCACCGATCTTCAGGACCTGATCGTTGAGGTAATCATTCACCTTGCGCGACTTATCGGCATGGTACGGTTGCTCAAGGAGACCCGTGGCACCATTGGCCGAGGCCTGACCGACGAGTTCCTTAGCGAGAGCAATGAAGTTCTCGTTCTTGGCGACGAAGTCGGTTTCGCAATTGAGCTCGAGGAGTGTGGCCGCACGACCATCCGCCGCGACCTGGACCGCGAGGATACCCTCGCTGGCCTTGCGATCGGCTTTCTTGTTGCGCGTGGCGACACCTTTGATGCGGAGAATCTCAACGGCCTTCTCCATGTCGCCGTTGGACTCGGTGAGGGCCTTCTTGCAGTCCATCAAACCCGCACCGGTTCGCTGGCGCAGATCGTTGACCGTCTGAGCGGTGATAGCGGACATGGCTTGATTACTTGGACTTACGAGGGCTGGGGCGCTTGGCAGGAGCGGCACCTTCCACGACTTCAGGAACTTCGTTGGCGATCTTCATCGCGTCATCGGAGATGTTCACTTCGGGCTGGATGGACTCGGAGGAATCCTGACGGGAAACCACGGTGACCGTCTTGCGATCCTGGGTCACAGCCTTGCGGCGAGCGAGACCCGTCTGGACGGCCTGAGTCAGGACTTCGACGATGAGGCGAATCGACTTCGCGGCGTCATCATTGCCCGGGACCGGGAACTTAAGGAGGGTCGGGTCGGAATTAGAGTCGCAGAGACCAATCACCGGAATACCCAGGCGAACGGCTTCATTGACGGCAATTTCTTCCAGCTTGGTGTCGACGACGATCATCGCAGCAGGCAGTTCGCGATATTCGAGGAGGCCCTCGAAGTTGCGCTGCATACGAGACATCTCGCGCTTCACCGCAGCCGCTTCCTTCTTGTGCATCTTGGCGAGGGAACCGTCCTGCTCCATGCGGAGGTAGGTGCGATACTTATCAAGCGAGCGCTTGATGGTAGCGAAGTTGGTGAGCGTACCGCCGAGCCAGCGATTCACGGCGAAGGGCATGCCAGTCGACTTTGCAGCCTGACGGACAACTTCCTGGGCCTGCGGCTTCGTGGCGACGAAGAGCACTTCCTTGCCCTTGGCGGAGGCATCCTCAATGAAGGCGGCAGCGGCAACGAGGCACGCGTGCGTCTTCTCAAGGTCGATAATCGAAACACCGTTGCGGTGATCGAAGATGTACGGACGGCTGCGGGGGTTCCAGCGACGAGTTTGGTGTCCGAAGTGGACGCCGGCATCGAGGAGATCTTTGACTGTGATGTTCATGGTATTTGGCTCCGTATCCCGATTCCTGCCGAAGGAGGGGACATTGGATCTGTGTATTGACTAGTTTTTTGGTTTTATGTCCGAAGCAATCGGCGGTCGCTTCAAACGGTGGAAAGTGGGTTCAAACACCCCTAACCGCTCGGTGCAAGCGGGAAAATCGACCCAAAGCCCCTGCTTTGGAACTGACAGGGCCAGCGGGGATGGCACTTTCGCCCTATCCTGATGTCCTGGGCCTACCGGATTCTCTTCCCACTGCTGCTTATCCCAGCCCTCCCTTACTATGTCTGGAGGATGCTGCGCCGGGGTGGCTACGGCACTGGTTTCAGCCAAAGATTGGGGTTTTTTCCGAAATTACCACCGAAGACCCCAGGGAAGCGCCGAGTCTGGATTCAGGCCGTCTCGGTCGGTGAAATCGAGGCCATCGGCCCATTTCTGAAGGCACTGCAACAGTCCGGCAAGGCGGAGATCATCCTGACGACTACGACCAGCACCGGCTACCGGCTCGCCCTCGAACGCTACCTCACCGTGGCGGACCGGATCGGCATCTTCCCCACCGACCTCTGGCCGTGCAGCGCCCTAGCTTGGCGACGGATTCAACCTGACCAGATCATCTTGGTCGAAGGTGAACTCTGGCCCGAACACCTCGCCCAAGCCCGTGCCCGCGGCGTGCCTGCCTTACTTATCAACGGGCGCATCTCCGATAAATCTTTTGCGCGGCATCAGCGCTTCCCGCGCATTTCCACTTATCTACTCAGCCACTTCCAATCCATCGGAGCCGGAAGCGAAGAGGACTATCGTCGCTTCCGGACTTTGGGCGCGTCGCCAGTACTCACGGGTAATCTTAAGTTCGACGTGGCGGGCGATGCTCCGATGTCCGCCGCCGAGCGGGCTCAACTCCGTCGCGAGCTCGGCTTCGGTGAAAATCCCCAAACCTTAGTGATCCTCGGCTCCTCGACTTGGAAGGGCGAAGAGACCCAGCTCATCCGCATCGTCCGCGGGCTCCGCGCAGCCCAACTTGACGTACGCTTACTTCTCGTCCCGCGCCACTCCGAGCGCCGAAACGAAGTGGCCACCGAAGCCAGCGCCAGCGACCTGGCGTGGCATCAGCGCTCCACCGGAGGAGCGAGCGCCCCCGCCGACACCATTATCCACCTGGCCGACACCACGGGCGAGCTCCGGCGACTCACCCGGGCGGCAGATATCGCCTTCTGCGGCAAGAGCCTCCCTCCGCACGAAGGTGGCCAGACCCCGATTGAGTGCGCGGCCGCGGGCGTGGCGATGGTCTATGGACCGAAGATGACCAACTTCCGCGACATCTGCCGAGGACTCGAACAAACACAGGCGGCCTTTCGCGTCGAAAACGCAGAGCAACTGGAAGTACGCATCGCCCAACTTTGTTCCGATGGACGCCGACGTACCGAGGTCGGACAGAACGGCGCCTCCTGGCATCAAGGAAACCGCGGAGCGACAGAGCGTACCCTCGCCCTTGTCTTAGCCCACTAATTACGCCACCCGATAGGCTTCGCGCAATCGGCGAGCCTCGTCGCGCAAGGCGCCATTGAGGATAATTGAGCGAGCAAGGGTCGCCCCCTCGGAGGGGTCTTTCGATTTACCCGCGACCCAAAGAGCTGCACCGGCACTAAGACAAAGCGTGTCCATCAAACCCTCGGAGACGGCGCCCACCAGCAAGTCGCTGAACATCGCGATATTTTCTTCCGGCGAACCTCCGCGCAAATCGGCCACCGTGCAGGCCGTGAAGCCAAAATCGCCTGGCAACCAAACGGCATCGACCGAGGCGAGCTCACCGCAACCGCGCACGCGCACCTCACCCGTCGTCGTGATTTCATCCATACCGCCGCCGGCCCGCGAATGGGTGACCAAACCGCGCCGAACCCCGAGTTTAGTTAAGGTCGCCGCCAAAGGTTCAACCCAGCGTTCATCATAAACGCCAACGACCATATAGGCAGGACGCGCGGGGTTGATTAGGGGCCCGAGGACATTAAAGACGGTCTTCGTCCCACTCTCAGCGATCTTCTTACGCACCCCGAGCACAGCCTTAAAGGCCGGATGAAAAGCCGGGGCGTAGAGATAACAAAAGCCCGCCTCGGACATCGCCTTCAACAACTGGGCATCGGTCGCCTCGAGGGTCACCCCGAGCCCGGCGAGAAAATCTGCGCTTCCAGATTTAGAAGTGACCGAGCGATTGCCATGCTTGAGTACAGGTACGCCCGCAGCGGCCACAATCAGTGAGCTAGCCGAAGAGATATTAAAACTGCCCGAGCGATCGCCCCCCGTGCCCACGATATCAATCCCGCGGGCCGGCCATGCGCCGAAATCAACCCGACGAGCCAAGTCGCGGTACGTCTGCGCAAAGCCCGTCACCTCCGCGGCCGTCTCGCCCTTACGGGACAGGGCGAGCAGAAAGGCTTCCTTTTCCGCATCAGAAATCCCGGCATCAACCATGGCCAAGGCACTCGCCGTCGCCTCCGCGGGACTGAGATCACGTCCTGCCGCGATAGCGGCGGTCAGAGCAGAGAGGTCCAAAGCCATGGCGGATTAGCCACGGACGAGGCGACGGGGACAAGGCATTTTCGCCACAACGGGTTTGCAACCAGCGGAAACCCCCTAAAGATACCACCCATGGACGATGCCGACCACCCCCAGGGCGACTTCGACGGTTCCGGCAACGCCTCTTGGGGCGAAGCCGACTGGGCTGGCTACCTCCAGAAAAACGACCTCGAGGTGGGTCGCTTCCTTTCCTACTACACCGAGGTCAAAGACTTGCCCGACCGATTGGATATTAGCGCTCGCCGCATGGGCTGGGAAAATGCCGACTGGGCTCCAGGCGATGCCGTGGACGAAGTGCTCGAGGACGACAATGACGGGCCCGACCTACCCTACTGCATCCACCAACATCCGGTCTACGTCGTCTCGCGTGCCCTTGGCATCCAACTCTCCCACTCGTTCCATCGCCTCTGCCGCGAATCCGCCCCGGCCATCACCGCTGTCGATGCCACGAACATCATGCTCTCCTTCTGGGATTCCCAGCATCAGGTCATCATGGCCATCAACGCGACCGATACCGGCGACCTCCCGCTCGCGCTCGTGCATATGAAGCGCGCCCTCTCCGCGATCAATTTTTCCATCGGTCTCACCGCGGGCATTCCGAGTGAAGCTAAACTCAGTTCCGCCGAAGCTGCGCAGGATATCGAATCCACGCTCTTTGACCTACGCGAAGTCTGCCTCCGCGTCATGGCCGACTGTCGCTGGGATGGGAAGAAAAGCTAACCCTGCTCAGGCCTTCTTCTCGGCGTCCTTACTCATGAATTGAATGAGTCGGTCACTGAACTCCTTGGCGGAATCATGCCCCATGCCACGCAAGGCGTGCACCATCGCGGCAACCTCGACGAGGCGTGCCATATCGCGTCCCGGACGGACCGGAATGGTCATGTGAGCCACCTTGCGACCAAGGATCTCAAAAGTCTCTACCTCGAGCCCGGAGCGTTCTTCATCCATCCCAGGCTGCCAAAGGACGAAAGTAACGACCAAATCCACCCGCTTCTCCCGACGCACGGAACGCACACCGAAGATCGAGGCGACATTAATGATACCGATACCGCGGCATTCCATATAGCCCCGATTGAGCTCCTTGGAGGTGCCCTGCAATTCACGATCAGCGATTAACGTGACGATCACGTAATCATCCGCGACCAAGGAGTGACCGCGCTCGATCAAGGCCAGCGCACATTCACTCTTACCCACACCCGAGGCGCCACGCAGGAGCACACCGATACCTTTGATGTCGACCAGGGTCGCATGCAAGTTGGTCCGCGGTGCAAACTTCTCTTCCAGAAGCACGGTGGCCTCCGCCGAGAAATCCTTAGACTTCAACTGAGTCCGGATGAGCGGCACGCGATGTCGATCGGCCAGCTTTAGCAAAATATCGTCCGCAGGTAAGCCACGCGACACCACGACGGCGGGAATCTTCTTGGCGAAAACATCGTCGAGGAGTTTCTCGCGGGCGGACGCAGTCTGGTCGGCCAAGTAGGCCATCTCACCCGCGCCAAAGAGCTGCAGGCGACGGTGGGCAAACTCCTTGAAGTAACCGGTCACGGCGAGCGCCGGACGGTTTAGGGACTTCTCGGAAATCATGTTATCCAAGCCTTCACCGCCGGCGAGGAGCTCCATCTGGAGCATATCCTTAAAGGAGTCGAAAAATTCGCGGACCGAAACAGATTCCGGGCGAGTATCAGGAGCGGGGTCAGACATGGCGTCAGAGTTTGAAACCTTCGCCCAAGTAGTGGCGGCGGCTTTCAGGATTGTTTACGATGTCCGCGGGAGTGCCAGAAACAAGTACCCGACCTTGGTGGATGAGGTAGGCCCGATCCACGATGGAGAGGGTTTCCCGTACATTATGGTCGGTAATCAGGATACCAATGCCCCGGGCCTTGAGTTTACGGATAATCGCCTGGACCTCCGCGACGGAAATCGGGTCAACCCCGCTGAAAGGCTCATCCATCAAAAGAAAACGCGGCCCAGTCGCCAAAGCCCGGGCAATCTCCAGACGGCGCCGCTCGCCTCCAGAAAGGGTGAAAGCCGGTTGTCGGGCGAGCTTCTCTAAGCCCAGATCAGTCAACTGCTGCGCCGTGCGGTTTTTGCGTTCCTGTAAAGTGAGATTAAGAGTTTCGACCACGGCCATGACATTTTCCCAGACCGATAGTTTACGGAAAATCGAGGCTTCCTGCGGCAGGTAACCGAGCCCGCTTTTGGCCCGCTGCCACATCGGCATCGAGGTGATGTTGCGGCCATCTAAGAATACTCGACCAGAAGTGGCGGGCACCAGGCCGACAACCATGTAGAAAGTGGTGGTCTTACCCGCGCCATTGGGACCGAGCAGGCCGACAATTTCACCGGCACCTAAGGTAAGACTGACATCCTGCACGGCGACCTTCGCATCATAGTGCTTAGCGAGCGCCTGGACCCTCACGACGCCCTTTTCGCTGTTCTCGGCCATAGCCATAAGGAGGAAGCGGTCAGCGGGCCTTGTCGAGGCTTTTGACCTCGGGCAAGGTGAAGTCCTGACCGAGGAATATCTTCGGCCGGACCACCTGACCGGGATTCGCCTCATCCAGTGCCGACTCCATTCGCCAGAGTTTACGGTTAAGGTCGTAGGTGACCTCCTTCGCTGGGACGCCCTCATTCCCCGACTTATCGATAATGCGCGCGTCACCCAGTAATCGGGCCATGCCCTTTTCCGGTAAGATTTCCAGCGTACGCCCCTTCGCCGATGAACCACCGGCAACGACGTGCACATTGCCGCGGCCGATCATCTGCCGGGCCACCTGATGTCCATCCTTGTCCGGCGTCGCCAAACCTTCCAGGAGATCGCAAGTCGCATCGGTGCCATCCGACTTCATCGCGACTGCACCGCGCAGGAAGAACTTGGTCAGCGTGGGCGTGGTCAGAATTTCGTCCGCGTCGGAAATAAATTCGGCGCTCTTACCGCTAGAGAAAGTGACGAACAGATGTGGTCGCTGATCCGCGATGCCACCGGAAAGCGTCAGCAGACGCGGACGTCCCTGCAGGGCGTCCTTCGCCAACACCTCTTCGACCTGCACGGCGGGTGTGAGGTCGATACGCTCCGCTGAACAGCGGAAGCCAGGCTGGATGTAGCGCACTTTACCTGTGAGAATCGCCTTACTCAGCTCGAAGTGATTCCGCTGCTTGGGGTTTGGCAGCGCGAAGGCCACCATGACATCCGAATCGGTCGTAACCAGACCGGCGACATAATGGACGGCGCCGAGTAACTCGACTTGCATGGCCCTATCTTCAGTCTGCACGACGACCTGATTGGCTTCAGCTAAGCCAGGAGCACCGCCCTCTTCGCCGGCCGGGAGACGAATGGCCGCGCGGACACCGGGTCCCGAGCGAACCTCAATCCGATCCTTAAGCCGATCAGTCCGAATCGAAAACCCAGCCGCCTCCAAACCGCGAGCCTCACGGATACGTGGGAGATCCTCAAGGTCGAGTCGACGCAGGACGCGATCCCATCGCGCCCGGCCAGCCTCAAACACCGATCCCTCGATTTCGCCCTTCACCGTCCCGTCGGCCGCCAAGACGCTCGTGCCCTCGCGCGTTTCAGTGGCGACGATGTGACGAGCGGTTAAAGAGCCCTGGGCCGAGGTATAAGTCGCATTATTCTGCACCTCCACGACAGAGCCTCCGCCCTTGGCCTCGCGACGGATGGAAAGGACTTCCCCTGAGATATCGGACGCTTCCTCCTTCTTTCGCGTGACGTGCAACTTCACGGGGACGCCGTCGCCAGAAAAGAGCTGCGTATACCCCTGCTTGGCTTGGTGGCGCAGGCGCTGCGCCGTACCCTTAACTTCCGGCTCCTCAATTTCGACATGGCCGATGACGTCGATCGAATCCTCCTTCGTGTCGAATTTGGCGAGGTCGCCACGGAGAGTCTGCTTATTGAAGATGCGAACTACCTTGCCGGTAGCCGTAAGGGAACGAACCGATGAGTCGCCCCCTGGACCATCCCCCACGAGGCACTCCAAGCGATCACAAGTGGTGTGCTCCCCCAGGCGATCCGCCACCACTCCGCCTTCAAAAATCATCAGCGTTCCGATCGCCGTCGGGCTGGCATCCATCCGCTGGGCACGCAGCCGAAGACGTTGGTCGCTGGGCTTCGAAAGGTCGAGCACCGCGGCGACATTCGCGAGGATGGCAAAGCTGTCCCCTTGCGTAGTCGAACGCCAACTCCAACCCGTCCCCGTCAAATTAAACGCTAAAGACTCAGCTAGAACCGAGGCCGCACCCTGGGCCGCACGGCGCGCCGGATTCATCGTGCCAGATGGGCTTGTGAAAGTGGCTCGCGGTTTGCCCTGTCGGAAAGATTGCACTTTCAGTTGATCCATATCCCAAACGCCCGCCTCAGTCGCGGGCTTCATGAATTTGGCCGTCACATCCCAAGCTTTCTCCGCCTTCTCATCTTCCGTAAAACCAGAAAACGTACCGCCGCTCACTTGCTGGAATTTCAGTTCCTTCTGCTGAGCCGAGACTTCCACAGCCAAGAGGAGGCACAGTAGCAAGGCTCGCATGATGCTATGACACCCCAGCAAGACGGGCGAATCAAGCGATTACGCCTTCGGCAACCGTGGAAACGGACGGTCAGCGACAAAGGCGGGCATCTCGGCACTGATCAGCTGCTCGCCCACAATTAAGGGATGACCGGCTAAAAACTCAGCCGCAGGCAACATCTTCCCCCCAGGCCGTTGTAAAGATTTCACCACTAATGACCCCAAACCACAGGCGATCCGAATACCGTCGCGACCAGCCGCGAGGATGCGACCGGGGGCTTCGGTAGAAACCGCGGCATCTGCAAATGCTGAACCAACCTTGAGCGTCACCCCTGCATGATCGAAGGTGCTCCCCGGCCAACCCTCTAGCGCCAAGACACGCCCATGGAGTTGCTCTGCGGGTTGGCGAAAATCCAGAGGCGCGTCGGCCCGAGCTAATCGCCGTGCATAGGTGACCTTCGCTTCATCCTGGGAGATGGCTTGCGATGTGGCTGCCAAAATTGAGGGCAAAGCGCTCGTGGCGAGCTCGCCGGCAAGCACCCCCAAGCGGGCCCGCAAGGCCACCCTGCCCTCATTGGGCAGAATAGAAGTACTGACGGAAGCATGAATAGGGCCGGCATCCAATTTCCGGACAACCTGCTGCAAGGATACACCCGTCTCCTTTAAACCCGCCGCCAAGGCACCCTCCACGGGGGTGGCACCACGTAAAAGGGGAAGCAACGAACCATGGAAATTCACGAACCCCAGCCGCGTCGCCGCCAGAAAATCATCTTTTAGCAACTGACCATAGGCCATCACGACGCCGAGATCTGCCTGGAATCCGCGAAGGACCACAGCGTCGCTCGCCTCTAGTTTCTCTGGTTGCAGGAGTGTCAGGCCTTCAGCACGCGCCCACGCCGCGACGGGGTTAGGGCGCACTTCCTGACCACGCCCCGCGGGACGATCGGGTTGCGAATAGACCGCCACCACTTCCACCTCGGGCAAGGCGCGTGCGGCGGCGAAGGCCGCCAACGCTATTTCATCCGAGCCGAGTAGGACCAGTTTCCGCAGCATGCGTCACTTGCGGGCCTGGCGCGCAGCCCGCCCTTTGAGCGAACGCGGCTTATCCCAGCGGGTGAAGGATTTCTTGCGAACCGGGGTGGCCTTGCCACGGGAAGACTTCGACTTACCCAAGCGAGGACCGGAAGGGCCCACCGCTTTCTTAGGCTGATCGGCGGCCGCCTTGGCCGCGATTTTAGCGACGGCCTTACGCGGCGTAGCTTCTTCGGGCATCACCGGCGCACCAGGGGTGCCCATGCCGCGGCGGGTGCCCTGCTTAGGCTTGCCGACGATGTCCAAGAAGAGCGGCACACCGGCGAGATCGAAATTCTCATGTACTCCTTTGACCAAGAAGCGCTGGTAAGCGTCCTCGAGCCGTTCTTCGGAATTACAGAAAAGGCGGAAACGAATCGGGCGCTTGGAAACCTGGGTGACGTAGTAGCACTTAAAGCGCTTACCAGAAACCATGCGTGGGGGACGCTTGGTCATCAATTCCTGGACCACGCGGTTGATGCGGCCCGTCGAAATCGCCGTGCCAGCACGCGTGAAGACCCCCTCGGCAGCGTCAAGAACGTCGTCGGAACGCAAACCCGTCTTCGCGGAAACGAATAAGACCGGCGGTTCGGGCAGGAAGAATAACTCCCGGCGAATAGCTGAGCGGAACTTAGAGCGAAACTCTTCTTCGTCTTCGAAACCATCGATATTTTTTTCGCGGAAAGCCGTCTTCGCGAGATCCCACTTATTGACCACAATGACCATACCACAACCGAGCAGCGCGAGCTCACCCGCAAGTTGCTTATCAATCCGCGTCACTCCCTGCCCCGCGTCGAGCACGAGAAAAACAACGTCGGTTTCGGCCAGAATTTCGTCGGCGCGAATCTGTGAAAAGAAATCCAGGGTGTCGCGCTTGTTGGCGGTGCGACGTCCGGCCGTATCCACCAAGGTGAATTTGGCTTTCGATCCGTCAGCCTTGGTGCGGGAAAGTCCCGCGCGCACTGGATCGCGTGTGGTGCCAGCGACTTCGCTCACAATGAGTCGGGAGCCGCCCAGCAGGCGGTTACCGAGCGAGCTCTTACCCACATTAGGGCGACCGGCGAGAGCGAGGCGAATGGGGCGAGGGCCCTCTTCGCGCGGCGTTTCAGGCTCCGGCCCAAGGGCCTTGAGCATCTGGGTCATTAACTGCGGGATGCCGCGGCCGTGTTCAGCAGAAATCAGGAGAGGCTCACCAAAGCCCAAGACGTAGAACTCGGACATCAACCCGTCACGCTCTTCGGTGTCGGCCTTATTCGCGACGACGATGACCTTCTTGCCGGCCTGGCGCAGCTTGGCGGCCACATCGATATCCAAGGGCGTGCAACCCTCGGAGGCATCGACAATGAGCAGGACGAGGGCCGCGGCGGCCAAAGCGAAGTCGACCTGCTCTTCCACCGCTTCTGCGACGACTTTCGGCGTCAGCTCCTCGCGATACAAACCGATGCCACCCGTATCCATCAAAGTGTAGCGGCCTTCGAAGACATCTGCCGTGATCAAGTCACGCGTCACGCCGGGCTGGTCGTGTACAATTGAGATGCGACGACCGACCAGTCGGTTGAAAAGGCGGCTCTTGCCGACGTTAGGACGGCCCACGATGGCTACCGCACGCGAAATTTCTGTGTTCCGTTCCATAAAATAAGAGTCGGGCCTACCTGCCCCGCTAGCAAGCAAGGATGCTCAACCTTTGCGAATCGTGTCCAAGAAGCGGGCGATGCGCTCGCCGGCCTCATGAATCTTCTCGTAACTCGTCGAGAAGGAAGCACGGCAGAAGCCGGCTCCGGCGGCGCCGAACGCCGTGCCCGGCACCATGGCCACCTTTTGCTGCTCGAGCAGCTGCTGGGCGAAGGTCATCGAGTCCATCCCGGTGGAGGTGATATCCGGGAAGGCGTAAAAGGCACCACGCGGGAGATGGCAAGGCAGGCCGAGCTCGTTAAAACGGCGGACAATGAAGTCACGGCGTTCGCGGTATTTATAGCGCATATGGAGCATCGAATCGCGACCATTACGGAGCGCTTCGACGGCCGCCTCTTGGCTCATGATGGGAGCACACATGATGCCATACTGGTGGACCTTAAGCATCCCATCGATGACGGCAGCGGGTCCGCAGGCGTAACCGATACGGAAACCGGTCATCGCAAAGGCCTTGGAGAAACCGTGCAGGAAAATAGTGCGCTCGCGCATGCCCGGAAGCGAGGCAATGGACACGTGGTCGCCTTCAAACGTGAGCTCGGAATAGATCTCGTCCGAAGCCACCAAGAGGTCCTTCTCGATGGCAAATTTAGCGATGGCCTCGAGTTTGGCCCGGTCGGCCGTTCCGCCGGTCGGATTGGTCGGAAAATTAATGACGAGCAACTTGCAGCCAGGCTGCCAGGCTGCACGCAAAGCCGCCGGATCCAGCGCGAACTGGTCGGCCGAAACGGTCCGGACGGGAATCGCCTCGGCGTGACACAGCGCCACACTCGGAGCATAACTCACGTAACAGGGCTCGTGATAGAGCACCTTGTCGCCAGGGTTAAGGACAGCGCGAAGGAGAATGTCCAATGCTTCCGAAACCCCAATGGTCGCCAAGATTTCAGTCTCTGGATCATACTCAGGGCCGT
Organism: Akkermansia muciniphila; assembly: GCA_943331445.1. Taxonomy (GTDB): domain Bacteria; phylum Verrucomicrobiota; class Verrucomicrobiia; order Opitutales; family UBA953; genus UBA953. The sequence continues at coordinate 16,999 of CALQLO010000007.1, forward strand.
AGTTCTTGGCCACATAACGGGAGACCTCTTCACGGAATTGCTGGGTTCCGCGATTGTCCGTATAGGAAGTGCGCCCCTTCTCAAGCGAAGCGATGGCCGCCTCGCGGATATGATAAGGTGTGACGAAGTCGGGCTCGCCGATGCCGAGCGAAACCGCGTCCTTCATCTTCGAGACGATGGCGAAGAAATCGCGAATGCCCGATTTGGGCAAAGACGCGACATGTCGCGCCACGAAGCGGCTGGAGGAATCCATGGTCAGGCTGGAATCAGGGGCTGACCGAGGGCTGATCGCGATGCGCGGCTTCGGAATTCACAATAAAACCGTCCTTCTTGTAGGCCCGGAGGAAGAAATGCGTAGAGGTGCCCTGGACACCGTCAATTCGGGCCAGACGCTCATGCACGAAACCAGCGACCTTGTAGAGATTGTCCGCGGTCACAACGACCAGCAAATCGTAGCCGCCCGACATCAGGTAGCAGCTCTCCACCTGTTCGAAACTGGAAATGCGTTCCGCGATGCCGTCAAAACCGCCAACGCCTTCGGTGCGGATTTTAATCTCAATGACCGCACGTACGCGATGCTCCGACTCGAATGCCGGATTCAATACGGGGCGCATCCCGAGCAACACACCCTGCTGACGCAGTGCGGCGAGCTCACGGTCCACGGCTTCGGCGCCGAGTCCGAGAATCTTACCAATCTGGGCAGTGTCGAGGGCCTCGCCGTCGAGGATGAGCTTGAGTACGGAGTTCATGGCGGAAAATCAGACCTTAGGTGTTTGGCGGCGTTGGCGCACGGCGGCGGCGAGTTCCGCCAGGACCGGGATCGTCTGCTCAAAAGAGATACAAGCATCGGTAATGCTACAGCCGTAGGTCGAGGCCTCTTGGCCCTTCCAATCCTGACGGCCTTCGACGAGGTGGCTCTCAATCATCACACCCGCGATGATGGGGGAGCCCTGCGCGACCTGCGCAGCGATGTCCGAAGCGACCAACGGCTGACGGCGATGATCCTTGGAGCTATTGCCGTGAGAGCAATCGATGATGAGGCGCGAAGTCAGGCCAGCCTTCAGAATCCGGGCAGAAGCATCCGTGACGAATTCGGCCCCATAATTAGGTCCAGTACGAGACCCGCCCCGCAAGATGATGTGCGCGTCAGGATTACCCGACGTCTGAAAAATGGCCACAACGCCTTCCTTGGTGACCGAAGGGAACCAATGCGATGATCGGGCGGACAGGCAGGCATCCACGGCAACCTGGATCGAACCGTCCGTGCCATTCTTGAAACCGACGGGCATCGAAAGACCCGAGGCGAGTTCGCGGTGAATCTGGCTTTCAGTCGTCCGGGCGCCAATCGCCCCGTAGGAGACCAAATCAGCGACATACTGAGGGGTGATTGGGTCAAGAAACTCGGTAGCAGAGGGCAAGCCCATCTCCGCGATGTCGGCGAGCAGGCGGCGCGCGATGCGTAGGCCGTCATTAATCCGGAAAGAGCCATCCACCAACGGGTCATTAATCAACCCCTTCCAGCCGACGGTCGTGCGCGGCTTTTCGAAATAGACCCGCATGACCACCAAGAGATCGGCGGCATGCTTCGATGCCTCCTTCTGCAGGAGAGCGGCATACTCTAGGGCGGCCTTGGTGTCATGGACTGAGCAAGGCCCGACGATGACCAGCAAGCGGTCATCCTGGCCGGAAATAATCCGGGCCGCATCCTTGCGGGAAGCCGTCACGACCTCGGTCGCCTTCTCCGACGGGCGGAGGTCTTGGAGTACGAGGGCAGGCGTCAACAGGGGGTGCTGACTGCGAATGCGAAGGTCGTCTGTATTGTGATACATCAGGAGGAGGGCCTTTCCCAAAGGGAAAAGGGGGTAAATGAAGGGGTCGGAGGCTCCCGTGTCAATGACGCGTCCCGTGTTGACGCGGGGCCGTTCAGTATCAAAAGTGTCTCAAATCGGCATGCCCAAGCCCCCCTCCAGTGAATCCGTAGAGCAATCCGGAGCCTTCCGGGCATTCATCGCCCAGAAAGGCCTGCGGGCGACGAGACAGCGGATGGCGGTCTTCGAGGCCGCGCGTTCCATCCAGGGACACTACACAGCGGAAGACCTGATGAAGAAGGCCCGCGCCCTTGATCGCAGTGTCTCGCGAGCGACCATCTACCGGGCCATCCCCCTACTCATCGGCAGCAGTATCGTCAGGGAAGTCGATGTGGGCAGAGACCATAAGTACTATCTGGCGGAAGCAGGCAGCGCGACTTTTCGCGCCCAACTCATCTGCGAAAGCTGCGAAACCATTGTTGAAGTCGAAGCCCCTTTTATGGAATGGTACGGAAAAGCCGTTGCGGCCAAGCACGGCATGCGACCCATCTCTCAAAAACTCCAGGTCACCGCGCTTTGTGAACGGTGTCAGAAGCGCAAGACCGCCCGGCTATGATCACCTTTCCCACCGCCTCCGTCTTCCCTCCCCTTCCACTCGGCGGGATGCCGCTCTCAGACTTACAGAAGGAAGTCATGGCTCTTAAAAAAGAGAAAGACGCCATCATCCTCGCCCACAACTACCAGTGCGAAGACATCCAAGGAATCGCGGATTACGTCGGAGATTCCCTCGGCCTCGCTTACAAGGCAGCCGCCGCCCAGCAATCGACCATTGTCTTCTGTGGGGTGCATTTTATGGCCGAAACGGCTAAAATCGTCAATCCAGGCCGGCGGGTCCTGTTGCCTGACATGGAAGCCGGCTGCTCGCTCGCCGATTCGTGCCCAGCGGAAAAACTCGCGGCGGCCAAAGCCGCGAATCCTGAACTGTACGTCGTGGCCTACATCAACTGCAGTGCGGCCGTGAAGGCTTTGAGCGACGTCATCGTCACCAGCGGTAACGCTTCCAAAATCGTGAATCGCGTCCCGGCGGATCGCCCCATCCTTTTCGTGCCGGATCAGAACCTCGGACGCTGGGTCTCCAGCAAAACCGGGCGAGCGATGCAACTCTGGCCAGGCAACTGCTACGCCCACGTCCAGTTCACGCCCGGAGCTTTGCTTCGCGCCAAGGCCGCCCATCCGGGTGCGCCCGTCGTCGCCCACCCAGAATGTACCGAGGCGGTGCGCGAGATGGCGGACATGGTCTGCTCAACTGAACTCATGGTCGGCTGGTGCCGCGAGCAGTCCGCCCAAACTATCATCATCACGACGGAATCTGGCATGATTCATCGCCTCCGGCGCGAAGTGCCCGGCAAAACGTTCGTCGCCGCGCCGACTGATCGCTGCTCGTGCAACGAATGTAAGTTCATGAAAATGAACACGCTGGTAAAGGTGCGCGATTGTCTTCGCGATGGATTACCCGAAATTATCATGGACGAAAAAGTGCGCCTCTCCGCCGAGTTGCCTCTCCGTAAGATGTTGGAGTGGAGCAAGTGACGTGCCTATTTTTGCCCTTAGGGGATATTCGAGGTATAAATCTTTTACCAAAGTTTGACATTTGAAGATATTATAAAATGTTGAGCCCTCTAACCTAGGTCTAAAAATTAACCCAGTGACCATGGCTAAAAACAATCCATCACCGCTCTTCATGAAAATCGAACTCGACCCTTCAACCTTCAATACGAAGGACGCCTACGTCCGCGCCGCCCTCTCCAAGGCCCGCGACCTCGCTGTCCAGGCCTGGGAGGATGAGCACACCGACCGCAAGAGCCTGCTCGAGCGCGAAGTCGCCAGCCTTTCCAAGAACGAGCTCGCCCGTCGTCTCCTTAAACTCCTCTCTCGCCCCAACCGCGCTCGAGCTCAGATCTCCGAAGCGATGCGCAATAAGGCTGCCGCGATGCGCAAGAAAGGCGCCCCAGTCCGCGAAATCGCCGCCGAGTTAGGCATCTCCATTCCGTCGGTCTACAATATCACCAAGGACTAACCTTGCCCCGGATGCCATCGTTCCCTTGATGGAGGGACGATGCCCGAGTGGAAGCATGGTAATCCCGCCAATGGCCCGGCTCGTTCGCCGGTGGCCATCGGTGGGAAGTTGGATGCGGATGCGCTGATTGCAGCCTATCGGGTCGGCGTCTTCCCTTGGTACTCACCTGGCGAAAAAGTCAAATGGTGGTGCCCGGACCCGCGCTTTGTTTTACTCCCAGGTGAACTGCGCCTGACGGACAGCCTCCGCAAGACGATGCGGAAATCAGGCTGGGAAGTGTCTTTTGATCGCGACTTTGAAACCGTGATGCGGCGCTGCGGCGAAATCTCCCGACCTGGCCAGAATGGCACCTGGATTAGCGAAGAAATGATCGCCGCCTACGCGGAGCTTCATCGCCGTGGCATCGCCCATAGCGTCGAAGTTCGCTGGCAGGGCGAACTCGTCGGCGGGCTCTATGGCGTCGCCCTCGGTCGGCTCTTCCATGGCGAGTCCATGTTTCATACGCGGAGCGACGCGTCCAAGGTGGGCTTCGCCACCCTCGTGGAGAACCTCATCCACTGGGGATACGTCCTCATCGACTGCCAAGTCCCCACCCCTCATCTCGCCAGCTTGGGGGCCTTTGCCATTCATCGCCAAAACTTCCTTGAAATCGTCCACGGTGAACGCGACCAACCCCCTTCGCCGCAGGCGTGGATTATTCCGCCGACTGCCGCGCCTTGAGAATCGCCCGGGCCTCGCGTTCATAAACGCGCTCGACGATGACACAAAGTTGCTGGAGCGAGCGTCCGTCCGTATAGACGGCGATGCCCGCTTTCATGTAAGCCTGCTCACGCTTTTTCATGAGATCGCGAATTTTAGCTTCGGGGTCGTCACCCTTCAGCAGCGGCCGACGAGAGTTCCCCGCCGTGCGGCGCAGGATGGTGTCGACCGAGGCAAATAGCGTAATGACGATACCCTTGGAGCGGACGAGTTCGCCCATCCCCGTCGGCACGACCAAACCTCCGCCGCAGGCGATTACCCCACCGTGCTCGGGCAACAACCCCTCGACGACCTTGCGCTCGAGCGCCCGGAAATGCTCCTCGCCGTGCTCGGCGAAGATATCGGCCACCGATGAACCCGCCAGCTTCTCAACCAACTCGTCGGTATCGTAGAAGCGGCGTCTCCATCGTTTCGCCAGTTGCCGTCCGAGGGCGGACTTACCCGTCCCCATGAATCCGGCCAGGATGAGGTTCGGCGAGTTATCCTTGTTCGCAACAGGCGGCATAGCCCCATAGCAATCCCCCGCCCGCCTCACGGCAAGCGACAAGCGTCGGGCTTACTGCGCTGACAAGGAATCCAAGGCCGCTTTCGCCCGCGGGGCAAGTCGCTCGGACAGGCCCTTGGCAGCTTCGGTCAATTCGGCTCGATCCGCCTCGGAACAGAGGCGCGAAACGGAATCCCAGGCTGCTTCGGTCAATTCATTGGCGGAACCCTTGAGCAAAGGCAGGATGGCTGCCTTGACAGATTGGCGGATGCGACTGCCGCCTGCGGCACGGACGGAGACAATGCGCACCCAGGCCGCCTTGGAGGCGAGTGAAGTGCCCTCCGGGGCAAGCGGGGTCGTCTGGGCAGCGAGCGAGATGGGTAGACGAAGAATCTCGTCTTCAATTTCCAAGACCTGCGAACGCTGCGTGGCTTTGGCCATGCGGGCCCAAAGCAAAGGCGCCGCCAGTTTCGGACTCACGCGGCGAAGCAAACGATTTGCGCGTTGGGCGAGGACGAAATCCTCACCACTCGCAAGCGCCGCAAGCGCATCGGCGCTCAACGGATTTTCTGAAACCGGGCGACCAAGGTCCAATAGACGTTCGGTTTCGGCCAACTTAGTCGCTGGCGTCGTACCTTCCGGGGCGGGATAGTGAACGGGAGTCTTCTTCCCCATCGGCAAGAAAGACTTCACGGCTGGATCCAAGGCGAGCGTTTGCGCCAAGGAGGCCTTAGCCTCGGGATCTTCGACCGACTTCTGAGCGACATCCACGCGCTTGAACCAAGCCTTGGATTCATCGGAAGCCTGGCCGAACGAACGAGAGTAATCAAAGATCGCCTGCTGGGCGGCGAGGCGCTTCGCGGGCACGCTAAGGTCGGCGAAGACTTCGTCAGCAGGAGCGGCCGCCAAGAGGGCGACGCAAAAGCTGGCAAACAAGAGGCCAGCGGACAGAAGATATTTCATAGTCGTAAGAGGGTGCGGGGTTCAGATGGACCAGTTGCCACGCATGACCGGAGAATGCAGTCGATCGGCCTGGGCATCGCCCACGAAGCCGCTGCCATCAGACTTGAAGGTAAGCTTCCGGCCGAGTCGGACCGAGAGACCCGCAAGATTCACCAACGTCGAGCTATGGAACGCCTCATTGACGCCATAACCGAACGGACGCTTTTCGCGGGCACAGATATCGAAATCATCTTCCTGATATTCAGGCAGCGGGAATTCGGCAGCCTTGCGGAGGAGAGCCGGATTATCACAGCGCATCCCCGCAAAGAGCTTACCATTGGGGCCTTCCATAAATGGATTATTCGGATTTCGATCCGCGAGCTCGGATTCCAGAATAATCCGAGTGCCGTCCTTATAAGTGAGCGTGACGGTCTTCCAGACGCCGCAAGCCATCGCATCCTGCGGCGGCGCATCACATTCGACCGTGACCGGGAACTCATTGTCCTTGCCGAGGAAGTACTGCACCGGGTCGAGGAAGTGTTGACCCATGTCGCCGAGGCCACCTTGGTCAAAATTCCAATAGCCACGGAAAGAACCGTGCGCTCGGTGTGGGTGATACGGGATGAGCTGCGAAGGCCCGCAATAAAGGTCCCAATTCAGATTTGCCGGCACGGGCACGGGCTTCAAGTCAGGCCGACCCGTCCAAAGATTTACCTTCCAAGCAATGCCGCCGACCGGCGCGAGGCGAACCGTGAGCGGACCACCGAGCACTCCGCTCGCGACGACCCGACGGATTTCGCGGGCAGGCCCAACCCCGTAGTAATTTGTACGATTCAAGCGGAACCAAGTATTCACCCGAAACGGCACCCCCGTCTGCTGCACCACCCGACTCAGGGCGAGCCCTTCGCCAATCGTCCGCGTCAAAGGCTTCTCGCACCATACAGCCTTACCCCGACGGGCAGCGGCGGCGGCGATGACCCCATGCCAATGCGGAGGTGTGCAAACGTGGACCACGTCGGCGTCGGCATGGGCAATGACGTCTCGGAAATCTTCCGCTTGCATTGGATTGCCGCCCCCGGCCGTCTGGATTTTTTCCAACTTCCGCTTAACGCGCTCCGAGTCGACGTCGCAAATAGCGACAATTCGGTTCGCACCCGTCATGCGCGGATCGCTGTGCATGGCGGAGATGCCACCGCAGCCCACGATGACGTGGTTCAACGTCTCGCTGGGCGGAATGAAGCCGCGCCCAAGGACGTGACGTGGAATGATGGTGAAGCCAAGCGCGGCGACAGCAGCCTTACGGAGAAAAGAACGACGGGGTAATCGCATGGAGGAGGGGTATGGTACAGACTGACCTCGTTCAACCTCGATAGTTCCCTTCGCAAGGTGAATGCCTTTATATGGCACTATTCCGCCGTTAAAGGACATCCGCGTTTTGCTTTAGCCGCACATCCTTTCAACCTGAAAGCATGCTAAGTTCGACCACGGCCTTTACAGCCTCCCTGGACTGTCCGGCCTACCTAGCAGTGGCCATAAGTCAGGCGACCACGGCACCTTTTTATGCCACCAAGGAGTGGCAAGCCGCGTTAGCTTCGCCGACGGCACGGCTCATCGATCTGCCACGTATCACGAAGAGCCAACTGCGCGAACATTCACCTGAAGGCTTCCTGCCAGCTGGCATGAATATCCCAAACCTCTTGGCACGCGGCTTAATTGAAGAGGAAAGCACCTCAGGCACCTCGGGAGCCAGCGTCCGCGTGGTGTTTGGTAAGACTTGGTGGGCCGAACAAGAACGCCGCGCTTTAGTCCGGCACCCCTTTCTTGCCGAGCTCTTCGCGACCCAACCCAAACTTCGACGTGCGGTCCTGACCACCCCTGGGTGCAACGGTGTCAGTTGCTACAACCGCTGGCTGAACCTAAATCAGCGAACGCAGGGCGACAGCCTCTTCGTCAACCAGTCGCGCATCCCCTTCAACCTTAGCGAAGAAAAACTCGCCGGCATGGCCCAGGAAATCGCCGACTGGAAGCCGGCCTTTCTTGATGTCGACCCCGTACACGGTGCGTGGTTTGCGCTCCACTGTGAACGGCATGGACTCCACTTCCCCTCCCTACGCTTTATCCTAACGAGTTACGAATACACCAGCGTTTCCCATCGGGCTATCATGGAGCGCGTTTTTCGCGTGCCAGTCATCGACCTCTACGGCTCCAGCGAGACCGGACATTTGCTCATCGAGTACGAAGGTGTCATGCGAACTATCCCTGAAACCGCGATCCTCGAGTCGACCGCGACCGACGGTATCGGCGAGTTACTCGTCACGACGCTCACCAATCCCTACCTCCCCCTTCTGCGCTACGAGGTTGGCGACTACGTTGAGCGCACGGAGGATGGCTATTGGTTGCACGGACGTAAACGCGACGCCCTTACTGATACCCACGGTCGGACCCTCACCACCCGCATGATTGATCAGACCTTCGCCGGGGTCAGCGGCATTGCCCACTATCAACTCCGCCAGAAGGTCGACGGCTCCGCCCACCTCTTCCTCGTCCCCGCGAAGTTGACTGATGACCTGAGCCTAGCCCAAACCCAACTGACTGCCGAACTGGGCCGACTACTCGGAAAGGCGGTCACCGCCGAATGCGTTGCCCTCATCGCACCCGAGGATTCAGGTAAATTCCGCCTGACCCTGCGCGAAGCGGCCTGAACGACTGAGATTACCGGCGGGAAAGGGGCTTTCGGGCTGGAAAAAAGCCTGCCCACCCGCCAAGGTGGGCTTTTCACCACCATGGACGTCTACATCGACGGTAAGTTCTACCCTAAAGCCGAAGCCAAAATCTCCGTCTTCGACCACGGCTTCCTCTATGGTGACGGCATCTTTGAAGGCATCCGCCTCTACAAGGGCTGCGTCTTCCGTCTCGATGAACACCTCGAGCGCCTCGAGATGTCCGCCAAAGCCCTTTGCCTGGAGATGCCTTGGACTCGCAAGGAAATTGCAGAAATCATCTGCGAGTCATGCCGACGCAATAACCTGACTGATGGCTATATCCGGCTCGTCGTCTCGCGTGGCTTCGGCGACCTCGGCCTCTCGCCGAAGAACTGCCCCACCCCGTCCATCATCTGCATCGCCGATACCATCAAGCTGTACCCCGAGGAACTCTACACCACGGGTATGAAGATCATCACCGCACCGACCCGACGCATCAGCCCGGCCGCCCTGCCCCCGATGATCAAGTCGCTGAACTACCTGAACAATATCATGGCGAAGATGGAAGCCCAGCAGCACGGCTTCCACGAATGCCTCATGCTCAACGAACAAGGCTATGTCGCCGAGTGCACCGGCGATAACGTCTTCCTGATTCACAAAGGACGGCTTATCACCCCCGCCTCCCATGCCGGCGCCCTCGTGGGCATCACCCGCCAAGTCGCCCTGGAAATTGCCGCCACCCTCAAGATTCCGACCGTCGAGACGAATATCACCCGCTACGACGTCTGGAACGCCGACGAGTGTTTCCTGACTGGCACCGCCGCCGAAGTCATTCCGGTCATCGAAGTAGACGCCCGTAAGATCGGCACCGGCAAGCCCGGACCAATCACCGCAAGCATCCTCGCCGAGTTCCGCAAGAAGGCCTCCCGCGAAGGGCAGATGATTCGATGAGCGAACCCTGCGCCGCCTGAGCGCAGACCCGCCGCATGCCCGCAACCACCGACCATAGTTCAGCGGGAGGTCGCGATGGCACCCTGCGCCGCCTGCTCGGCATCGCTTGGTCGTACCGTACCGACTGCCTGCAACTACTCGGCCTGCAACTGATCGTCGTCATCCTGACGGTCACCGTCATCGCCCTCGCCGGCGTCGGGATCGACTTCATCCGACATTGTGCCGACCACACGGTGGCGGCCCCCGCCCTTCCATTTTTTGTCCCCACGGACGCCTCCGACAAGGCGGTCATCGTCTGGCTGGCCTTGGGCATTCTCGCCGCGGCCTTACTGCGAGCGGCCATTTCCTTTGCCTTCGGACTCGTATCCGTCCGCTTCCTGCATGGACGAATCGTCGTCAATCTCCGCTCCCAAGTCTTCGCCAAACTCCAGCAGCTGAGCTTCCGATTCTTTGATTCCAATGCCAGCGGCTCGATCATCAACCGGGTGACTTCAGATGCCCACGCGGTTCGCATCTTCATCGAAGGGGTACTCCTGCAACTGGCGATTATCGCCATCACGCTCATCGCGTGCTCAGTCTACATGTTCCGCACCGACTGGCGACTCACCCTCGCCTGCCTCTCCGTCCTGCCGCTTCAAGTATGGTTCGCCATTCGCTTCTCCCGTAAAGTCCGGCCGGCCTATGAAGAGAACCGCGACCTCATGGATCGCATGGTGCTTGGCTTCTCCGAAAACGTGCAAGGCATTCAGGTCGTCAAAGGCTTTGCGCTCGAGCCGAAGGTCATGGGACGCTTCGCCGGCTGGAGCGAAGATATCCGCCTGCAGAAGCGGAGAGTCTTCGGTGAAATTGCTTTGTTTTGGCCGGTGATTGATGGATTGAATCGCTTAGCAATGGCGATCCTGATTGGTTACGGTGGATGGATGGTGGCCCGGGGCGACATCTCCCTGGGCACTGGCTTGGTGGCCTTCGCGGGACTCCTGCAGCAGTTCTCCGCCCAAGTCACCACCCTCGCCGCCGTCGTCGATAACGCACAGGTCTCACTGGCCGGAGCCAAGCGTATCTTCGAAATTCTCGATACCGACCCAGGTGTCGCCTCGGCTCCCTCCGCGCACTCGCCTGGCCGATTCCTCGGGCGCGTGGCTTTCGAAAATATCAGCTTTGAGTACCAGGAAAACGCTACCGTACTTCGCGACCTAAGCTTCGTGGCGGAACCCGGACGCCGCATTGCGATTGCCGGGGCAACGGGGGCCGGAAAATCGGCCCTGCTCTCCCTCATCCCCCGCTTCTATGACCCGAAAGCAGGCCGCGTGACCCTGGATGGGCATGATGTTCGCTTACTGCCGCTGCAGGAACTCCGGCGACAGGTTGGCATGGTCTTCCAAGAGAACTTCCTCTTTTCCAACACCATCGCCGCCAATATCTCCTTCGGGCATCCGGATGCCAGCCAGGAACGCATCGAACGCGCCGCCCGCATTGCCGGGGCGCATGAATTCATCACGGCCTTACCAGAAGGCTATGAGACCTTTCTCGGTGAAGGCGGCGTCAATCTCTCGGGCGGGCAACGTCAGCGCATCGCCATCGCACGCGCTCTCTTGCTCGAGCCCACGGTCCTCCTGCTCGATGACCCGACCTCGGCCATCGATCCTGAAACCGAAACGGAAATCATGGAAGCCATGGAATCGGCGATGGTCGGACGAACTACCTTCATCGTCGCCCACCGCCTCAGTACGCTACGTCGCGCCGACCTCATCCTGGTCCTGGACCACGGAAAGCTCGTCCAAACAGGCACCCATGCCGAACTCATGACCCAAGATGGCCATTACCGTCGCGCCATCCTGGTCCAATCCGAGGGCGAAGCCGCATGAGTAAGGATCGCCTTGAAATCGCAGTGCGGCGGATCCGGCCTGATGAGGAGGAGCCAGATCGATTACCGCTACGCTGGTCGACAATTGCGCGACTGCTCGCCTTCACCCAGCCCCACCGCGTCCAGCGTAATACCCTTCTCTGCCTCTGCGTCTTCCGGGCCATGGCCCTACCCGGATTGGCGTGGATTGTCGGGCACATCATCAAGGGCCCCGTCACCGCGGGAGATGGCGCCGAAACCTTCCGCTGGATTGTCATCTTCACGGCCTTCTTCACCATTGCGGACGTCGCCCTCTACTGGCGCATCCGGCTAGCCCACCAGATCGGGGAAGCCGTCCTGCGTGACCTTCGCGACAAACTGATGGCGCATTTACTGACCCAGCCACTGTCTTTCTTCCACGCTCGCCGCCATGGGAGCCTTATTAGTCGCATGATTTCGGACATCGAGGCGATGCGCAACGGGATCCAGAATAATTTCTTCATTACATTCGTCTCCCTCGGCCAGATGAGTTGCGCGGCTGGCCTGATGCTCTGGGCGAACCCCCGGCTCTTCCTCGTCCTGCTGGCGATTGTGCCCTGCTTGCTCCTCGTGCACGGCTACTTCCGCGGAAAAATCCTACACGCGTCTCGCGTCCAGCAGGAAACCTTTTCCCGCGTCACGTCCGCCCTCGCTGAAACCGTCCAAGGTATCCGCGTTACTCAAGGATTCGCTCGCGAAGACACCAACGCAGGCATCTTCACCCGCCTTGTACGCAGCCTCGCCGGTAACGTCGTGCGCACCGCCAGCCTAACTTCACTGTACCTACCACTACTTGAACTCAATGCCCAAGGCTTCATGGCCGCGCTAGTCGGGGTAGGCGGTTGGGCCGCGCTCTCTGGCTCGGGCACAGGACTTGGCGACCTCGTGACCTTCTTCTTCCTCGCGGATTTATTCTTCTCTCCCATCACCATCATCGGCACGCAACTCTCCGAAGCCACCCTTGCGATGGCCGGCGCTGAACGCTACTTCCGCCTACTCGATACCGCCCCAGCTTGGTCGGATAAGCCAGGGGCTGAGGAATGTCCGCCCTTACGTGGCGCCGTCGAGTTCCGAGACATCACTTTTGCCTACATCCAGGATCGCCCCGTACTCCACGGCATTTCCTTCACCGCTCAACCAGGACAAGTCATTGCCCTCGTCGGGCATACTGGCTCGGGTAAATCCACCATCGTCGGCCTATTGGCCAAATTCCAACTCCCTCAGGGCGGACAAGTACTGGTCGATGGCCACGACTTGGCCGACTTGCGCCAGGAAACGCTCCGCCGCCAGATGGGCTTCGTGTTTCAGCAAAACTTCCTCTTCGCGGGCACCATCGCCGAGAACGTTAAAGCCGCCCGCAGCGACGCCTCTGATGAGGAAGTGCGCCAAGCCTTCCGCGATCTCGATTGCCTAGACTTAATTGAAGACCTGCCCGCCGGTATCCATACCCCGTGTTCCGAAAAAGGCCGCGGGCTTTCACTCGGCCAACAGCAACTGGTGGCCTTCGCCCGAGCGCTGATGGCCAACCCGCGCATCCTCGTACTGGACGAGGCCACCAGTGCCGTCGATACGCTCACCGAGGCCCGACTTCAAGTCGCCTTGGGTCGCCTGATGAAAGGTCGCACTTCCTTCGTCGTCGCCCATCGCCTCAGCACCATTCGCAAAGCCGATGCCGTCTTAGTCCTGGAACATGGGCGCATTATGGAACGAGGACGTCATGACGAGCTCCTGGCCCGCAATGGCATCTATGCGCAGCTGCACCGGGATTTCCTCAGTTCCACGACCTAACTTACTTCTGCGCAGGAGCTGGCCCGAAATTCGGTCGAGGCTTACGGGGCTTCACTTCGGTTTTAGCGCCGGGCACAGACTCAGGCAAGGTCGCCGGAAACTCCGCCGAGAGGCCTTGGGTCGTAATGGGGGCGTAGAGATCACCGACTGGAGAAAGACGGAAAGTCTGGACTTCAATGGCACTATAACGCGTCGCGTCGCCTTTTTTCTGCACGAGTAACTTCAGCTCAAGCCGGACGGATTGGCTGAGGGGTTTGCCAAAAGGCGTCACTTTCTTTTGCGCCCCCAGCAGGGCCAACGCCAAGCCATCCGGTGCCTGATGAACCGGAAGGGTCCAATGGTCAGAGACGGTCAGGCCGGGAGGCAAGATCACCATCAACGTACGCACAGGGCCGCCAGGATTACCTGGGTAGTTCAAGCGACGGCGCCAAAGCGGCCAAAAGCGGTGCCCTTGGTCGTCCAGGACCTCATCCCCACCAGGGCCATCCACGACCAAAAGCCTTTCCTTCAGGAAACGGACTTCCTCTGGCCGCAACACCACGGAGACCGCCCCTGGCCGCCGCGCAGGGAACTCGCCCGCCGGCACCTCGGCTGAGACAAACATCACCACCTCGACCGGACCCGCTACTCGATAATCAATCCAGCGAATCGTGCCGTAAGGAATCACGGTCATCGCAGCAGCCAAGAGAAAGCCCGCGCCTAAAGCTTTGCCCATCCCCTGCCGGGGCACCAGCGCGGTCATCAGGGCCGCTCCGGCAAAGCCGGCGGCATGCACCGAAATATCTGTGCCCAGCGTCCATTGGGCCATTTCAAAGTCATCGGCGTACCCAAACCAGCGGAGCCGGAAGAACATCGCAACCACCCACAATGCTCCGGCGCTCGCACCGATGAGCGGGGCGAAACGCGGTCCGGTGCGGATATAAACCTTCGAGAGCGCGGCGGAAATAAAAGCGGCGAAAAGTCCCGTAAAGAAGGCATCCTTGACGTAGGAGACAGGCAGGTGGCCCGCCATAAACGCCAGCGCCGCGGCAATAATGAGGAACGCCCAGGTAAACCAATAAGTCGGCAAGTAGGCGTTCATTCACCGACGATAGTCCCTGGCGGAACAATCGCACCCTTTTTAACGACAATAACGCCATCTCGCACAAATAAGGCGTCCGTCTCCCACTTCTCTGGCAAGCCTGTCGGAGCCAGACGACAACCCGCACCGATACGTGCATTCTTATCAATGATCGCATTGCGGATCAGGCAATTAGGGCCCACGCCGACATCTGGACGGCCAAGGCCGTGATTCTTCGCGAGATCATGCGGACGCTCAAACGCATCGGCCCCCATCATCACAACATTCTCGAGACGAGAACCGGCGCGAATCACGGAGCGGATGCCGATGACGCATCGATTGAGCTCGGAGTCATCGACAATCGCCCCATCGGCCATGAGCACGCGCTGGGCACGCGCGCCGTTCAATTTAGCCGGAGGGAGATAACGAGCGTGCGTATACACCGGATTCTGCCCGTCGAAGAAATCAAAGGGTGGCACCGGATCCGTGAGGGTGAGATTACACTCCCAGAAAGAGCCTACGGTACCGATATCTTCCCAATAACCGTCAAAAACATAGGCCATCATGCGCTTGGAGGCGAGCAGCCCAGGGATCACTTCCTTACCGAAGTCGGTCTGGGTATGGTCGGCAAGGGCCTCCCGCATGACCTTACCGGAGAAGAGGTAAATCCCCATCGAGGCGAGGCAGTAGGGCGTGGCGGACTTATCTGAAAGACGCGTGCGGGCAGCACCCCCGAGCACCAGCGACGAGATGACCGCCGGGTCCTTGGGCTTTTCCACGAACTCCACGATGCGGAGGTCAGGATTAACCCGCATAACACCTAGCGCGGAAACCTGATCTGAAGGCATCGCCTTAGCGGCAATCGTGACGTCCGCGGCATTCTCGACGTGCTGACGGGCCAGTTCGTCGAAATCGAGCCGGTAAAGTTGATCGCCCGAAAGGATGAGCACCAAATCTTCGTCCTTCAGATTGTAGTGGTGAAGATTCTGCCGGACCGCATCAGCCGTACCTTGGTACCAACTCTCCTTATCGCCGGTTTGTTCGGCCGCGAGAATGTCGACGAAGCCGCGACCGAAACCATCAAACTTATATGTCTGCTGGATATGCTTGTGTAACGACGCCGTATTAAACTGCGTCAGGACGAAAATCTGGTTGAAGCCGGAGTTAAGGCAGTTGCTGATCGGGATATCGACCAAGCGGTAGTTGCTCGCCAATGGCACCGCGGGTTTACAGCGATCCTTGGTCAGGGGGTAGAGACGGGAGCCACGACCGCCCCCCATGATGATACTGATGACGCGAGGAAGGGAGGGCATGGCGGGATGACCTACCTTCCCTCCGGCCGCCTTCCGTCTCAAGCGGAAAAGGGTGAATGGCGGCTTGAAGGCGGTGCGGTGACACGGTTGCATCCGTTTCCGCGCATGGCTTTCGCCTTTCACATCCTCGGCACCAGCAGCTCTGGCAATTGCTCCATCCTGGAAGCAGGGGGCACCCGCCTAATGCTGGATGCGGGCTTTCAAGGCCCACGGCTGATGGCGTCTTTGGAGAAAATCAGCCTGGAAGCCCGGGCGATTGACGCCGTCCTCATCACCCACGAGCACTCCGACCACTGCATCGGACTGGGCGCCCTGCTCCGCCAAAATCCGCTGCTCAAAGTCTTCGCCAATCGCGAAACCGCCCGTCGGATCAAGGAGTCCGTCAAAGCAGACGTGAATTGGCAGCTCTTCGAAACGGGGACAACCTTTGAAGTTAACGGACTGCAGATCACCTCCATCCCGATTCCCCATGATGCGGCCGACCCCGTCGGCTTCGCCATCGATTGCCCACCCGAGGAGGGCCGCCCCAGCAAACGCGTGACATGGCTCACCGACCTAGGCCACGCCACCACCGTCGTGAAGCATCATGTCGCTCTCGCGGATATCCTCGTACTGGAAGCCAATTACGACGACGAGATGCTCGATCTTTCCAAGCGACCGCAAAGCCTTAAGCAACGCATCCGCGGGAACTTCGGCCACCTTTCCAACACACAAGCCAGGGACCTCCTACTTGGCCTCAAAGAGTGGCAGACGACCGAGCTCTACCTGGGGCACCTCAGCAAAGAATGTAACCGCACCATCATCATCGATGAGATGATGAACGAGGTGCGCCAACGGAAGACCGACCTCCGCATCACGGTGGTCGACCCGCTCGAAGACAATCCCGTCAGCCTCTGGTAGGCTACTTCTTCGCCGGGACCGGAATATCGTCTCCCGCGGCGGCGGCAGGCGGCGTGGGCACGGCACCGGCGGACTTAACGACGGCGTTTTCGGCCACAGACTTGGCGAGACGCTTCACCGCAGCGCCACAGGCAGGCGAAAGAGGGTTCAGGTCCTGAGCGGAAAGCCAGGCCGTCAAAGCTGCCGCCTCGTAGCCTTCTTTCTCCTGCTTTTCCGCCATCCCGATAATCTGGGCGTAATTCGCCACGAGCGGAGCGATGTCGGAACGGGTCTTTGCGAGCACGAGATCGTCGGACTCGGTCTTGTAAGTCTCCACGATGACATCCCATGCGAGATATGGGTTATTCTGGGAGGCCAGCACCAAGGCCTTCTGGATATTGGCATCCAGTTCGCCAACGCGGATGAGGACCTTGCGTAGCTTCTCGGAGCGTTCTTTGTCTTGGGCCAAAGCCAGGGCGTATTCGAACTTCTTATTGAAGATTTCCCGCCACTTGGATTCGGTCATCAGGCGATCGAATTCCGGAATCTTCTGAGCGAGGGAATCCTGTCGATTCACGACCTGGAGGGCGAATTCCTTCACGCCGGGATTCTGCGGCCAGATCTTGGCGGCACGCTCCAAGGCGGCCTCAGCCTTCGCTGAGTCGCCCGTAATGGCGGCGGACTTGGCCGAGAGCAGCGACATATTCGAGGCGTTCATGGCGTTGGTCACCTTAGAGAGAATCGGGGCGCCCGGGAAATCCCGTGCGCGACCGCGCACCTTATTCACGTAACCTTCGACATTGGCGAGATCATGCTCGTCGCCGAGTCGCTGCAGTTCGCGAAGATCCTTCCAGAGCATCAACATCTCGCGCTTCTTCTCCTGCGGATAGGCCATCACGACCGGCTCGAACTCACCTAGGAAGAACGTTTCCTGCAGGCGCTCGAAGGCCGAATAAAGCTCACCCTGCTTCACTAAATCATCCACCGTGAGCATGCCCTTGGAGACATCCTTGATCGCCTCACGCGAAAGCATGTCGAATGACTCAAGCGTCGGCACGAAGTCGGAAATGGGGAAGAATTCCTTCACCTCCTTGGCCCCGACGACGATATTCTGGCTACCACCTTTGAAGAGGACGCGGTAGAAGGCGCTCGTGATCATCGAATGGCGGTAGCGCCGAGCCATGAGAAAGGAGACCATCTGCGACTGGAATTCGATTTTCGCCTTGAGTCCAAGCGCGGTCATCTCCGCGTTCTTGGCCAGAATTTCCGCCTGCGTACGGGCCTCGTCCTTGACCTTGTAGCCCAGCTCCGTCGTCCCAGTCGAGGACTTGCCCAGCGGCTTAGCCTTGGTGGCCGTCTGCGAGCGCGCGTCGTTAGCCTCTTCAATCATATCGGCACGATTGACGATGATGCCCTCTTGGATTTTGCGCAGGGTCTCGAGCTGGTTCTTGCTGATCTCGATTTGGCGAAACTCCGCCTTCATCGTCCAGATTTTCTGGACCTGCGTGGCAATCGTCAGACAGTTATTGGCATCGACATCAAATTCGGCTGCTTTGAAGAGCAGATTAAAGGCCTCCTGCTGGTTGCGGTAGTAATTCTCCTGATTGATATTGGCGGGCGAAAGGAGGGCATGGATTTGGTCCATCATACCAATATAGCGCTTCAAATCCCCGCCGTCAGCCGGGGCGGCCAAGTAACGTTCAAACCGAGCCCGGACGGCGCGGGAGTTGCCGAGATTCATCGTGCTGCCCTTCCACTGCATGGTGCCGTTCTCCATATCGACGGAGTCGCTATTCACATTAAAGATTCGGTCGGCACCACCCTCGGCGGTCGAACTCTTGAAGTCACCGCCGCCACCGCCGGAAACCGAGGCACCCGGAGGAGGCGCCTGGGCAAAGCCGAGCACGGCCATCGCACACCAACCAAAGCAACTGAGGAATAGGTTACGCATGGTGGGAAATTAGAAACGCTCGAGTCCTTCGACGACCAGTAGGTCGCGGCTCACGCGTAGCTTACACTTAAAACGTTGGCCGACTTCAAAGGAGTCGTTGGCGGAAAAGGGGACGAAAATCGGGATTCGGCCCGACGGACGGGTAACGTCTTTTTCAATCGGCTTCACCGCGAGCACCCGGCCGCGACCTTCGACGACGTAAAGCTGCTGCTCCACCTGGCAATCAAGGCGGTAGGCGTTGCCCTGCAGCGTCGCCCAATCCTTACGGTAGGCTTCAGCGGAAAAGGGCGTCAAATCGGCGAACTTACCACCCCCGCCCATGCGTGGGACGACGACGGCGACCAAGATGACAATCACCAACACGGGGATGCCGAGGGCGAAAAAGAGCGGATTGATCTTGGACATGAAAAACGGAGGGGCTTCCCTTAACTACCTAGCGTAACCAAGTTTAAGATTAGTTCCAGCGATTTTACTTATAAGAGAAAAACCACCGGGGTGTAGGCGAGCAGGGGCGAGCCGGGAAGCCTAGGAGTTAACCTCAGGCTAGTTCCAGCGCTTCTGCTGGCAGCCATAGACAACCAGACAAACGCCCAGTAGCCCCTGAACAAGCAACACGGCCATGCCCTCTCCATTACTTGCCACATAGGCGCTCTGGTTAGGCATGCTGGCCGTATAGGCATCGTAAAGCGAAAGCCCCATCATGGACTTCATGTAGCCGGACCAGCCCCAATAGGAATTAATGAACGGCCGGCAGACCCAGGTTAAGGTGGCCGGGAGGGCCAGCACTACCCCCGACAGCGGCAATTGGAATCCCACCAGGTAGATGGAGAGCAGGGACGACTTCTCCGGCGAAGTCAGCATAGCGGAGAAACCCAGACAAACCACCGACATCGAAACGCAACTCGCTGCCAGAATGCCCATCTGTTCACCCCAAGGACCCGGGAACCGGCAAATGAGCTTCACGAAGAAGCACATCCAGACGCCTTGGAAAATCGCGATCAAGGAGACGAAAGTGATCTTAGAAAAAGCGTAGGACCAAGGGCGCAACCCAGTCATGCGCTCTTTCTCGTAGAGCACGCGCTCCGCCGAGATCTCCCGGCCGCCATTATTCGCCCCCATCAAGGTCAGGAGAATCACCTGGAACATCACCAACCCAGCGGCAAGCCCAGCCAGTTGAGCGTTTGAAATCTGAACGGCGAGGGCTTGCTGCACTGCCTCCATCGAGGCCGTATTGCGGTCCATGGGGATTTTTTTAACATCCCAAGCCCCCTCGAGATTAAAGATAATCACGAGCAGCGGGAAGCCGAACGTGATGGCGAGGGTCAGGCCGAGATATCCAGTATCGCGGAAGAATAGCTTCATTCGACGAGCCAACAAGGTGAAGAACTGCGAAACGCCATCGGGCACGACGGGGTCTGGCAACGGTTCGATTTCAGCCGGGGCGCCGACTTTGGCCACCGCTACCTCATAAGCATCCAGATGCTCGGCTTGATAGATGGCCCAGCGATCCCGCCAGGCGGCTAGGTCCGAGGCGTTTAACACTTCATAAAGGCGTAGCCCGTCGGGAATGCCAAAATACCCAAGTAAAGCATCGGGCGACCCCTGAAAGACGACATCCCCCTGGTAAACCACAGTGACCCAGTCGAACTGGTTGAGCTTACCGAGGTTGTGAATGATACAGACAAAGCTCTTCCCGCGCGTCTCCGCGAGATTACGCAAGAGCGCTAAGATCTGATCTTCCGATTGAGGATCGAGGCCAGAGGTCACCTCGTCGCAGACCATGCAAGGCGGATCCAGCGTGAGCTCTAATCCAAGCGAGAGACGCCGCAGCTGACCGCCAGAAAGCGCGGAGACCCGCTTGTCGCGATGCGGAGCCATCCCCGTCTCATTGAGCACTGAATCCAAACGCCGCTGGCGTTCTTGCGCGTCGGGCACGGCGAGACGCAGCGCATACTCCAGCGACTCCGAAACAGTGAGCTGAGGCTGGGCCGCGGTGAACTGAGGAGCGAAGCCCACTTTGCCCACAAGGTCTTCCGTGCAAGTGATTCGCTGACCGGCAAGGGCGGCCTCGCCCGATGAAGGCAGAATCCCGAGAATTGCCTTCATCAAAGTCGTCTTACCACACCCTGACGGCCCAATGACGGCGTTGAGTCCCCGGGGCAGGAAGCGGGCATTAGCACCATCCAGGATGACCGGGCCATTGGCACCAGCCTGAACAGTGAGGTTTTGGCAGCTCAGCATTGGTTGTAATCTTGCTTCACCCCCCTTGCCCGTAAAGGATTAACACTATGAACCCCCAAGCCCTCGCCGCCGCCCTGCTCGCGACTGCCGCCCTCGCCCCTCAGGCCGACGCGTTCCAGATGACCAAGAAGGCTATTAAAAATCAGGGCATCTTCGGCATCGTTGTCGCCAACACCGATATGGCCTTCTACGGACGCGCGGACTCCATCCTGTCGCTCTCCTTCCAGGAGTACACGACTGGCTCCTTCGTCGTCGCCGAAGTCGTCATCGACATGAAGGACTCCAATCAACAGTTCCGCATCTACAACACCCGCCCCCTAGGCACGGCTGACATCACCAATCGCGCCAACCGCGCGAGCGCGGCGAACTCCCAGAACCGAGGCCTGGACCCGAGCACCGCCAGTAAACTCCCCCTCCCCACTCCGCTCGCCTCCATCGAATCCAAGGTCAACAACATCGTCAGCGGCAGCACCGGAGATATCGTCGTCAAAACCTACCCGACGACCACCCACGCAAAGACCGTCGAGATGGTCGTGACCTCCAAGTCTGAACTGCAACACCTCTACTCTAAAATGCGCTGTCTCTACACGGGCATCGAGGTGGAAGCCGTCGACGGCGCTTCAATCGAAGGCTCGAACGGAGCGACGGCCGCCGCTTCCGCCACGGGCGCGACCGCTGCCAAGATCAAGATCACGCAGATCGGCGGGGTCCTGTTCACGCTCGAGTAAATCGGGGAACACCCCCGCACCCCTCGTTTTACGGGGCGAAAAGCCCCTCCCCGACCTTTCGGGCAAGTCCGGCTTGACCGTTCCAGCGGGCTTCGCTTGTGTCCGCCCTTACTCCCATGGCCTCCCTACCCGTCAACCGTATCAAGAAGAAGAACATCATGAGCTACAATGGTGAGCTCTGCATCGTTCTCGAGTGCCTCGTGCGCACTCCCCCGAACAACGCTTCCTACGTCCAGATGGAACTCCGCTCCATCAAGACCGGCGCCAAGATCCCGGTTCGCTGCGGCATCGGAGTCAGCTTCGACGTCTTCGACAATAGCACCAAGTCCCTGGAGATGTCCTACGAAGCCGACGGCAGCTACGTCTTCGTCGACACGAGCACCAACGACGAATATTACATCTCGGCTGCCTCCCTGGCGGACTCCAAGGAGTTCCTGATCTCAGGAACCTCCTACATGGTCCTCTTCGTCGAAGACAAGCCCATCACCGTCGACCTCCCCCCTTCCGTCATCGTCGAAGTCCTCGAAGCCCCGCCCGCCGTGAAAGGCGACACGGCTGGCAATGTCCAGAAGACCGTGACCTGCGAAAATGGCCTCCAGGTCAACGTCCCGCTCTTCATCAAGCAGGGCGAGAAGATCAAGGTCAGCACCGAGAATAAAGAATACCTCGGTCGCGCCTAAGCCGCCCCGAAAGGCGCAGCAGCGAACCCCGGCCAGCCGGGGTTCTTTTTTGGGCAAACCTGCCAACTTCATCCCCCTGCCCGGGAGTGCGTAGACCCGCAGGGATTCGAACCCCGACAAGGAGAACCAAAAACTCCTGTGCTACCATTACACCACGGGTCTGCGCACCCCGACTGAAGAGCGACTCACGGGTCGGAGTCAAGCGAGACCAAGGCGGGGTTGACGCTGGGGAGTCTCTGGCTCATTTCCCCTGTATGCCCGCCACCACCGCCAAGAAGCCGAAGTATCGTCGTATCGTGCTGAAAATCAGCGGCGAAGCGCTACGCAACGACTCGACGGGCGAAGCCATCGACAGCAAGGTCCTCGACCGCCTCGCCGAGGAGCTCCGCTCCATCCAGAAAATCGGCACCCAAGTCGCCGTCGTCGTCGGTGGCGGTAATATCTTTCGCGGCCTCGCCGGCGCCCGCGCCAATGGCACCGACCGCACGACGGGCGACAACATGGGCATGCTCGCCACGGTCATTAACGGACTCGCGCTCATGGACCGCCTCGAAAAGGCCGGCCTAGAGTGTCGCGTGATGACCGCCATCCCCATGGACCGTATCGCCGAGCCTTTCATCCAACGCCGCGCCACGCGCCACCTCGAGCGCGGCCGGATTGTCATCTTCGTCGCCGGCACGGGAAATCCGTATTGCACGACGGACTACGCCGCCGCACTCCGCGCTAATGAAATCGGCGCCAACGCTATCCTTAAGGCCACCAAGGTCGACGGCGTCTACGACAAGGACCCGATGAAGCACAAAGACGCCAAGCGCTACACGCGCGTCTCCCACGCCGAAGCCCTCCAGAAACGCCTCGGCGTGATGGATGCCGAAGCCTTCTCCCTCTGCGAAGCCAACAAGCTACCGATCATCGTGTTCTCAATGTCCGATAACGGCGCCGTCAAGAAAGCCGTCCTCGGCCAGCCCATCGGTACACTCGTCGCCTAAATTTCCAACCACCCACCCCACCCACATCAACTCTATGGATATCAAGAAAGTCATCGCCGACGGCGCCAACGCCATGAAAAAGGTCGTCGAACACACCCAGCACGAATTCGCCACGCTCCACACCGGTAAGGCCACCCCAAGTATGATCGAGAACATCCAGGTTCACGTGGAATCTTACGGCA
Source organism: Akkermansia muciniphila (assembly GCA_943331445.1). Classification (GTDB taxonomy): domain Bacteria; phylum Verrucomicrobiota; class Verrucomicrobiia; order Opitutales; family UBA953; genus UBA953. The sequence continues at coordinate 40,415 of CALQLO010000007.1, forward strand.
TGACGCAGCGCCTCAAGGACATGGCCGCCATCACCACCCCGGACGCCCAGACGATTGTCGTCCAGCCTTTCGACAAGGCCGTGATGGATGACATCCGCAAAGCCATCCAGGCCGCCAACGTCGGCATCAACCCCGTCCCGCAGGGTAACTTCATGCGCTGCCCGGTTCCCTCCCTCTCCGGCGAACGCCGCCTCGAACTCGCCAAGCGCGCCACCCAGATGGCTGAAGAAGGTAAGGTCCGCGTCCGCAACGCCCGCCGCGACTCCCTCGAAACCCTGAAAAAGGGCAACAAGGATAAGGTCGTCACTGATGATGACTTAAAGCGCTCTGAAAAAGAGATCCAGACGCACACCGACAACTTCACCAAAGAGATCGAGAAGCATCTCAAGGCGAAGGAATCCGACCTGACCGGCAACTAAGCCCACCCCGGCGACACCTGACGGCGCTCCCCCTCGGAACGCCGCCCTCCGACGCCGACTTTTTATTTCCATGAATATTCACGAATACCAAGCCAAAGAACTGTTCGCTCAGTTCGGCGTCGCCGTGCCCAAGGGCGTGGCGGTTAAATCCGCCGCCGAATTCGAAGGCGCCCTCGCCAAGATCGACACCGCTGGTGGCATCATGGTGAAATCCCAGATTCATGCGGGCGGCCGCGGTAAGGGCACTTTCACCGACGGCTTCAAGGGGGGCGTAAAGTTCTCGCCGACCAAGGAAAAGGCGCTCGAAAACGCCAAGGCGATGCTCGGCAACACCCTCGTAACCGCCCAGACGGGCGAAGCCGGCCGCAAGGTCCAGACCATCTATTTCACCGAGGCCGCCAATCTCGGCAAACGCCCCGACGGCCGGGATGACGAGTACTACCTCGCCATCCTCCTCGACCGCGCGACCTCTTTCCCGGTCATCGTCGCCTCCACCGAAGGCGGTATGGAAATCGAACACGTCGCCCACCACACGCCCGAGAAGATCTTCAAGGTGCACGTCGACCCCGCCGTCGGCCTCCAGGCCTTCCAAGCTCGCCAGATCGCCTTCTCGCTCGGCTTCTCCGGCGACCTCTTCAAACAGTGCGTCACGCTCGTCACTAAACTCTACCAGTTCTACTGGGAAAAGGATTGTGCAATGGTCGAAGTGAACCCGCTCTTGGTTACGAAGGAAGGTAAGCTCCTCGCCCTCGACGCTAAGGTATCTTTCGATGACAACGCCCTCTTCCGTCACCCGGACGTAGTCGCCCTGCGCGACCTCAACGAAGAAGATGCCAAGGAAATCGAAGCCTCGAAATTCGGCCTCTCCTACATCGCCCTCGATGGCAACATCGCCTGCCTCGTCAACGGCGCCGGCCTCGCGATGTCCACGATGGATATCATCCAGCACTTCGGCGGTAGCCCGGCCAACTTCCTCGATGTCGGCGGCGGCGCCACCAAGGACCAGGTGACGGCGGCTTTCAAGATCATCCTGGGCGACGCCAACGTGAAGGGTATCCTGGTGAACATCTTCGGTGGTATTATGGACTGTAACGTGATCGCCACTGGCATCATCGAAGCAGTCAAGGAAACCGGCCTCAAACTCCCCCTTGTGGTGCGCCTCGAAGGCAACAACGTCGAAGCCGGCAAGGCCACCCTCGCCGCTTCGGGTCTGACGATCGTGTCAGGCGATTCGATGGCCGACGCAGCCCAGAAGATCGTAAAGCTGGTCAACAACAAGTAATCCCTTACCGCACACTCTCATGTCTATTCTCGTTAAAGAAGATACCCGCATCCTCGTCCAAGGCATCACGGGCGACTTCGGCGCACGCCACGCCCGCCTCTCACTTGATTACGGCTCCCAAGTCGTCGCCGGCGTCACCCCGGGCAAGGGCGGGCAAGTCTTCGAACACGCCGGCAAGAAGGTCCCGATCTTCAACACCGTCGCCGAAGCCGCTAAGCAAACCGGCGCCACGGTCTCCGCGATCTTCGTCCCCCCACCCTTCGCGGCCGACGCCATCCTGGAGTGCTTCGACGCTGACCTCGACCTGGCTGTGGCCATCACGGAAGGCATCCCCGTCCGCGACATGGTGCGTGCCAAGCGCGCCATGGCCGGCCGCCGCACCCGCCTCATTGGCCCGAACTGCCCTGGCCTCGTGACCCCCGGTCGCGGCGACAAGTCTTCCGGCGGCTGCCGCATCGGTATCGCCCCTGGCTACATTCATAAGCGCGGTAACGTCGGCGTGGTCTCCCGTTCCGGCACCTTGACCTACGAGGCGGTCTGGCAGCTTACCTGCCGCGGCAAAGGTCAATCGACCTGCGTCGGCATCGGTGGCGACCCTGTCAACGGTACCTCGCACCTCGACGTCATTAAGCTCTTTAACGACGACCCGGAAACCGAAGCGATCATCATGATCGGCGAAATCGGCGGTAACGCTGAAGTCGAAGCCGCTCGCTGGATCAAAGAGCACTGCAAGAAACCCGTCGCGGGTTTCATCGCAGGCGCCACCGCTCCAGCCGGTCGTCGCATGGGCCACGCCGGTGCCGTCATCGGCGGCGCTGAGGATACTGCCGCTGCGAAGATTAAGATCTTCCAGGAATGCGGTATCTCCGTAGCCGTCACTCCCTCTGACATGGCCGACGCCCTGCTACGCATCTGGAAGGGCTGAGCAAACCGACATCAAAACGTAACCAAAAGGCCATATTATATGGCCTTTTTTGTTTTACTGCACAAGTGCGGACCGCAAGGTCGAGAGCCCTAGCCCACCCAACCATGACCGACACCCCTCCTCCCTCGATTGCCACCCCAGCGCCAGCCACTGCTCCGAAGAGCCGCCTCACCTACATCCTTTTAGCCTGGTTCCTTGGTGTCTTTGGCGTGCACAACTTCTACTCTGGCCACAAGAAACATGGCTTCATCAAGTTGGGGCTCCTCGTCGCCTGCGGCCTCGGCCTGCTGGCCAACCCGATTTGGTGCATCATTGAGATGATCACCGTCAAGCAGGACTCCGAAGGCGTTAACTTCAACTAAGCCCTGCCGTTTCAAATAAAAAGGCCGCTCAACTGGGCGGCCTTTTTTGTGCCCTCCCGCCCGCCAAACCTCCGCCCTTGATTTGGCTTTAACCCCCGCTCCACCCCGAGTACACCTACTCTATGTGGTACTACGAACAAAACGGTAATCGGGTCGGACCTGTCGACGATGCCACCATGCGCGGCCTCATCGCCAACCGAACCATCACCATCGACACGCTCGTCTGGACCAACGGCATGGCCAACTGGACCCCTCTCCAGCAAACCCAACTCGCTGCCGGCCTGCCCGTCCCGCCGCCTTCGCTCTACGCAACACCCCAAGTCAATCATGGAACCGCCAAGGACCGCGTTGCCTACGTGCTGCTGGCCGTCTTCTTCGGTCATCTGGGGATACACAATTTCTTCGCAGGCTATAATTCCCGAGCCGTCACCCAGTTACTCATCTGCTTGCTAACTTGCGGTATCGGGGGCATCGGCACCTGGGTTTGGGCCATCATCGAAGCCTGCACGGTGGAACAGGATGCCAACGGCGTCCGCTTCAAGTAAGCTGGCCCGGGGGCGTAAGTTATCCGGCTGGTCTCCGCCCAGCGTCATCCTAGGCTCGCATTACCCATGCGTGCCCGCGCCCTGTTCGCACTTCTGCCGCTTCTAGCCCTGCACGGCCAGGAGCAGCCAGCACATCAGATTCGGGTCGACGCCAACGGCTTCGAATCCCGTGAGCAGGATATCACCAAGGTCTGTCTTTCAGCTGTCGCCGAATTACAGAAATACTGCCGGGAACTACCGACCGAAAACGTGGTCATCCAGCATGGGAGCAAAAATCCGATCACACTCTTCCAGCGGAACCCGCAGGGGGAAATCGTCGTTAGATTAAATACGGGGAAGACCTTCTGGTCCCAATACGCCTACCAGGTCGCACATGAAATCTGCCATGTGCACTGTGGCTTCCGTGAAGGGCCCCGCGAGAACCTCTGGTTCGAAGAATCCATCTGCGAGACAGCCTCGCTCTTCTGCCTGCGGGCCATGGCGAAAACCTGGCAGGCCAAGCCTCCCTATCCGAACTGGGTCAGTTACGCCCCGGCCTTAGCCAAATATGCGGATGAAGTCATTACGAAGCGCACCTATAAGGCCGAATTCGAAACCAAAGGTCTGGCTAAGTTCTTCCGAGATCATGAGCCCGAATTCAGGGGTAACGCCACCGACCGCCAACTGAACGGGGCCCTCGCCTTGGCGCTCCTCCCGCACTTTGAGGAGCAGCCGGCCCGCTGGGCTGCCCTACGCTGGCTCAATGCCACCGCTCGCCCTGACAACGAATCATTCGGCGCCTACCTGAAGCGATGGGAGCAAAACACTCCCACCGAGCACAAGGAAACCGTGCGAGGTATCCAAAAGCTCTTCGGGCTCTAAAAACGAAAAGGCCACCCAACGGGCGGCCTTTTCGTTAACTCCAGCTCCAGCTTACTTACCAGCGACGTAAGCGAGACCGCCGGCGGTCTTGGCCACGGAGTCGGCGCCTTCGAGGAGATCGGCAATCGGGTCCCACTTACCGTTGACGAGGCCATCGCGGGCGGAGGCGGCAATGTCAGCCTTCCAGCTCTTGACGCCAGCGGAGACGGTGAGCTTCTCGACGTCGACGGTGACCTCAACGTTCGGATTGGCGCGCACAAAGGCGTCGCACTCGGCGAGGTCTTCCTTGGAAAGGGTCAGGCAAGGCACACCGAGGGTGGTGGAGTTGCCGAAGAAGATCTCGGCGAAGCTGCCGCCCACGAAGGCCGTAAAACCGAAGCGCCAAAGCGACTGAGGGGCGTGCTCGCGCGAACTTCCGCAACCGAAGTTGAAGCCGACAACCATGACGCCCTGCTTCGCGGCGGCGATCCGCCCAGCCTGGGCCGAGTTCATCGGATGCGGACGCTCCTTGCCATCAGGGCCGGTGCGCTCGTCCCGGAAAGCGTGTTCGCCGAGACCATCAAAGGTCACGCAACGGAGAAAACGCGCGGGGATAATGCGGTCGGTATCGATGTCGTCGCCGGGGACGGCGAGGGCGAGGGCTTTGACCTGGGTGATTTTAGCGAGGGACATGGCGGTTTAAAAGGGATTAGGCGGCGACGGGGCGACGAATGACGCAGACGGGCATGGCGAGGGCAGCCGCCAGCGAAACGAGGCGCTCTTCGGCGATCGAAGCGGCAATCGTCTCGTCGGCGAAGAGGAGCGCATGACCGTCGACGACCCAAGGAAGGGTCACCGTGCAGACAGGCTTACCGTCGTAATGAGCGTCGACGCGGACATCGCGCTGCAAGGCTAGCCCCTCAGCCGAGCAAGCGGCGGCGACATCATCGCCCTGAGCGATACGCTCAAGCACACGGTCGACTGGCGCGGAGACGGACATCAGACCTTGAAGACTTCGCGGGCGTCGGAAACCACGCCAGTGATTGCCGCGGCGGCGACCATGAGCGGGCTCATCAGGACGGTACGCCCTGTCTGGGAGCCCTGACGGCCTTTGAAGTTACGGTTTGAAGAGCTGGCGCACAACTGGTCGCCGACCAGCTTGTCGGGATTCATTGCGAGGCACATCGAACAACCCGCACCGCGCCATTCGAAGCCAGCTTCGATATAGATCTTATCCAAGCCTTCATGGACGGCTTGGATGGCGGTGAGCTGCGAGCCAGGAACCACGATCGCCTTGACGCTCGAGCTGACCTTGCGACCCTTGAGGTACTTGGCGACCTCGCGGAGGTCGGAGATGCGGCCGTTGGTGCAGGAGCCGAGGAAGCAGACATCAACCTTGGTGCCCTTGATTGCGGTGTTCGGCGCAAGCTTCATGTGCGCGTAAGCGTCTTCAGCCGTCTGGCGGTCAGCAGCATTAAGGGTTTCAAGCGCGGGCATCTTCTCGTCGATGAACACGGCCTGTCCCGGGGTGATGCCCCAGGTGACGGTCGGGCGGATATCCTCGGCTTTGAAGACTTTGACATCGTCATACTGGCAACCGGCATCGGAAGCAAAGGAAGCCCAGCGGGCCACGGCCGCATCCCAATCGGCGGCTTTGGGGGCAAAGGGCTTACCCTTGATGTAATCGAAAGTCTTCTGGTCCGGATTGACGTAACCGCAACGGGCGCCGCCTTCGATGGACATATTGCAAACCGTCATCCTCTCCTCGAGGGAGAAGCCGTCAAACGTGGAGCCGGCGTATTCGTAAGCGAAGCCGATACCGCCGTTGACGCCGAGGACGCGGATGATGTGCAGGATGACATCCTTGGCGTAGACGCCGGGAGCCAACTTTCCATTCACCTCAATGCGGCGAACCTTAAGCGGGCTGAGGGCGAGGGTCTGCGTGGCGAGGACATCGCGCACCTGCGTGGTACCAATACCGAAGGCAATCGCGCCAAAGGCACCATGCGTGGCGGTATGGGAGTCGCCGCAGGCAATCGTGGTGCCGGGCTGGGTGATACCCTGCTCCGGGCCGACCATGTGGACGATACCCTGAGTGCCAGTGGTGGTGTCGAAGAAGCGGATGCCGTAGTCCTTAGTATTCTTACGGAGAGCCTCGATCATCTCCTGAGCAATCGGATCGGAATAGGGTTCCTTGAGCTCATTCGTCGGGACGATGTGGTCGACGGTAGCGAAAGTACGCTGGGGGTACTTCACCTTGAGACCCAGGTCTCGGAGCATGCCGAAGGCCTGGGGACTCGTCACCTCGTGGATGAGGTGCGTGCCGATGAATAATTGGGTCTGCCCATTAGGCAACTTGCGCACCGTATGCGCTTCCCAAACTTTCTGGAACAGGGTCTTGGCCATCTGAGTAAAAGGTGAAGGGTCAACGTAGGAATGGGAAGGGGCGGGTCAATCCCGCAGGCGAACCCGCATCTGGTCATATTTTGCGTGAAAAGCGGCGGACACGAACCCCCGTACCTCCGCCGTGTCTTGACCCTCGCACCCATCCCCTTCCATCTTCCATGCATGGCCCGCATCCTCACCCTCAGCTTCTCCTGCCCCGATACCAGCGGCATCGTGGCCGAGGTTTCGGCTTTTGTGGCAAGCCACGGCGGTTCGATCACCGAGGCTAGCCAGCATACCGAATCTGAACTGGGCCGTTTCTTCATGCGGGTGGAAATCAACGCGGATTCCCTGGATTTCCCGGCCGATAAGTTCAGTGAACTTTTCACCCCTGTCGCCACGAAATTCGGAATGGAGTGGACGCTCTCCGACTCAGCCAAACTCCGGCGTGTAATCCTCCTCTGCTCCAAGCAGGAACACTGCCTCTACGATTTGCTGGCCCGCCAAGTCGCCCAAGATTTCCCTTTCGTGGTGCCTTGCGTAATCTCCAACCACGAAGACCACCGAAAAATTGTCGAAGCCCACGGCATCCCGTTCCACTTCGTGCCCGTCACCCCAGAAACTAAACACGCCGCCTTCCGCAAGATGGAGCAGATTTTCCGCCAAGAGCAAGCGGACCTGATTGTGCTCGCCCGCTACATGCAGGTGCTCGACTCCGAACTCTGCCGCAACTTTGCGGGCAAAATCATCAACATCCACCACTCGTTCCTGCCTTCGTTCGCCGGCGCCAAGCCGTACCATCAGGCCCATCGCCGCGGCGTGAAACTCATCGGCGCGACCTGCCACTTCGTCACCCCAGAACTGGATGAAGGACCTATCGTGGAACAAGACGTCATCCGCATCGACCACTCCGATACGCCGGAAGACATGGCCCATCTCGGCAAGGATATTGAAAAGGTAGTCTTAGCCCGCGGCTTGCGCGCAGTCGTCGAGGACCGCGTGCTCCTCGCGGGTAATAAGACCGTTATCTTCCGTTAAAATCAGGCCGGCGAGCAGGTTTGACGTTGGCGGTGAGGTTGTAAAAGGCATCTTGGGACGACCCCTCCCCATGCGCCTGTCTGCCCTTTATCTGCTCTCTGCGTGTCTGGCATTGGCCGCCACCGACCCGGAGTCGATTCAGCCGACCAAGAAGGCGCCCTTCGTCCAGCCACCGGAAGCCGCTCGCGCAGAACTGGCCGGCGCCATCAAAGCCTACATGGCCAAGGAGCCCGGCACCTTCGGCGCTCACCCTAGCGCAAAGGATTTCCCGGGCACCGTTGATAGCAAGGAACGCGTAAGCCGCTCGGTGTCCTATGATGCTAATCTCGTTTACCGCTGGGACACAACCGCCGGCAACGCCCCCAACCTCTATACCAGCGCAGACGTCTGGCAGGAAACCGGTCTCTACGCCGCCCCTGGTGAAATCATCACCGTAAAGGTCACTTCACTCCCCGAGAACCGTACCGTGAAAGTCATTGTCGGGTGCCACCGCGACAGTCTCTTGAAGTTAGAGAAGTGGAACCGATTCCCGATCATCCATCGCACCTTCGAATTGAAAATCGGAGATAACCAAATTGCTAATGCCTTCGGCGGCCAGCTCTTCATCCAGAGCCAGCACAAGGATTACCGTAAGCCGGCCAAAGCCGAGCCAGCCTCGCCCTTGCTGTTCAGTAATGCGGTAGCAGCACCGACCTACGTCCTCGGCAAAGACACCCCCGCTACCTGGGTGAAATCACAATTGAACCCCGCCCCTTGGACGACGCTCGTCGGTAAACAGGTCATCCTGCACGTCCAGTCTTCCCAGCTTCAAAGCCTTTCCGACCCCCAGCCGCTTCTCGAATGGTGGGACAAGGCGATGACCCTCGAAGATGATTTAGTCGCACTCCATCGCCTTGCCCCGGAGCGGGTCGTGCCAGATCGACAAATCTCCGCGGGCTTCATGCACTCGGGCTACCCGTTCATGTGCTGGCTGGAGCCCTCGCAGAAAGACAGCGTCGACCTCCCTAAGCTAACGAAAGAAGGCAATTGGGGCTTCTTCCACGAACTCGGCCACAATCACCAACGCAACGCTTGGACTTTCGAGGGTCAGACGGAAGTGACGTGCAATCTATTCTCCCTTTATGTCATGGAGAAACTCGTCGGCAAACCCCAGGGCCACGGACACCCGGCGATGGAAAAACTCGATGAGTTACTCATCAAGCGCCTCGCCCCTGTGCCCAGCGTGGGCCCGTTCGAACAGCTTGCCACTTTCGTCGTCCTGATCCGCGCCCACGGCTGGGAGCCCCTCCGCGAAACCCTCCGCTCTTACGCCACCAACCCCACCCCCAAGGGGGCGACCAAGGAGCAACTGCGCACCATGTTCGTCGAACGCTACGGCCAAGCCTCGAAGGCCGATGTCAGCGAATATTTCGAGCAGATCGGCTATCCGGTCTCCGATCGCACGAAGGCCGCCCTTAAAGACTTCCCGGCCTTTAAGCCCACCCTGCCGACGGCAGGTAAGTAACTCACCAGCAACAGCCTCAAAGGCGGGTGCTTCTGCCTCGCCCTGAGGTCTTACTTTATCTTAATAAACGTCACGCGGGACACCTTCCGCCCAGCTCACCATGTCTATCATTTCTCGTCTTTCCGCCCGTCTGCAGAATCACCCCAAACGCATTGTCTTCCCGGAAGGCAGCGACGCCCGCGTCATCCAGGCCGCCCGCCAATTCGTGGTGAAGAAACTCGGCGTGCCGATTCTCATCGGCGATCGCCAACGAATCAAACTGAACGCCGCCCGTCTAAACATCAGCCTAGATGGTATTCGCATCATCGAACCTGAGCGCAGTGATGAGCTCAAGAGTTTCACCGAGAAACTCGAATCCATCCAGCTCTACGGCAACACTAACCTCCAAGGCAACCCGGCGGAACTCGCCCTTAACCCGAACTACTTCGCCTGCCTCATGGTCGCTACTGCCGGGGCCGATGCCCTCATCTCCGGAGCGACCACCCATGCCGCCTCCGGCCTGCGTGCCATCCTCCAAGTGATGCCACGTCAGCATGGTGTAGAAACCGTCTCGTCGATGCAGATTCTTGAATCCGAAGAAGGCAAATTCGGCTGCAATGGCGTCCTCTTTCTCGCCGATTGCGGCGTCATCCCCGAACCCACCGCCGAACAACTCGCCGATATCGCCGTGACCACCGCAGGACTCGCCGGTCACCTGACAAACACCACGCCCAAGGTGGCGATGCTGGCCTACTCGACCCATTCCGCCAATCCCCGGCTCGCCTCCGTCAAGAAAGTCCAAGCGGCCACTGACCTGGCCCGCCGGAAAGCCCGTGAACTCGGCATCGTCTGCGACATCGACGGCGAAATGCAGGCCGATGCCGCCATCAACCCCTTCGCCGCCGAAACCAAGGAAGTCACGGGCGCCGTCGCCGGCCGCGCCAGCGTACTGATCTTCCCCGACCTCAACTCGGGCAACATCGCGTCCAAGATGGCCCAACATATCGCCGACATCCCGGCCTACGGGCAGATTCTGACTGGCCTTGACCGCCCTGCGGCCGAAATTTCGCGCGGCGCCAGTGCCCATGACATCTTCGGCACAGCGGTCATCGTCGCCGCCCAGGCGGTCGATAAGACCTACCTCTACCCGAAGCTCAAAGACGGACCCGCTGCCTAAAGATGGCCCTCCGAAAGCGCTTTGCCGAGAACGTCCCCGGGCTGCTCTCGCGCCCGATGAACCTCGATACCCGCCGCATCTTTGTGGCGGCGACGCGCATGAACGACGGCAAGACCACCACTTGCCTCGGCCTCACGGCCGCCTTGCAGGCGATGGGCCTGCACGTGGGCTATATTAAACCGATCGCCCAACGCGTGGTGATGTCGGGAGACGACCAAGTCGACGAAGATACCCTACTCATCGACGGCCTCTTTGATTTGGACATTCCCATCGCCGCGATGTCGCCCGTGGCCATCGGCCCAGATTTCACGAAGCAATACCTGGAGAATCCGGAAGAGATTGGCCCCCAGTTGAAGGATCGCATCTGCCGCGCCTTCGACCGCAGTGCCTACGGCAAAGATATCGTGGTCGTCGAAGGCTCCGGACACGCCGGCGTGGGCTCCGTCTTCGGCGCCTCGAATGCCGATAACGCCCGCGTGCTCGGCTCTAAAGCCATCATCGTCGCCGCCGGTGGCATCGGTAAACCGATCGACGAAATCGCGCTCAACAAAGCCCTCTTTGATAAGGCGGGCGTGGAAGTCGTCGGGGCCATCCTGAATAAAGTACTCCCCGATAAAATCGATTTCATCCGGGATTTTGCCGGCCGTGGCCTACGTAAACTCGGCGTCCCCTTGCTGGGCGTCGTGCCGCTCCAGGAAACCCTCGTCTACCCCAATCTCGATCAGGTCGCCGACGAGACCAAGGCCCGCTGGATTCACCAGCCTGATGGCCTGCGTCGCGTGCGGCGTGTCGTCATCGGTGCCATGTCGGCCCGTCGCCATGCCGAATACCTGCGGGTGCCCGGCACCCTGGTGATTGTCCCGGGTGACCGCGAAGACCTGCTGGAAGCCTTCATCCTCGGCGACGGAGCGAAATCGCTCTCGGGCGTCATTTTCTCGAATGGTTTACTCCCGAACGATGACATCGTCCGCCGGCTGACGGAGGCCGGCATCCCACTGGCCGCCGTCGAAGCCGAGTCCTTTGCCGTCACCGCCCGGATTAATAATATGTCGGTGAAGACGATGCGGCAAGATGCCGACAAGATCCCGATCATCGAGAAGATGATTTCGGAATCGGTCGATATCGCCGGCCTGCTCCGCTCGCTCTGAGCCTCAGACCATCCGAAGGAGCTCACCAAGGCGGGTGAAGTGGCCTTCATCGAAGCCCATGGCCCGCTTAAGGAAGGCATCTCGCTCCACGAGATTCGCAATCTTGCCAGCTTCGCGACGCTGGGCCGAGGTGATCAGACCACGGAGACTGACCCAGCGCTCGCCGACAGGCACCGGATAGTCGCTCCCGTGAAGGAAACGCTCGGGCCTTCCCGACTCCTTGACCTGCTTCAAAACCCCGCTACGAATCGGGCTATTGAGTGCACTGGTGTCGGCATATAACCGAGGAAACTCGTCCATCAGCTTCATGAGTTCGCCGAAATAATTCTGGTCGAAAAAGTGGCTATTCCCCGAAGAGTGCGCGGCGATAACCTTCACGCCCAGCTCCAGCGGGCGACGCAGAATCCGCGGATCCTGGTAGGCGCGATTGATGACGGGCACGGTCATCTCGCCACCGGTGTGGCACAAGAACGGCAGACCCGCCGCCGCCATGCGCCGCCAGAACTCATCATACTGTGGCAGGGCACAATTTACGTTCTGACAATTGGGCAAAAGCTTCAGCGCCCGGGCGCCGGCCGCGAGGCAACGATCGAGTTCCGCTAAGGCGTCCTTTCGGCCCGGATGGATCGATACCGCCGGCACGAATTCAGGATTTTCAGCGCAGACCTTAAACAGGTAGTCATTCGGAACATGGAAAGAGCCGAAGTTAATTTTCTTGCCATCTTCATCGTACACCTCGTCCTGGGCGAGTAATAGCGCCTTATCCACATAAGAGGTCCGAATCAACCCTCGCAGGGATTCGACATACTTCACGTCAAAGTCCTTATGCATCAATGGTAGCGGCATCCCCACCGCCCGACGCATGACCTCACTCAGCACCTTCAGCCAGAGGCCTTCAACCCGCAGCCAACAGCCACTCCCATCTTGGCCGTTTCCGACGAGGTGGACGTGACAATCATAGCGTAGTGGGGTCATGAAAGTTGAGAAGGTAGCAGGCTAGGCGTCCTTCTTGTCGGCGGTAATCTGGCCGTAGAGCCAAGCGATGCCGAAGAAGGCGACGGCTACGGCCGCACAAGCGGCAATACGCCCAAGCGTATCCGTAATATCATGCGAGAGCACCCGGAGCGTCGCGACGACGAGGCCGACGAGACCGACCATGCGCAGCGAGCGCGTCGCCAGAAGGTGGCCGATTACAAAGGTGAGAACGGAGGCCAAGGCCCAGAAGAGCGAGACGCCTGCGCCAGGCAGATGTGCCAACATGACGAAGCTCATGAAGAACAGTGCGCCGGCGCCGAGGACGGCGCGCTGGACGGTCCCCCAAGCACCCTGCTCCTTGGTATGGACGGTCAGGACATGGAGCAGACAGGCCAGGCCAAGCAGGATGAAGGGCGCTTGGGCCAGGCCAAGCTGCCTCAGGCCAGCCCCCTCCGCGACCACGCCCTGGATGAAGAAGCCGACCAGCCCGCCGAAGGCAGCCAAGGAAAGGTCCGACGGAATGGCCCCGAGGCGGCGCCAGAAAACGGTGATCCCGACCAGGGTCGTCGCACCTGCGGACCAGAGCAACGCGAGTCGCCAGGAGGACGGAGACCAGCTTGCGGTCGCCGGCGCCAAGAGACGGCTGACGAGGTGATGAGTGAACGCAAAGAGCACCACGGCGGTCACGAACGTCAGAGCGAAGCGAAGAATCCTGCTACCATCACCCATCCGCCCGATCAGCCGCCACATCGCATAACCGTTGCCGACCAAGACCAACGCAGACCAGATGACCGCCCAAGCGGACGGCTCCGAACCGACGATCGGACGCCAGAAGACGGCGAGCAACGCGGTGAAGAGATAACCCGGCGCCGCGGCCCAGAGCAGAGCCGGACGGAAACGGACGGCGGCGACGAGCAAGAGCACGAGCCAAGGCCAGCCAGTATCAGCCTTGGGTAAAGAGTCCTGCACGGTAAGCACGACCACAGCCAGGCCAAGGATGCCGACGAAGCGACGGAACTTCTGCCAACCCGAGACGCGCTCCCAATCTTCCCGAAACGCAAGCATGAGGCCCAACGCCGCGATGCCAGCCAGTCCCACCCAAGGCTTCGCCGGAGGGTGATCGATGAAAGCGAAGACCGCGACGGCCGCAAGGGCCTCCGAAGACGAGCGGACAAGTTCCGAATGCGTGCGCGCCCCGACGATCATGGTGACCGCGGCGGCCAAACCCCAGATGAGCCAGACCAGATGCGGATCCGCTAACCAAGCCAGCCCAGCGCCCACGAAGACCCCCGCGGCCAGAAGGAGTACTTCGCTGACGAGTTGACTCCGCCCCCGCTCAAGTAAGCCAGCGAGCACACCGATAGCTGCAATGAAGAACGACACAGTCGCTCGATCTTTGTCTCCACCCGTCGCAAGGAAGAGCGAGATGAGCGCCGGAGTAAAAAAACTAGCCAGCTGGAAAGCCGAACGCGCATTACGCCCAAGCAGCACGGCGTCATCCTTCACTAGGCGTTCACCCAGCCAAAGCACAAGAAACGAACCGAGCGCCGCCCATTGCAGCGGCAGATAGTTCGCATCCTTCGTCGGCATCGCATCATAAAGGAACAACAGACAGGCTTGCGAACCAATCAGGCCGAGCACGCCAGCAGAACCCCAGAGACCACGCACCATGAGGATGACCCCAAGTAAGGCGACCAAGCTGGCACCCGTGGCCGTCGGCCAGGGAGCGGCACCGGTACCGACGGATAAATAGACGGCGGCCGCGGCGAAGATCACGGCGAGCTGACCAAATAACTTACTGCCCCTCGCTATGGCGATAAAGGCGACGCCGAAAGCCACCAGGAATTGAACCAAAGCAGCCTGCGCAGCGCTGTCGCAGACCCGCATCTTATCGAGCCCATACGTCGCCCACGCCGCGAACTGCCAGACGGCGAGACCCGCAGCCGCCAGGACCTGACCGAGATCGGGGCGTTTGACCGCCAAACGCAAGCCACCCCAGAAAAGGCCAACCCCAATCAGGACAACTTCCAACACCCGGAACATCGCCGGAATATTCGAGCGGAGGTTCAACCAAATGCCGAGGAAGACGACAGCCGCGACCGCCAAGACGCCGCCGACGCGCACCGCCCACCATGCACCAAGAGCATATTCGCCGCGCAATTCCATCGGTGGTAAAAGTCCGAAATCACGGAGACGCGCCGCAAGCGGATCGGGTTGGTCAATAACTGGCCGAGCTGACGCCACCCGTGGAATAGGCTTCGCCGGAAGCGGCGGCGGCATATTCGCAGCGGCAGGCCCGCTCGGGGCGGAAACCGCCGACACCTCAACGGGTGCAACGCTTGATGGAGTTGCGGCGATGGGGGCCTGGGTGGCAAATCCCTTGAGTCGTTGCTCCAGCGACTTCACCTGCCCGATCAACATAATCAAACGAATCGGGAAATAGACGGACAGCCCAAAACAGATGAAACCTGCAACAACGCCGAGAAGTTGTTCGAAATGCATCCCTAAAAAATGCCCTCAAATCTTATCGAAGCGAGGCAAAGATTTCCCTGAAACTATTGATATTATCACTAGGCCCTATCGATACCGTCGATAGCTCCAGCGGGCACTCAGTTAACCGAGCGACCGCGCACCCAGACTTGGGTTATTACCGGCCGGACTGCCGATCCGTCCCAGCGAAAAGCAACGATGTCGGCAGACTGACCGACCAGCCCTCCCCTCCCCCCGACGATTCGACCCGGAGTAACCGTCAGCAGGGCGACGGCTTCAGCTAGGGTCAGCCCAACCTGGTTCACGAGCACGGGAATCGCCGCCAACTGGGGAAGTGCTGCTCCCGCGAGGTATTTGCCCGTCCCGTCATCCAAGGTCAGCAATCCGTCCGCCCGCAGCTCCACTTTGCCGCCGATTGGCGTGACATACTTACCGGCGGGCATCCCACCCAAGGCAACCACGTCGGAGACAACCAAAGAACGCTCAAGTCCCTTGGCTCGCAACATGACCTTGAGTTGGTCCGGCGTGAGATGATGTCCATCAGCGATGAACATGGCCGTCAGGCGATCATCCGCCAGTTGCGGCCAGAGATGATTATGCCGACGGTCTAAAAGAGCATGGGAGCCATTGCCCAGATGCGTAGAGAGACGCGCACCCGCCTCGACCGCCGCGGCGATCTGCGCGGCGTTCGCGGAAGTGTGCCCCAACGATACGTGCGCACCGGCCTGGACGACGTGTCGGATATAAGCCGGTGATTCGAGCCAATGAGGAGAAAGGGTGACCAATTTAACCAGACCGCCGGAAGCCTCTTGCCAGCGATCAAACTCCGCCATCGAGGGCGGACGTACTTCCGTCGCCGGGTGAGCCCCACGTGGACCATCTTCGGGCGCGATATGCGGCCCCTCGATATGCACCCCGGGAATCATGTGCGCGACCTGCGGGTCCGCCTCACGGGCGGCCCGAATCACCCGCAAAGCAGCAAGGATGCGAGCTTCAGGGGCCGTCACCAATGTTGGCAGAAAAGTCGTAACCCCGACACGCAACATGGCGGCGCAAAGCGCCCCGACCGTCGCGATATCAAGCGTCAGACCATTGAGGTCATGTCCGGCAAAGCCGTTCACCTGCAAATCGACAAAGCCCGCACAGAGCCATTCGCGGACACCGTGTGCTTCGAATTTCACGGACTTCACCCTGCCCTGCTCAATCACCACCACGATCTCCCGCCCGGTCTCGGGGTCGAGACCGCAGACACGCTGCGGATGCTCAGCAGATAAAGGCATCAGCGGCGGGCGAGGTCCGACGCGGCGGCCGCGTCGACATAAAGGGTACAATCAGGGTGCTGCTGCACAATGGAAGCAGGACAGAGAGGTGTCACGGGGCCCTCGACCGTCCCCTTCACCGCAGCGGCCTTACGCTTATCGGGGACCGAAAGGATGATACAAGCGCTCTTCATGATCTGGCGGATCGACATGGAAATCGCCTGCTTGGGGACGTCATTGAAAGTCGGGAACCAGCCTTCACCAAACTGTTGCTGGCGACAGGCCTCATCCAGATTCACCACCAGGTAAGGCTCATTCGTCGCGAAGTCGGCAGGCGGGTCATTAAACGCTAGGTGCGAATTCTCACCGATGCCTGCGAAACAAAGATCAATGGGCCGAGCCGCAATCAGCGCACCGAGGCGGGCCAATTCGGCTTTAATATCCGCAGCGTCGCCGTCGACCGGGATAAACTCTGGCGCCGCCGGCAACTGGGCAAGGAAGCGCTCGCGGAGATATTTGCGGAAGCTGGCACCATGGGACACCGGCAGGCCAACATACTCATCAAGATGGAAGACGGTGACACGCGACCAATCAATACCTGGCTCCTGCACGAGACATTTGAGTGTCTCAAACTGACTAGCGCCGGTGGCGACGATGATATTCGCGCGCGCCCGCTTGCCGAGCACTTCACGCAAGACCTTGGCCCCATGGGCGGAGGCGGCTAGACCCATGGCGGAAGGATCAGGGAAGTTCAGAAGTTTCATACGCGGCGATGACAGTGACTCTGCCCCTCAGGTTTTTTCGAGCAAGCGTCTATCTGCCGCTTTTAGGGAGTTATCCGCCAATTAAATCAGCCCTGCCGTCATGTCGCGACTTGTGAGCTTCTCCGTCCCCGCCTACTGATGGAATATGTTCAAGGTTACCCCAGCCTGCCTCGGTTTGCTCTGCTCCGCCCTCGCCCTCGCGGTCGATAAACCTGAAGCCTCTGGACACGCCCCCGTGCGCGACGCGGCGTGGATGAACGAACGGCCGACCAAGGACAAGATGCTCACCAGCGGACAGCAGCTCGACACCGTCGGTCAACTCGTCGATCTGCCGGGGCGCCTCTTAGCCGCCGAATTCGCGCAAGGCGGCAAAGTGCTTCTCGTTAAGACCACGACCGTCCTCGCGAGCATCAACCCCCAGACGATGGCCATCATCCAGAAGACGGAATTTCCGGTGGTCAAAGGCGGCGGCTCAATGCACGGCTTAGCGGTATCCCGCGATGGCACCACCGCCGTCATCTCCGGAGGCAAGACCCACCTCTACCAGGCGACGATTGCCCCCGATGGTAAATTCACTTGGGGGACGTCCGTCGACGTCACAGGCGGAGCGAAGAACGTCAACCCGCTGGGCCTCGCCCTTACCGCCGACGGGAAGCGGGCCATTGTAGCTCTTTCAATGTCCAATAAACTGGCGCTGGTCGACCTCGTGAAAGGGACGGTCATCACCACGGTAGCCGTTGGCGTGTGCCCCTACGACGTCGCCCTATCGCCCGACAACCAAACCGTCTACGTCTCCAACTTCGGCGGCAACGCTCCAGGCTCACCAGACCTCGCCGAACCATCAGGCGGCACGATGGTGGCAGTCGATAAACGGACGATACCGCTCCGCGGCACCCTCAGTTTCGTGCGCCTGGAAGGCGATACGCTGAAAGAAATCAGCCGGACGGAGGTTGGACTCCATCCCACCGAACTCCTGCTCGATGAGGATCGTCATCGCCTCTTCTGCTCTAATCTCGGCGGGGATAGCGTCAGCATGGTCGACACGCTGAAGAAGGCGACCACCGCGACCCTCTCGACCAAGCCTGACGCTGCCTTGCCATGGGGGATGCTGACGGACGGACTCGCACTCTCGCCCGACGGAATGTCGCTCTACGCCGCCAATGCCGGCATCAATGCCATCGCCTGCCTAGACCTGAGCCACCCTGACTCCGCACCCAAACTCATTCCAGCTGGCTGGTACCCTGGAGCCTTACGCTTGCAGAACAATCAGCTGTTCGTCGTCAACGTGCGAAGTGGATTACAAAAAGTTGCCATCCCGACCGACGCCAAAACCGTCGCAGAGTACGATGCCCGCGCCCGCCAAGCCGCCCACTTATCCCATGCGCTGCGCTACGCCACGGGCCCGCAGGCCAGCACCGCGACCATGCCCGCGGTACCCGTGCCGACCGAGGTCGGCCAACCCTCGTCCATCAAGCATGTCGTCTACATCATCAAAGAAAACCGCACCTTCGATCAAGTTTTGGGTGACATTGGCCGCGGCAACGCCGAGCCGAAACTCGTACTATTCCCGCGCGAGGTTACGCCGAACCATCACGCCATCGCCGAGCGCTGGCCGCTGCTCGATAACTACTACTGCAATGGCGTCAACTCGTCCGATGGACACGCCTGGGCCTCGCAGGGTATTGTCACATCGTATCGCGAGAAAGATCGGGTTGGCTTTCGCTGTGCCTATGACTTCGGGACGGATGCGCTCTTCTACGCAGGCTGCGGCTTCCTCTGGGACCACGCCCTCCTGCACGGACGTTCCTTCCGTAACTACGGCGAGATGGATAAACTAACGAAAATCAAAGGGAAGACCTATGATGATTTCTTCACCGATCGTCAAAACGGAGGCGGCAAGACAGCGTTCACCACGACCTATTTCATCGACGCACTCCGTCGCTACAGCGCGCCGAGTTATCCGGGGTGGGATATGTCGATCCCGGATCAGAGCCGGGCCGACGTATTCCTCAAAGAGCTCGCCGGTTTCGAACAGAAAGGCGAGTTCCCCGACCTCACGATTATTTATCTACCTAACGACCACACCGCGAACGAGCTCACCGGTAAATCGTACGTCGCCGATAACGACCTCGCCCTCGGACGCGTCGTCGAAGGCCTTTCGAAAAGTCGCTTCTGGAAAGACATGGCCATCTTCGTGAACGAGGATGATCCGCAGACGGGCGGCGATCATGTCGACGGCCACCGCTCATTCTGCTTGGTGGTTAGCCCCTACGCCAAGAAAGGCGCGCTCATCAGCAAGTTCTACAACCAGACCTCGGTACTGCATACCATCTGCCGAATCCTGGGCATCCCGCCCATGAACCAGGTCGTCGCTGCCTCCACCACGATGGAGGACTGCTTCGCGACCCAATCCGACCTGACGCCCTATGTCAGCCTTACTCCTAAGCAGAAGCTAAACGAGAAACGCCCGGCCGCAGCCAAGAAGACCGGCTTCTGGCCACCCTTCCCCACCGGTGAAGATCGCCTAGCCGCCCGCTTCGAGGCCCTTGATTTTAGTGGCCCGGACCGCATCGACGACGACACGCTCAATCGGGTAATCTGGGCGCAGGCCCGACCAGGCGAACGGTATCCCCGAGAATTCATGGGGGCACACGGCAAAGGGCTTAAAGCCCTCGGCCTCGTCTTGGATCCGGAGGTCGACGATGATGACGAGTAAAGCTGGCGGGAATTAACCAACGGACTTCAGACCACGCATCGTACCCGTCGAGGAAGCGAACTTGTCGGCATCGATGCCCATGCGCTGCAGCATCGAGACGAACAGATTGGGTAAGGGATAGTTGCGTTCGGTATCAAAGACGAGGTGCTGGCCGTGATTGAAGCCGCCGCCCATGAATAAAGTCGGCAGGTTCGTCGTCGTATGCGCGCTGGCATTGCCGAGATTACTGCCGTAAAGGATCATCGTACGATCGAGCAGCGGCGCCCCGTCTTCCTTCGCGCCCTTGAGATCCTCCATGAGCTTCGCGAGTAAGCGCATGTGCATACTGTCGATTTGCTTAAGCTGATCGAGCTTCTTGGCCGACTTGCCGTGGTGTGAAAGGCTGTGATATCCATCCGTCGTCGTATGGACGTGGTCGATGTCCAGGGCAGGCGTGTTAACACTATCGAGCATCAACGTGACGGCGCGCGAGGAATCCGTCTCAAAGCAGAGGCGGGCCATGTCATACATCAGCCGAACCTTGTCCATATACTCCTTGGGACTGCTCGGGTCGAGCGGCGCGGAACTCGTTGCGACCGGCCGCGGCTTCTTCTCCCACTCTTTCGACATCTGCATACGCTGTTCCAGTTCGCGAACGCTCGTGAAATATTGGTCAAGTCGGTCGCGATCTTGAGCGCCCATCGTGCGGCGCAACTCGCCCGCCTGCCCACCTACGGCGTCCAAGATGCTCTGGCCGAGAACAAGGCGACGCTCCTGGGCGGCAACTTCCTTGGCCGAGCCTCCCATGAACATCTTCCGGAAAACCTCGGAGGGCTTCTCTTCCGTCGGAATCATGACACCGCCGGCCGTCCACGACAGGCTACGCGACCCGCGATTACAATTCACGCCCAAGGTCATCGAAGGATAGCGCGTAAGGTGTCCGATGCGCTCCGCCATGAATTGATCGAGTGAGAGCGTATTGCGGAATCCGCCACTGCTCGGATGCGGTGCGGCCGTCAGGAAGCAATTATCCGCCGGGTGGCCGCCATCGACATCCGGATGGGACACGCCCGAGAACACCGTGAAGTCGTTCCGATGCTCCTTCAGCAACTCGAGGTAAACGGAGGGCTTGTAGTCTTTGCCGGCACCCGTTGGGAAAAAGTAATCCGGCACGAGGCCAAGGTTATTGCAGATAGCCAGCATGCGGCGTGGCTTAGCAGACTCAGGGGCCGCCGCGGCAAAAGCCGGGGTCATCGCATCCAGCATCGGCAACGCAAGCAGCACCCCCGTGCCCGCAAGGAAGCGGCGGCGAGAGACGGAGCGCTTAAACGCCACGTAGGGCGAATTGGCAGAAGTGTGACCGGAGGGTGCGGACATGGGGGTGAGTTACTTGTTAAGGAAAAGGTCGCTGGTGACAAGCCCGTGCACGAGGTCGCGGACGCCATAACGCCCAGGGGCGGCGGCATCCAGGATGGCCTCCACCTTGGCGCGATCTGCAAATCCGGCCGGAGCGCCCGTGGCGTAAACCGTCAATTGGTTTAGTAAATTACGGGCAAGCTGACGCTCATCGGCAGCCACGAGCTTCTTGAACTCACGGATGTCCTTGAACTTCTTCCCGTCGAGCTCACCGAAAGACTCCACCGGTAATGCCGAGTGGAAAGCGAATTTCTGGCCGTTCTTACCAATCCCGACATCGGGCTTCTTTCCATCCATCGCGCGGTAGTTGGTGCGGAAGCCCCCCATCACATCAAAGCTCTCGAGTGCGAAGCCTGGCGGATCAATCTTTGTATGGCACGCGGAGCAGGACTCCAGTTTGCGGTGCTTGTCGAGCTGCTGTCGAATCGTGACTGCACCGCGTGTATCTGGCTCCACGGCCGGCACATTGGCGGGAGGGGGCGGAGGCTTACGACCAAGTACCCGCTCCATAATCCACGCACCGCGTGTCACCGGTGAAGTCGTCGTCCCATTGGCGGTGACTTTTAAAACCGCGGCCTGCGTCATAAAGCCGCCTCGAATACTATCCTTCGGCAGTGTGACCTTCTGCAGTTTGGCTCCCACCAACGGAGGCAGCTGATAAAGTGCGGCTAAGCGTTCGTTGACGAAGACGAAATTCGCGTCGACGACATTGCGGACCGGCAGGTTCGCCCGCAGGAGCTCGGCAAAGGTGGCATGACTTTCATCTCGGGCGGATTCGACCAAATGGTCATCGAGGTAATAATCAGGATAGAGATTGGAGTCCGGGTCATTGGAACCTGCTTTGCGAAGATCGAGCCAGTAGTCGGTAAACGTGTCGGCGAAGCGCTGGGAGCGAGGGTCGGCGATCAATCGATCCGCTTGGGCGAGCACACCGGCCTTATCCAACTTACCTGTCTGGGCCAGTGAACGGAGTTGCGCGTCTGGCGGGGAGTTCCAGAGGAAGTAGGCCAGACGGGCGGCGACGGCATGGTCATCGAGACGACCAGGCTTCTCTTCCAAATACAGGAATGAAGGCGAGCAAAGGACTGCGGTATAGCCAGCAAACATCGCCTCGGTGAAAGTACTGCCTGACTTCATAGCCCCAAGGATGACTGGCAGAAAACGAACTTCCTCCGCCGCCGAAAGCGGACGGCGACACGCCGTCTGGACAAAGCGACGCAAGAGCCGCTCGGCGTCTTTGGCCGGATTACTCGTCTGGGCTTCAAAGGTTAACGAGGAACCAAACACGCGCTTCACGGGTAGGTCTCCGAAAAGCACTGCGTAAGGCGCGGACGGCCAAGCGGGAGCCAGCGGTCCCTCGACCTCAATCCAACGCATGACCATCCCTGGTTGGCCTTCAGGCGTGGCGAGTGGATTCTGGGAACGGCTCGCCCCCGGACGGGAACGGAAAAACCTTACCGTATCAATTTGAATACTCTCTCCCGCCTTTAACACGACATCGAGTTCGTTGACGGTCGGCTCAGGATTGAAATCCACATTGCCAATGCGCCGCAGCACACGCGGAGGCGTCAGGGCATACACGGTGACAGGCTCTGGACGATGGCCCTTGGAGATATCATCCAAATCAGGGATGTACCAGCGCGCCGCACCTTTGGCCGTGGGCTTCCCTGGCCCAACCCAAACCGTATGGCCGCAAAGACGGACCTTATAGCGTCCTGACGTGGCCGCCCGGAAAGTGCTGAAATTCGGCTCCACGGGTTCATAGGCACCATGCACAACGCCCACCCCCTCTTCATCACGTACCTGTGGATTGGACTTCCCCACAGTCATCGGAGCTTCACCCCGCCGCACCTCCGGCTGCCCGGTAAAGCCGACCGTCGGGAAAGTCGCACGCTCCGGAGACATATTGAATTCCGAGAACTTCATCTTACCGGTGTAACTACCCTGCTGGCGGGCATAAAAACGTCGCGGAGCCGAATCTGGCTTCTCAATCGAAGAGATGAAGGCCGATTTAAGGGATTCCTCAGCGGCACTCAGGTAGCGTTGCAACTGAACGTGGGAAACGTCGAGGGCCTGCCCGCTCTTATTAAAACGAAAAGCCTCCGTATCCTCCGGCAGGCTTTCCTTGATATCAAGCCACGGCGCCTGCAATAACTCCCGGACGGCGTTCTCATATTCGAAACGATTCATGCGGCGCTCCACCGCACGCCCCTGGGTCTGGGCTCGGGTCAGTTCAAAGGTTGTGAGCGACGCAGAAAGGCCCTCGAGATAGCCCTTCGCTTGCGCGGCATCAGGCCGGGCCTTCTTCTTAGGCGGCATCTCGCCGTTAGCGGTGCGGTCGTAAATCTTAACCCACGCCTCAAACGTCTTCGACTTCGTGAGGTCGGCCCCGAGGGCAGTCAAATCCAAGCCGCCTTTCTTCGTGTCGGCATCATGACACTCTACGCAATGCTTCTCCAGAAACGGCGCGACGGCGCCGCAAGCCGCCAAGGGCAAAAGACAGAAGACCGACACGGAGGCACGCAAAGTCATGGGATCAACAGGCTTTGAGACAGCGGCTGGGCAGGCAGGTTGCCAAGGTAAACCACCCAGCAATAGGCATTTTTGCTGAGATTTAGGCCTTAATCGTCCGTGATTGTGGCAACGACCACTTCCCCCTGCCCTGCGGCATGCTTTCCGTCATCCGTTCCGCCGCCCTCGTCGGAGTCGAGGCCGTTCCCGTCGAGATCGAGGTGAATACGGGGGAGAAAGGAGAGATGGGGCTTTGGTTGGTGGGCCTGCCGGACGCAGCCGTGAAAGAATCCGAAGAGCGCGTGCAATCCGCCCTGCAGAACAGTGGACTCCGTCTACCAGAAACCCGCACCACCATCAATCTCGCCCCCGGTGACCTGAAAAAGGAAGGCTCCATTTATGACCTACCCATCGCCCTCGGGATTGCCGCCTCGACCGGGCAATTGAACCGGGAATTCCTAAAGCACTACCTCATCGCCGGAGAACTCGGCTTGAGCGGAGGAACTCGTCCTGTGCGCGGCGGCGTGGCTATGGCCATCCTCGCCCGGAAAGCGGGCATGCGTGGCGTCATCCTGCCACGGGCGTCTGCCGAAGAAGCGGCGCTGGTCGGAGGTATCGAAGCGATTCCCGCAGATTCACTAGATGGCGCCCTGCGCTTCCTCACCGGCGAAGCGAAAGTGACGCCACTCGTGGCAACGATGACCGCGCGCCATGCGAGCGGCGAATCGCAGCCCGATTTTTCCGAAGTCAAAGGCCAGACGGCCATCCGACGGGCTGTCGAGGTGGCTGCGGCCGGCGGGCACAATCTTTTAATGATTGGTCCGCCAGGCTCGGGGAAATCGCTCATCGCCAAGCGTATTCCGACCATCCTGCCGGCGCCTGACGCGGAAGAGCTCCTCGAAATACTCGGCGTCCATTCCGCCGCGGGGGCCGCGATGAACGATGTGGCCCGCTGCTGGCAGCGGCCGTTCCGATCGCCGCATCACACCATCAGCGACATCGGGCTCATCGGTGGCGGCGCGATACCTGGCCCCGGAGAAGTATCACTGGCGCACCGGGGCGTGCTGTTTCTCGATGAGCTTCCGGAATTCCGCCGTTCGGCACTCGAGGTTCTAAGGCAGCCGCTAGAAGATGGCCAAGTCACGGTCTCGCGCGCCGCCGCTAAGGTTACCCTGCCCGCTCGGCTGATGTTAGTGGCCGCCATGAACCCGTGCCCTTGCGGCCATCTGGGTGATCGCCAACGCGAGTGTCGCTGCTCGCCGATGCAGGTGCGAAAGTATCGGGCTAAAATCTCGGGGCCCTTACTCGATCGGATTGATATTCAAGTCGAAGCACCGGCCCTTTCCATCGAAGAACTTCGTTCCGCCGCGCCAGGCGAACCGTCTGAGGCGATGCGCTTACGCGTCGAAGCCGCCCGCACACGGCAGCGGGGGCGCTTTGGTCGGCGATCAGGCGGCTGCAATGCGCTCCTTGGCGGACGAGAACTACGCGAATATTGCGCCCTGGAGAAAGCCCAAGGCGACCTCCTGCAGCAGGCGATGGAGAAACTCGGCCTCTCTGCCCGGGCTTACGACCGCATCCTCCGCGTCGCCCGGACGATTGCCGACCTCGCGGCCGCGGAGCATATCGCCACCAGCCACCTATTAGAGGCCATTCACTACCGCTCCCTCGACCGAAGTTAAAAACGCTCGCCCACGCTCGGGAAATAGGTCCAATGAGGCCCTCCCCATGAAAACCCTGCCAAAGCTCGGGCTCCTCTGCCTGATCGCTCTCCTCACCCTCCCGCGCGCCGCCGCCGAGCAGATCCGCGTCCTGATTCTCGACGGACGCAATAACCACGACTGGGTACGGACAACCGAATCCTGCAAGGCCACCCTCGAAGCCACGGGCCTCTTTAAAGTAACCGTCGCCACGGCCCCCGCCGCCTTTGTGAAAGCAAAGCCGGGCAAGCCCAAGGCCGGCGACGCTGATGCCAAGAAGGCTTTCGACGCCGCGATGAAAGCGTGGAACGCCGAAGAGGCTGCCTTCGTCAAAGAGCACGCTGCCGAATGGGAACAGTGGTCCCCGAAGTTCACCGACTACCAGGTCATCGTGAATAACTACAACGGTCCGGAATGGGGCAGCGCCATGAAGGACTCTTTCACTGAATACGTCATGAATGGCGGCGGCCTCGTCAACGTCCACGCCGCCAACAACGCCTTCACGGGCTGGGATAACTTCAACGAGATGATCTGCGCGGGTTGGCGCGGTGCCACGTTCGCCAGCCGCATCGCGGTCGACGACAAGTCGGGTAAGGCCGTCGCCCTCGTCGACGCCGATGAGAAAATTCAGACCAAGGGCTTCGGCTCTGGCCACGGCTCGAAACACATTTTCACGCTCAAGACCCGCGATGCCTCCCACCCCATCATGAAAGACCTCCCGGCTGAATGGATGCACGCCTCCGATGAGCTCTATCACCGCATGCGCGGCAGTGCCGACCACATGCACGTACTCTCCAGCTCCTACTCCAAGCCGGAAGCAGGCGGCACGGATATGCATGAGCCGATGGTCTGGTTCGCGCCCTTCAACAAAGGTCGCGTCGTGACCACCTCGATGGGCCACATCTGGTCCGGCGACACCTCATTCGATGCCCTGCATTGCGTCGGCTTCCAAACCATCCTCGCCCGCTCGACGGAATGGGCCGCGACCGGCAAGGTCACCATCCCGGTCCCGCAGGGCTTCCCGACCAAGGATCAGACGAGCATCATCGAGCCGTCCAAGGTTGTCTGGAAGAAGTAACTTCTGGCTTAACCGAACGACGAAGGCCCGCCCATGGCGGGCCTTCTGCATTTCAGGCAAAACGGCGCATCGCCAAGCCAACCGTCCCGCAGATTTGCTCCGGACTCAGGCCGATGCTGACGTGGAGGCATTTCTCCGTAGCAAGGTTCGGTCGCTCCAGCGTCGCCAGCTGACTGCCAAGCAGGCCAGGCGGCATGAAGTGTCCTTTGCGAGCATCCAGTCGCGCCTGCAGGAGCTCCTGACTGCCATCGAGCAAGACGAAGAAAAGGTCCGGATCCCCTTCCCGCAGGCAGTCACGGTAGACTTTCTTCAAAGCGGAACAGGTCACGACCATCACCTCGCCACGGGCCTTACCCTCCGCCAGGCGCGCGGACATCGCAGCGAGCCAACCCGCGCGGTCGGCATCGTTCAGCGGAATCCCGGCGCTCATCTTCGCGATGTTCTCGGGCGGATGAAAGCCGTCGGCCTCAATGAGCGTGGCACTCGTGCGCTGCGCATACATCTCCGCCACGGTGCTCTTGCCGCAACCAGAGACGCCCATGAAGACGAGGTTTGGATGAGCCATCGGCAGCACTCAGAGATTAATGGTGCGGCCTTCGCGGAAGGATTGATCTGCCGCGGCGACGATGCGCATCGAATTGACGGCGTCATCCATGTGCGCGGTCAAATCAATGTCCTCGCGGATGGCTTTTTCGAAGTAGGCCTGTTCACGTTCGCAGAGACCATCGTGGCCAGGATCGGCATCCGTCGGCACGATTTCATCGGGCTTGGTGAACTTACCATCCGGACCGAGGTGCGAGGAATGAACCTTGAGCGCCTGGGCCGCGGAGTGTGAATCGACGTCGGCAGAGTTGCCCGCCTGCGAGGCTTTGCCCGCAACGATCGAAACGCAGCCCTTCGGGCCAATGACATCTTTAACAAAGAAAGCCTCCTCTGACATCATCGGACCCCAGCCGGCTTCATACCAGCCCACCGAGCCATCGGCAAACGTGACCTGCAGTTGACCATAGTTGATCTGCCCAGCGGGCATATCTTCCGTCAAGCGGGCACCAATCCCGGAGACGCGCACGGGGCGGCTACCGGTCATGAGGCACATGACGTCGACGTAATGCACGCCGCAATCCACCACGGGACTGCAGGTCTGCAACAGCGCTTGGTGGGTCTTCCACATGTCGCCGTAACTCTGCTGGTTGAGATTCATGCGCATGACCAGGGGCTTACCCAGCGTCTGCACCGTCTTAATGAACTGAGTCCACGCTGGGTGATGCCGGAGAATATAACCAATCACGACCTTACGCTTCACCGCTTTGGCCTTGGCGACAATCTGTTCAGCTTCCGCCACGGTGACCGCGAGAGGCTTCTCGACGAACACGTGACAGCCAGCCGCGAGGGCGGCGACGGCGTATTCGGCATGCGTATCGGGATAACTGGAAATCGAAACTGCGTCGGGCTTGGTCTCTTTGAGCGCTGCATGGAAGTCGCCGTACTCAGCATAGCCTCCGCCTAACTCGGCATTGAGCTTGGCCCGCGAATCAGCGGAGCGGGTCACCAGCCCGCAAATCTGGAAGCCAGGAAGCTTGTGGTAGGCGAGGGCGTGCGAACGACCCATATGGCCGGCACCGACGCAGAGGACACGAATAGGGGGCTGACTCATGCCCCGAGCATCACCCTTCCCTCCTCCGCTTCAAGTCGGGAGAATCAACCTCTCTCGAATTATTCGACCGATTACTTCGGTAACGCCTGATTGACCCCCTTCGCCTTCTGGGCGTCGAGCAGCGTCCTTAGCTTCGCCGCGATTTCCGGATGCTCTGCGATGACGTTCGAGTGCTCACCCGGGTCCGCCTGGAGGTCGAATAATCGATCGTGGGCGGCATCGAGATTCTCCACCTCATCGTTCTGCTCATTCCGATCAACGACCGCCGCGGATTTACCCCGGCGATGACCGATGCCAGGGATGAACTTCCAGTGGGCATCCCGATAGGAAAGCTGTTGGGCCTGGGTACTGGAGATAATGTAATCGCGACCCGCGCCACCCAGAAAGGCCGCAGATACATCAACGCCGTCAATCTTCAGCAACTCCCGGGCATCGCCACCCGCCATCTTAGTGAAGGTCGCCGGGAAATCGACCTGAGAGACCAACGCCTCGGAAACCTTACCCGCCGGGGTGTGTCCGGGCCAGCGAGCGATGAGGCTGACGCGCGTCCCTCCTTCGAGGATACTATATTTACCACCACGGAACGGGCCGGCAGGATAATGGTCGGCCTTCGCGTTCAGTTCGACGGCCTGATCTTTATAGCCGTCGTCGAGCACTGGCCCGTTGTCTGAAGACATCATCACCAGGGTATTGCCGGTGAGGCCATGTTTCTCGAGCTCAGCCAGAATCCGCCCACACTGCTCATCAAAGGCCACCACCGCGTCGCCACGGGGACCCAAGGGCGTCTTGCCGAGGAAGCGCGGATTCGGCACGCGTGGCACGTGACATTCGTGCGAGGCGTAGTAGAGAAAAAACGGCTTCTGCTTATTTGCCGCAATAAAGCCACAGGCCTTGTCACAGAAAGTGTCGCCCATCGTCTCATCATTCCAAATCGCCGACTTACCACCCTTCATCCACCCAATGCGGCCGACGCCATTAATGAGCGCCATGTTATGTCCATGCGACCAATCCATCTTCAGCTTCGCGCGTTCGGCTGGCAGCGCGAGGTCAGGATCGCCGGGATACGGTTTATTCTTATAATTCACTTCAATCGGGTCCTGTGCCTCGAGCCCGACGACGCGGCCGTTCTCGACGAAAACCGTCGGCACGCGGTCGCCCGTAGCGGCCATGATGAACGAGTACGTGAAGCCGATCTGATTCGGGGAGGGATTAATTTCCTTATTCCAATCCACCGCGCCAGCTCCCAGCCCGAGATGCCACTTACCAACGACGCCCGTGGCGTAGCCGAGCTTGGCCAAACTAGCGGGCAGCGTCGGCCGACCAGGCTGGATGATCATGGTGGCATCTCCGGGAAGCACCCCAGTCCCCCGGCGGCGCCAGGCATATTCACCCGTCAGCAAAGAATAGCGCGAAGGCGTACAGGTGGCGGACGTGCAATACCCTGCCGTGAAACGGGTGCCTTGAGCAGCGAGACGATCGAGGTTGGGCGTGGGAATCACTTTGGCACCATAGCAGCCTAGATCACCCCAGCCGATGTCATCGGCATACAGCAGGACGATATTAGGCGGCCGCGAGCCAGACTCGGCGGCGACTAGCTGGGAGATTCCGCAGCACAGGGCAACCAGGGGCAGGAGGCGCATGGGAGAGTGATAGGCTGAGTCGTGGTTCATTCCAAGCCGACAGTCTCACCACCCCTTGCTTGCCAAACGACGCTAATGCCCACAATCAGAGGATACGCATGCGTTTCGCGAAATACCACGCCCTCGGCAACGACTACCTCGTCCTCGAGCCCAAGGATTGCCCCACCCTTTTCTCGGTCGAAGCCATCCGTAAAGTCTGCCACCGCCACTTCGGCCTCGGCTCCGATGGCATCCTCTACGGCCCAATTGAACGCACCGACGGCACCTTCGGTCTGCGCATCCTCAACCCTGATGGCTCTGAGGCCGAAAAATCCGGCAATGGTATCCGCATTTTCTGCCGCCATCTCTTGGAAACCAAGCGCATCAAGGAAGGCGAGGAATTCCGCCTGCACACCCTCGGCGGCATCGTGCGCTGCAACGTCTTCGAAGGCGGCAACCGCATCCGCGTCGAGATGGGCAAAGTATCCTTCCGCGCCCCCATCATCCCGCACGTCGGTCCGGACCGCGAAGTCCTCGGCGAAGAGATCACCGTCCTCGGCAAGACGTTCAAGTATTGGGCCGCCACCGTGGGCAACCCGCATTGCGTGATTCCCGTGACAGAGCTCACCCCGGAACTCGCCCAGACCTACGGGCCCCACCTCGAGACGCACCCCAACTTCCCTAACCGCACCAATGTGCAGTTCATGAAGATTCTCGATCGCCAGAATGTGCAGATCGAGATTTGGGAACGTGGGGCCGGCTACACCCTGGCCTCCGGGTCATCTTCTTCGGCTTCCGCCGCGGTAGCCCGTAAAATGGGCCTAGTTGACGCAGATTTGACGGTCAATATGCCGGGTGGTAAGATTTTCATTGGCATTGGGGATGATTATTCCATCGTGATGACAGGCCCGACGACCCCCGTAGGCATCTTCGAGATGCATCCAGGAGTCCCGGTCCAAGACGTTGCCATCTAGGCAATAGTCTCCCGCTAAGTTTCCCTCCTTTGGCGCACCCTTTCGGGATGCGCCGTTCACCGCACACCCTCACTATGGCGCCGCGACAGCCGTTGCCCAACATCTCTGAAGACGATCTGATTGATCTCGCTGGCGGTGCGACCGTGCTCCTCGCCAAGGAATTGGTGGCCAAGGGGAAGGTCAAGAAAGCCATCTGGGTCGCCCCCGTAGCAGAAGCCTTGGTGGACGATGGCAAGGAAAGCCGGGAAGCCCGCTGGAACCTTCGCTCCATCACTTTTCAACGCAACGAATGCGGCTGCGAAGTCTCCGTCGGACGCAGAAAGTTATGCGTCCACTCGGTGGCCGCCTATTTAGTACTCGCCGCCAAGGAAGGCTACCTGAAGGCCGAAACGCCCCCGAAACCGGCCGCACCTCCAGGTAAACCGGAAAGCAAGACGACAACGACCAAGACAGCGGATAAAAAAGAGAAAGCAAAAGAAGCGGAAACGACCACGGCAGGACCCCGGCTCAAATCCCTCACCCTCTCGGAAAAACGCGGCACGCCTATTGAGGTGCGCTTCATCGTGCCGCCGAACATCGTCACCGCCGCCGCCCGGGATGAAATCATCTGCCGCCTCGAGCTCCGCGTCGATGGCGCCCAAGTCGCGCCAGAAAACCTCGATCGTAGCAAGGCTTGGACCATCGAGCCGGACACGGTCTTCTTCCTGGCGATTCTGGAAAACCTCTGCCACGGCAAGCTGCAGGGCATCCTCCCCCTGACGCGTCGCCACCTGCGACAGCTCCTCGCTATCGGCAAGGGCCTGAAAATTTTCCGCATGGCCAATGCGCCCGAAACCCCTTTGCAGTGGGACGGGGATCAACTCGATAAGGTCCACGAACACCTGGACGAACCGGCGGCGACACCTCAGACTACCGCCAGCGGTGAAACGGTCGACGAAGGACCCGAAGAACAGGAAGTGCGCTCCCAGGAACTCGGCCGCGAAGACCGTCCGTGGGTCGACGGGTCGATGAAGTGGCTGCGCATCCGCCTGCCTCAGCAATCTTCTGGACCCGTCGCCGAACTCCGCGATGTCCTCCAGCGCAGTGGCTTCACCCTTGAAACCACGACCCGCGAATGGTACCTCGCCGGCACCATTCAGGTGCTCAACTTCCTCGCTCGCCATCACAAGTTGCTGATGACCGACAACGGAGCGTTCTTCACCCACAACCTTTCGCACTCACTGCGCAACGTCGACCTCGCCAAGGCGAAATGCGACGCCGCTGAGGAAAACGATGGTTTCCGTTTCGCAATCGGCATCGACCCCGAAGGCAAATCGCCAAAGACCATCCAAGAGGCGCTTTCCAGCGGCCGGATGTTCTTCTACACGGATCGCGGACCGCGCCTCATCACCCCCGAACTGATGGAGTCGATTCGCAACGCCCAGCGCCGCATCACCGGCGAGTCGAAGCGCGATATCGATTTAGACCTAAACCTGAAGATTGGCTACGCGGACCTCGCGAGCGCCGATGCCATTGCGGAGGAATTACAAGCTGCCTTCGCCCCGCCCGAGACCTGGAGCCAGCGCTCCTCGGCCATCCGCAATCTCTCCAAACTTCAGCCGGCGCCGGTTCGTGAAGAGCTCACGAAGATGTTACGCATCTACCAGCAAGTGGGCGTCGCCTGGCTCTGGCATATTCATAATAATGCATTGGGCGGCCTCCTGGCCGATGAAATGGGTCTCGGAAAGACCGTGCAGGCCTTGGCCTTCATGGAAGCGCTGCGACAGCATCGCCCGGAAGACGGCCCCTGCTTGGTCGTCTGCCCCGCCTCGCTCGTTGAAAACTGGCGTCGAGAAGCCCGCCGCTTCACCCCCTCGCTCAAGGTCCTCGCCCACCACGGGCAGAATCGCTTCACCGCCCAGGAATACCTACAGAAGTTCGACCTCGTCATCACTTCTTACGGCACGCTCTCTCGCGATATCGCTGCTTTCTCGCTGATCACGTGGGGCGCCGCGATTTGCGACGAAGGCCAGAACATTAAGAACGCCCGAGCGCAGGCGGCCAAGGCCGTTAAGCAGTTGGTCGCAAAGGGCCGCTACATCCTGACCGGCACCCCCGTCGAAAACTCGCTCGAAGATTTGCGCTCACTCTTTGGCTTCCTCATGCCGGGCTACCTGCCGAAGCCCGAAGAGCGCATCCAAGCCGACGAACGCAAATGGCACGACGACCGCCTCCTGCAGATGGCCGCCCCTTACATCCTGCGCCGCTCCAAGGTCGCGGTCGCCCCGGAGCTACCGGCAAAGATCGAACAGATCGTCTACTGCGACTTTGAGGACAACCAGAAGAAAATCTACGACGAGTATCTCGAGTCCACGCGCCAAGAAATCTTCGAAATGGAAATGGGCGGGGCCACGCAGGCCCGCATCCAGATGGCGGCTTTCAACCAGCTGCTTCGTCTCCGTCAGATTTGTGCCGACCCGCGCATCCTCGATCCCAAGATGGAAGAAGGCGATTCTGCCAAACTTCAGGCCTTCCTGGAACTCGTCGAAGAATCCAAAGATGCGGGGCACCGCATGCTCGTGTTCTCGACTTTCGTCACCGCCCTCAAACTCCTCCAGACCGCCCTCGAGGATCGCGACATCCCCTACTGCTACCTCGATGGCTCGACCAAGGACCGCCAAGGGGTCTGCGATACGTTCAACTCGACCCCATCCATCCCGGTTATGCTGATGTCCCTCAAGGCCGGCGGGACCGGCCTGAACCTCACCGGGGCCGATACAGTCATTCATTTCGACCCTTGGTGGAACCCTGCTGCCGAGGCCCAGGCCACGGACCGCGCCCACCGCATCGGCCAGACCCGCACGGTCACCAGCATTAAGCTGATCGCCGCCGGCACCATCGAGGAACGCGTTATGGAGCTCCAAAAGTCCAAGTCTGAGATGTTGCGTAAGCTCCTGACTGAATCAGACTCCGCCTCGTCTGGCCTGAGCCTTGATGTCATCAAGGACCTTCTGCGTAAGGACTGACCCCAACCACCCCTTAAGGACTGACCCCACATGCTTTCCACCCTCATTCGCCGTAACAAGCCCCGGAGCGAGATGTCCTTCATGGAACACCTCGACGACCTTCGGATCTCGCTTATCCGAGTCGTCTTTGTCTTCGCCGTCGGCATGGTCGTCGCCCTCATCTTCTACGAGAGGGCCCCAGCCTTCCTCGGCCTGCCGCTCGAATGGGCTAAGCATCCCGAAACCTCCCCGATCAGTTTCATGATCGGCCAACCTGACCCGGGATTAGTCAACATGGAGGGGCTCAAGGAATTCACCTTCATGGGCGTCTGGAAAGTGCTCATGTATGCCGCCTTCGGTGTGGGCGTCGGCCTGGCCTCCCCAGTCTTCCTGTACGAAACGGCACGCTTCGTCGGCCCCGCGCTGACCGATCGTGAAAAACGCGGGCTGATACCCTTCTGTATCGCCGCCTTCTTCCTCTTCCTCATGGGGGCCGCCTTGGCGTTCCTCTGGCTCACGCCGATGTCCATTCAAATTTGGCAGCACTTCGCCGCCGGACTGGGGATGGAAGTCACGTGGCAAGCCTCGGATTACTATAGCTTCGTGGTAATGATGGCACTCCTCACCGGACTTACTTTCCAGTTCCCACTCGCGCTCATCATCATGATGTGGCTCGAAATTGTCCGGCCGCGCACCCTGATGAAGTCTTGGCGGGGCATGCTGGTCGGAATCATGGTCCTCGTCGCCCTCATCACGCCGATTGCCGAACCGATTTCACTGCTCGTCATGACGGGAGTGCTCTTCGGCTTCTACCTCGTCGCCGTTGGCGTTGGCACCTACGTCGTGCGCCGCAAGCGCATGGCCCGCGGCGACAAGCCCAACCCGGAGGATGATGACCTCGATGATGACGACGATGACGATAAGGACGATGACAACGGCTATCGTGCATCCCGTTACTCGGATCCGGTGAAGCCCACGACTCCATTGCTCGGTGACGCGGCCTCGACCAAGCCCAAGTCCACACCTCCGCCCGCCGAAGGCGACCTGAGCTCCCTCGACTAATCACTCCATGATTGCACGACTCTTCCTCGCACTCCTGGCCACCACGGTCGTGCTGACCGTTCAGGCCCAGACCACTTCGGCCCTCGGTACCAAGAAACCGGAAGCGGCCGCCGAAACCGCTGCGACGGGCGAGAAAAAGCCAGTGGCCGCTGGCACGGTTGCCGCCGTCGAGGACGAGTCGCCGGTAATTACGCCGTTCCGCGCCGCCAACCTCCCAGCCGCAAAGAATACCCGCACCTTCCAACTCGGGAAATTAAATAAGCCCACCGCCACGGAAACCACCAAGGAACTCCAGCGCCTCTTCGCCGCCTTCACCCAGCAAAACGTTGTGGATGGTTCACCCACTGGCTTCAGCAAGGCTACCGGCTATGTGGCTTCAATTAATTACACCATCCTGCAGGACCTCGGGGATAAACGCTACCTCGTCAAAGCCGCGTGGCCAGCTGCCGGCCCCAACGACGCCCTCGCCGCCGGCGTCGACACCATGGCGGTCCTTCTCCTGGAGCGCGCCGTCAAGACCGGCGAAACCGGACACTGCACCGGCATGCACGTCGGCACGGTTTCCCTCCTTTTCACCGCATCCTTCGCCCCCCTCGCCGGCAAGCGACTCACGCTTCGCCGGGAGGCCTTCGTGGAATGCACCACGCTCGATGACTCGCCGGCCGCCCTGCCGAAGTTCGTCGATAAAATTCTCCGCGGCGCCGAAGTCAGCGTGACGACGAATGAGGTCATCCCCTGCAAGAAGTGCGGCGGCCTCGGCTTCACGAGCGAAAAGATCAAAGGCTCGCTCACCGAAAAGCACCTTACCTGCAGCGCCTGCGAGGGTGCTAAGTCTATCGTCCTGCCGACCGAGACCAAGATCGTCCCCTAAGGGAATCTCATCTCGCGCCCTGGCATCCTGCGCTTGCGCCAAGGCTTTTTCCTACGCACATTGCGGACGTGCTCACCCCGCTCCATGCTGGCCTCGAGGAACACTTCAAGGCGCTCGAGGCTTTTCTCGCCGCCCAAGAAGCCGTCTTCGAACCTGAAGTCCGCCCGATGGTGCGCGACGTGCTTGCCCACCCCGGCAAACGCCTTCGCCCTCTACTGGCCTTCGGCTCCGGCGCGGGCGGTGCCCCCTCCGAGGCTCTCGTCCGCGGCGCGGGTATCATCGAGTTAGTCCACCTCGCCACGTTGGTTCACGACGATGTCCTGGATGGTGCCGACACCCGGCATGGCAGCGATACGCCCAACCGCACCCACGGGGCCCATGCGGCCGTCCTCTTCGGCGATGCCCTCTTTGCGCACGCCCTCGTTCTCGCGTCGGAACATCGCACCTCGGAACTCTGCCGCATCGTGGCCCGAGCGTCCCGCGAAGTCTGCTCCGGTGAAGTCTGCCAGACCTTCTCCCGCGGTCAGGACGACCTATCGCTCGATGACTATTACCGACACATCCGCCTGAAGACGGCTGAGCTTTTCGAAGCCGCCTGCTTCGCCGGCGCCCTCCTCGCCGAACGTCCGCCCGAACACATTCAGGCCTGCTCTCTTTTCGGCCGCCACCTGGGCATCGCCTATCAAATCTACGATGACCTTGTCGACCTGCTCCAAGACGACTCTAAGGCAGGCAAAACGCTCGGGACGGATGCAGCCAGCGGCAAACTAACCCTCCCAATGCTCCTCGAGCGCGATCGCTCCGGCCCTGGTGTGCTCGCGAAACTCCGCCAAGGAGGCGACGCCCGCACGTTGATTTCCGCAGAAACCTGGCGCGAAAGTTTCCGGCGACTCGACGCGGAAATCGCCGCCGCCGAACAAGCCTTAGCCCCCATCGAAGGTACGCCTTCGCCCTTCTTTCTCCTCCGGCTCACTGCCTTCCTGCGCGAGACCGCTGCCCGGCTCACCCCTCGGTCATGAAGATTTTTAAAACGACCCGCTCCGAACGTCTGGCCCTCGCACTCATGCTCAGCCTGCTCGGTGCCGCCGCGGGCCTGCTCTTCGCCTGGCGATCTCTGTACTAATTAGGGTAGGTAACGCTTGGCCTCGAAGCCGCGCGCCGTCAGGGCCGCCCGCAGGTCGTCGATACTTACCTTATCGCCGACCTTTACACCGAAACGGCTGAACCAGCCTGCACTCATCTCAACGGTGAAGCGCACTTCCCTCGAAGAAGACGCTGTCGTGTCCGTGTCCCCCGCCGTCATGGTCTTAATTTCCAAAATGCGCCCTTCGCGATTCACGAAGGCAATATCGAGGTCCAAGGGAGTATCCTTCATCCAGAAGCGCATCTGCTGTTCCGCGTCATACATGAAAGCCATGCCTTCGGCCTCGGGCAGACTCTTCGTGCCCATGAGGCCGCGGGCCTTCTCCAACTCCGTCGCGGCAATG
The DNA here is from genome assembly GCA_943331445.1 of Akkermansia muciniphila. GTDB lineage: Bacteria > Verrucomicrobiota > Verrucomicrobiia > Opitutales > UBA953 > UBA953. The sequence continues at coordinate 77,558 of CALQLO010000007.1, forward strand.
CGCAGCTTCGTCACCACCATACCCATCCGCACGTTCACCAGCGCATCGATACCCAGCTCGCCCACCGAGCCGGCGGGGGGCTTCGTCTGATTATCGCAACCGATAATGGCCAAAGAGAGGAGCAATAAGCTGAGCCGAAACATGCAGGCGAGTGTTCCTACGATTGCCTCGGTGGCAAGATTCGCTTGGCTGTAAAAATGGACCGCGACCCCCAAGCCCACTGGCTCGAGACCGAAACCGCGCTCCACTACGCCCGGGCCGCCGTCCGCATCGGGCTCTGGGCTTCGGAGAAATCTCTGATCACGAAGTATTTTCACCCCACCGATCGCCTACTAGAACTCGGCTGTGGGGGCGGACGCGTCGCCCTGGGATTATTACAAGCAGGTTACCATGAGGTCATTGCCACTGACTTCTCGCCGATCATGGTCAGCTTGGCCCGGGCTGTGCTCGCGGATCACCACCCCGAGTGGGAACGCTGCGTAGAGCAACAGGATGCGACCGCCCTCACCTACCCCGAGGCAGCATTCGCCGGGGCAATCTTCGCCTTCAATGGCCTGATGTGCCTGCCAAGTCGCGCCCACCGCCTCGCGGCGCTTCGCTCAATTCACCGAGTCCTCAAGCCCGGCGGCGTCTTCATCATGACCGCCAGCGATCGCGAAAAGGGGGCCAACGCCGCTTACTGGGCCTTGGAGAAATCTGAGGTAGATGAAGTCCCCGGCGATCGCTGGCACGAGAGCGACACCTCGCCCGTCTTCATCCACAGTAGCACCGAAGCGGAAACCCGACAGGAACTTTCCGAAACCGGCTTCACCACGCTCGAATGCCCGTTGAGCACCGAAGTCGCCCATGATGGCCCCGCCGTGCAAGCTTTCGCGGGCGAGACTCGCTTCTACATCGCCAGAAAGTCTTGAAGGAACAGCCGGACACGGGTCTTGTCGGACTCCCCTATGGTCGCCCTTCGTTCTATTTTATCCCTGCTCCTGCTTGCAGGTTCAGCCTCCGCGCTCGATTTGCATGTGGCCCCCACCGGGAATGACGCCTGGTCCGGACGGCTCGTCACACCGAACGCCGACCACACCGATGGCCCGCTGGCCACACTCAATGGGGCCCGCCTCGCGGTACGCAAATTGCCCCGCCCCCTGGCGGATCCGGTCCACGTCATCTTCGCGGCCGGCACCTATCGCCTCACCGAAGCCGTCGCCTTTACGGCCACCGATTCGGGCGAGGCGGGCAAACCCATCACCTACGAAGCGGCCCCAGAGGCCGTCGTACTCATTTCCGGTGCCGCGCCGCTGCCAAACTTTGTTCCCGATAAATACGGCAAGTGGACCCTGCAGACCCCCACGGGTACCGAGACCTTCGAGCAACTCTGGGTGGGCGATCGCCGGGCGATTCGCGCCCGCTCCAAAAACCCCGGCACCCATTTCATCCGGAGCGTCGACCACGAGAAACCCGTCGCCGGCGCCGGCGGAAGCGATCAGGGCGGCTACTTCGAACAGACCATCAAGGTGGACCCGAAAGAAATCACCCCGTTCACGGAAGTGCGCGAAAGCGAAGCCCAGGACGCCATCGTGACCTTCTATCACAAGTGGGATACCACCCGCAGTCGCGCTGAATCCGCCAACGCCGCCGACGGCACCATCAAGGTCCGCGGGCCCAAACAGAAGGCCAATACTGCCTTTGATCACCTCACCGGCATGGTGGTGGAAAATATGCTCTCCCTCCTCGATGAGCCGGGTGAGTGGTTTCTGAGTCGCCAAGGCCTACTTACCTACATGCCGCGCAAGGGGGAGACGCCTTTCAAATCCCACGGGGTCTATCCCGTTGCGGAAAAACTCCTAACCTTCAACGGCACTCCGGAGGCGAAACTCACCCAGCTTGCCTTCCGTGGTTTAAAATTCAGCCACGCTAAAGGCGTCCCCTCGATTGCGACCGCCGTGCCCAATCAGGCGGCCGTCCGCACGGTGGATGGCGTTATCACCCTCGAGCACGCTCAGGACATCACCTTCGCCGACTGCGAGCTCTCCCACTTCGGCAGCTACGGCTTCTCCCTGCATCAAGGTTGCCGCACCATCACGGTTGAACACTGCCTCATCACCGACATGGGCGCGGGCGGGCTCAAGATCGGCACCTTGAACGACGAGGCCAAACCCGGCAACCACGTGAGCCACAATAAGGTTCATAATAATATCATCCGCGACGGCGGCATCATCTTCCCCTGCGCGGTCGGCATTTGGATCGGCTCCTCCTCGGACAATATCGTCACCCACAACGAGATCTCCGACCTCTACTATTCGGCGATTTCCGTCGGTTGGCGCTGGGGCTACGCCCCCAGCAACGCCAAGCGTAACGTGGTGGATTGGAATCACCTGCACCATCTCGGCAAGGGCCTCCTCAGCGACATGGGCGGTGTCTACACGCTCGGTCCTTCGGAAGGGACCAGCGTCAGCCACAACCTCATCCACGACGTGATGTGCCTCCAATACGGCGGCTGGGGACTCTATACCGACGAAGGCAGCACGGGCATCACGATGGAAGGCAATGTGACCTACAATACCACCGACGGAGGCTTCCACCAGCATTACGGCAAAGATAACATCATCCGGAACAACGTCTTCGCCTTCTCTGAGGAACACCAGGTGAAGCGCTCGCGGGCCGAAGAGCACCTCTCCTTCACGTTTGAGAAGAATATCATCGTCTTCGACCGCGGCGAACTCCTCGGCAGCAACTGGACCGGCACCCCGAGTAACTTCGTGATGAAAAACAATATCTACTGGGATTACTCGGCCCGCCCCGTTGTTTTCACCCCCAAGAAACTTGCCTTGGCCGCCTGGCAGAAAAGCGGCCAAGACCTCGGCTCCGCCGTCGCCGATCCCCTGTTTGAAAATCCATCCCAGCACGACTTCCGTCTCAAAGCGGGTTCACCTGCCCTTGCCCTGGGCATCCAATCCATCGATGTCTCGACCATGGGCGTCATTGGCGACGCGTGGCGCACCCTCGCAGCCACGTTTGATCGGGGCCCTGAAGCCGTCCGCCCGGCGATCCCCACGGCGCCGCCCTTCGATATTCACCAAGGCTTCGAGGGCCAAATCACTGACCAACGCAATCCGCTACCGCACGCCCACTTCAGCCTAACGGCCCTCGGCCTCAGCCAGCCAGGTAAGCCTGCCGTTAAAGGCTTGGGGGACGAATTGCGCATCACCACCGCCAAGAAGTCCAAGGGAAACTCCAGCCTGCTCTTCCAAGATGCCCCCGGCCTATCGGCCTCCTACTACCCGATGCTCTCCTACTCGCCCAATCACAAAGCGGGCACCACCACCATCAGTTTTGACCTCTTCATGGAGCCGAAAGCCATCTTCGCCCATGAGTGGCGTAATAAGGCGAACCCCTATCGCACCGGCCCAGCCCTCCAGCTCAAGGACGGCCATCTCACAGGCCCCAAAGGTTTAGACCTGACCGTGCCGCTCCAGAAATGGGTGCACTTCGAAATCGTCGCCCTGATCGGCGAGACGACCAAGGGCCTCTGGACGCTCCGTGTCACGCCGGAGGGCGAGGCCACTAAAGAAGTCGCCAACCTGCCCTTTCGTCATGTGGACATGCAGACGCTTGATTGGGTCGGCTTCATCAGCAACGCCACCGAGAAGACCGAATTCTACCTCGACGAGTTAAAGATCACGACCGACGACCCGAATCGCTGATCACTTGGCTGGCTTGGGGTTCTCCTTGAAGAACCGGACGATCAGCTCGGTCGACCCCTTGGCATACTCGTGTCCACCGCCATGGATGGCGGTCACGAGAGGCGCGCCCTTGGCCGAGGTAAAGATTGTCGCGTCCAGGAGGCCCTCCTTGGCCCACGGCTTACCTTCTTCAGTGCAGCCGTTGAAACGGCGCACGGCGGCAAACGTGGCCTGCTGCCAGCTGAACTTGACGAGCGGGTCCTTCTCACCGGCGACATGGATCACGGGCAGAGGACAATCAATCTTCACGTCACCGCGCAGACTGCCGGCCACGGAGCCGATGGCCGCGAGAACTTCCGGGCGGGCCTGCCAGAGCAGGTAGCTGAAGGCCGCGCCATTGGAATGACCCATGGAGAAGACGCGGCGGTCGTCGACCGGGTGCTGCTTCTTCAGGTCCGCCAAGATCGCGTCGAAGAGGCGGAAATCCCGGCCGTCCTCGCTGGTGACGGAAGTCTGCCAGCCCGACATGCGGCCGGCCTTGTCGACGAGCGGTGAAACGGTCGGTAGGCCCTGCGGAAAAACGAGAATCGAAGTCTTATCGAGCTCCGCGTAACCCCACCGGGCGGCGGCCTGGGTGGCGCGGCCGCCATGCCCGTGCCAGCAGAAGACGACAGGGAGCTGGCCAGCCGCTCCGGACGGAATGCGCACCAGAGCCGTGCGCTTAACGCCATCGACGCTCCACTCGCGTTCCACAAAACCCTCGGGCGCCTTGGCCGACAAGAGGTCGCGAAGCTTTTCCTGCGCCGGCAAAGCGATCGCAGTCATGACGAAGAACGCGGCGACGATGAAGGGGTGCATAAATAATAAGGGCTCCCCGTTGTAACACCGGGAAGCCCCTCTAGGTTGCCGAAAAAAGCTTAGTCGCGACGTCCACCCGCGAAGAAGCGGATGACGTAGAAGAGTAGCGTGACGAAGGAAGAGAATAGGATGAAGGCCGCGGCAACGTGTTGGTCGGTCTCGAGGGTATTCTTGATTTCGTTGGTCTGGTAGAGAATCACGGTCGCCATCAGCACGATCATCGCGATGGAGAACCAGGCGCCGAGGCTCAGGCCAGCAATGGCGGCGACGATGACGATCGCAATCGCGGCGAAGCTGCCCAGGATGATGGCGACCTTGAGGAAGGAGAAATCTAGGTTCGTCATGAACACCAAAGCCGTAAGGCCCGCAATCATGCCGCCGGTGACGATGCCGGCCGGGACAAGCACGCTACTGGCGTTACCCTTAGTGGAGAGAATGACGTAGCCAATCAGCGGGACGAAAATCAGGGCTTCAAGCACCACGTAGAGTCCGAGGCCGGCATACTGGGAGCTGCGGGACGCACGGTTAAAGGCCAAAGACTGGGCGACAGTGGTCGCCCCCCAGAAAGCGAGCATGACGAGCAAGATACTCCAGCTGCCCAATGAACTGACCAAAGATCCGAGAGCGGCAAACAACGCAAAGGCGATACCACTGCGCTGGTCGAACCCAACGAAGAAGATCGCCAGCAAGGCCGCGAAGGCGGCGAAGCCGATGGCCACGAGGCCGTAGGTGCGACGGAAGAAGGCGGCGCGATCGGCAGCCGGAGCGTCAGCAACGATGAAGGGATTGGATTCGTGCATACACCCTCCATCTTAGCCCTTTTCCCCGCCAGTCAAGTGCTCGCCACCTTCATTGGTTACGAATCCTTGACGATATAATCATGAATCGGCGGCCAAGCACCTCGGCTGCATGCTCCGCACCCACACGCTGGACCACGTATTCACAGACGCAAACCCCGCCCTCTGATGATTCCGCCCGACCCCGGATCCGGAAAGTATCGCCGCGCACCGTCAATAGCGGCGCCCAAGCTTCCAATAAATCGTCCGCCTGCATGACGACGGGGGCATCACCAGACACACCGGAGACCGCCTCGTTGAGGCCCACTGACACCAAGGCATGATCGAGCAATCGCGAGTTCGCAAACGAAGCTAAGGAGCGAAACGGATACCCATGTGAAGATTGCAGCTCCACGATTTTCTCCGCCAGTCGCCGCAGGATTTCTGGGGAAACTTGTCGCACCCCTTGTTGCGAAGCTAAGGCATCACGGGCGTCGAATCCTAACGGCGCCAAATCTGCGTCTGCCAAATCCATCCGGACGCGCGCTCCCCACTTGGCACATCCCGCCCCGGTAGGTTGCGTAAAAAATATCGGGCCAGAGAGGACCCCCGCCGTAAAGGGGCCGCCTCCATCCGCCGTCCATTTACCAGCCGCTGCTCCCAGAAAGGCAGCCCAGGCATCAGGACTGCGACTATTCACATTGAATGCCCCTCTCACCATCGGAGTCGCACCTGGAAGCAGCCACGGTTGATGCGAACCCACGCCCACTTCGGGAGTGAGCAAAGGCGCCGAACTATAGAATTGGTCAAGCCGCTCCACCCAGCCTCTACCCGCCTGAGGTTCAATCCGGCGCAAGACCCCGGAGGAGACATAAGGCCTGATCGGCAATTCGCGCAGACGCACCCCCGCGAAGGCCGCGACCTTACTCGCCTCGTGACGGTTAGGCACCGCATCCCACAAGGCACCCATGAGCGGGGTGCTATCGAAGTCGCTGACATCTAAAGCCGCCAGTAAAGGGTGATCGACCACCCACTCCGCGGCGTCCGCGGGAATATCGAAGTTCCAATGATTCCGCTGAGCTAGCCGGCTGCCTTCCGCCCACAGCCGGATCGAGGTCTGCGGCTGAAGCCGGAAGCGCAGGCAAGCCCGGCGCTCCTCGATGACGTAGCCCGAGCTATCCTCTCGCGAATAGTCCTCACCCGTGGTCGTGATTATGAAATCAGGCAGGGTGATATTTTCCAAGACGATGACTGGAGCCGACGGATAATCTGCGATAAGTGATTCCTTGGGCGGCTCGCCCGCCGCGAGATGCAAGCGCACCGTAAGTTTCTCCGGAAACCTAACCGTAATTTGAATGCGATCGCTCGGCAGGAAAACCGCGGAGGAAGGCCGCCGCCAGGTCGGCCCGTGCGGTTGCGTCTCCAGTCGCCAGGTATCACGCGTCAGGATGCGCGATAATCCCTGCGGCTGGGTTTCAGGTAACGGATTCACAAACGCATACGTCTCACCTGCCAAGAGCCCTCGACCGGCCATACCGCAGGATTCTGGGTCGGCCACATCCATCCAGAACCAGAGTCCCTTTTCTCTCAGCCCTTGGCGGATGAATCCAAAATCCTCCTGCGGACAATCATCCAGGTTCACCGTGAAGGTCGAGCCGGCATCCAGATTGCTCACGGTCACCTCTGGACAGCCTTCCAACTCCACCAGAAACAACCGACCTTGCGGACCAGCCAGAACGGGCACCGTCGAAGGATTCCAAACCACCCCGGCTCCATGAAAGCGCAGGCGATGACGGCCGTCGGCGCGCGAATTGAAGAAACCCATGCTTAACCTGAAATCTACCAACATCGGCAAGTGCGACCAAAGCCGACCGTTCTCTTCACAGCGGAGCAGCGGGAAGCCCTGACGAGCTTCCGCACCTAATTCATGACGACGGAGCAACGCCGACATCTGCGGGCCGAGCTCCGCCGACATCACCACCGCATCCGCCAAATCCTTCCGCCACCCGCCGCGCACCGGATCCGTCAACAAAGCCTTGGTCTGAAAAGAAAGCCCCGGCGGGGCCGGCACCGCAGCCGCCGCCCGGAACATCACCTCATCGCCTACCGCGAGCGCCGTGCGTTGCCACGGCGTCAGTGCCGCCTCCGGCAAAGCCAACGGCAGTCGTTGCCGACCCGTGGATGATTTCGCCCAAGCGGAAGCTCCTCCCGCGGCCTCGTAGCGGGATGCCTCGTCAAATCCCTGAGAGAGATCCTCGACCTGCCAACTCCAGCGCCGGTCGCCGTCCACCCACGTGCCGCTCAGACCCGCAGGCGCCCCGCCCGCCCGCACGTATCGCAGCACTTTATCTGCATCCGCGAAAGTGCTGACGGCATCTGGACCCACCCCAGCCTGCAATTCAGCCAAACCCCGGCGGGCCACCAGCTCGGCATCCCGCCTCAACCCAGCCGCCCGGGTGGCAGGCTGGATTGCCCGCATTTCTACACGGACTAATCCGGCGAGGCAGCATACGGTGGCGAGGGTGGTCGCCATTATCATAAGACTAATAAAAAGAGCTAACCCGGGGCGTTTTTTCATGAGTGATTAACCTCATCGTCTTACCGTTGATTTGAACCGCACAATTCTGGAGATACCTCATGTATTGCTTCCATGAAGACACCATTGCGCAAAATCCGGATCAGCCGACCCCGCAGCGAAGGTCCTTCGAAATTTAAAATAGCAGCGCTGACGCCCCACGACCCGCTCGGCCCCAAGAAGCGGGTCCTCATCGTCGAAGATCAAGCCGCCATCTGCGAACTCGTCGCCGAAATGGTGCAGCATCTCCCGCTCTGCGAAGTCGCGGGCACCGCCTCGGACGGCACCCAGGCTGTCGAACAAGCGCTGCGTCTTCGGCCCGACATCTTAATTCTCGACGTCCTGATGCCGGGCGTCGGTGGCATCGAGGTACTCCGCCGGCTGGGCCGCAATCTACCTGAGATGCGCGTGCTGATCTTCTCCGCGAAACAGGAGCCGCACATCATCCGCGCCCTGATGCAGGAAGGCGTCCATGGGTTCGTCAACAAATCCTCGCCTCTGTCAGAACTGCGCAAAGGGGTCGACGCGCTCGCCCGCGGCCTCACTTGGTTCAATGAAGATTTCAGCCGGACCGTCCGCCAGGCCCTCGCCTCTCCCGCCCAGCATGCCGACGGCGTCATCGACCTCCTCACCCCCCGCGAACGGGAAATCGCCGTCCTGATCGCCCGGAGCCACAGCAGCAAGGAGGTGGCAGGATTCCTCAGCATCAGCATCAAGACGGCCGAGAATCACCGAGCTAATCTCATGCGTAAACTCGGGGTGCGCGACGTGGCCGGCCTGGTCCGGTTCGTGGTCCGGCAAGGATTAGTCGATCCGTCGGGCGAGTAATATTTAACATAAAATGGCGGACTTTGTGTTCGCCCGCGTCCAGCCAGGGGGCAGAATCATCGCATCCCCCTATGAAGACAACTTCCCGGAAGGCGAAAACCGTCGTGGTCGTGGAAGACCAAACAGCCATCTGCGAGATGATCATTGAGATGCTCGAGCTCCGCGGTGTCTACCGCGTCCTCGGCTCCACCGCCGACGGCACCGAAGGCCTCGCCCTCGCCAAACAGCTCAAACCTGATATCCTGATTCTCGACATCCTCCTGCCGGGCATCAGCGGCCTCGAAGTCCTCCGCCAACTTCACGACAAGCAGCCAGACCTCAAGGTGCTCGTCTTCTCGGGCAAATCCGAGAAGCAACTCGCGCGTGGCATGCTCTCACTCGGCGTCCGGGGCTTCGTCCCGAAGAGCGCTCGCCTATCCGAGCTCCGCCAAGCCGTCGACGCCGTGGCCGCTGGCGATACGTGGTTCAGCGAATCCTTCCAGCAGGCCATGACCGATGCCCTCACGGCGCCAGAAAGCGATGTCGACGCCAAAGGCACCACGCTGACCGACCGGGAAAAAGAAATCGCCGTCCTGCTCGCCCAGAGCAACTCGAGTAAAGAAGTCGCCCAGAAACTTGATATCAGTGCCAAGACCGTGGAGAACCACCGCACGAATCTCATGCGCAAGCTCGGCGTCCATGATGTCGCCGGCGTCATTCGCTACGTGATCCGCCAAGGACTCTACGACCCGTCCGACGCCTAAAGCCGGATTCGTAAGCGAGGGGAGATTGGCGTACTGCTTCCCCTGCGCGGTGCTTTCGCCCCTTTGCCCTTCGGTTCCTCTGCGGCGACCATGGCGTCCATGAATTCCGGAGGGATGGGTGCCGCCGCCTTGAATTCAATTTTTTCGCCCTGCCAGTCGAACGAAAGCTGCGTCGACTCTGCGTGCAGGAAAAGCCGTTTGAATCCGCGGGCTGACCCCACGGTCTTGTTGAAATCGAAATCTCCGTAGGTACGGTCGCCAAGAATCGGGTGACCGTGCGTTGAAGTCTGCACGCGCAATTGGTGCGTCCGACCTGTCCGCGGTTCCAACTGGATGAGCGAAAGCGGCAAGGTCCCGCCCGCAGGACGCATCCATTGGTAAACGGTGACGGCCGGGGCGCCCGTCCCAGCCTCGGAACGAACCCCGCCCCCTGGACCCTTCGTCTTGGCCAACTGATCCTGCCACGTGCCACGCGGCGTGCGCAGGCCGCGCCCGCGGATGAGGGCCACGTATTTCTTCGAGACTTGCGAGCGCGCGAACATCTTTCGCACGACCGACGCCAAGCCTTCGTCGACGCTGAGCAGTAAGACGCCACTCGTCGGTGAATCCAGACGGTTGAGCAGGTACACCCTCCGGATGCCGCCCTTGCCGTCGCGCACATGGAAGGCCTCTTCCTCAAGCGAGTAATTTCCTGTGATGAGAATCGTACCCTTCTCGGCCACTTCGCCGGGGTTCGGATGCGAGAGAATCCCATCGGGCTTCTCGACGGCAATCAAGCCGCAGTCATGCGTCTGCACCACGCGAACGCCGCGTCCAAAAGGAATCCAATCAGTGGCCAGGGTCATGGGGATAAATAATAGAAATGGATCCTCACCGTGTCACTCTCGCCAAATTCCGCCACCATATCCGCCCGCCAAATATCAAAGGGAGCCGGCGCCATCACGGCGTCCTTGCAGGCCAGCGCCATCAGGCGAGGCACATTGGATTGATGAATCGTCGCGTCGGTGACCGTGCCATCCCGATGTAACTTGAAGCTAACCAGGGCGGAGCCGCCCTCGACATATTCGAACCGCGATCGCTGGATGGTGCTCCACCAGGCCGTTTGAATCGCCTCCATCATACGCTGGGTATAGTCGCCATAGTTACTGAACCGACAGTCGATGGAAACAACCCCGGCTCGGCTCGTGCCGACGGGATTCTTCAGGAGAAAGGAGGAAACGCCCGAGGGCACCCGCGCCTTTGGACGATTAGGATTCACCAGCGTGGGTGGGACATCGGCAGAGACTTTCGGCTGGGTTTCCCGTCCCTCCGCCGGGGCCGCCGCAGCTCCCGCGGTCTTCGGGGCCATCGCCACGGCCGGGGGAGGCGTCGGGGCAGGCGGGGTGAAAGCCTCGTCATTCATCCGTGGCCGCGCTTTGGCTACCACAATCTGCTCCGAGGTCCCGGCCGACTTGGGTAACGCTGACTTCGAAGGGATCAGCTCGGGCACTGGCTGGGCGACGGTCTGATTCTGGGCCGCAAAGAAAGGCGCCGTCTTCGGCACAGCCTGATTGGCCGCGCTATTAGCTTGGGCGAACCGCATCGAAGGCGGTAACCGGGCTTCCTCCACCTTGATCGGCATCGTCAGCACCTCAACCGGATGAGCCAGAGAGAGTTTAGTCTGAAAACTCTGAGGGATTAGCCAGAGCAGGAGCAGATGGAGACCGAGCGAGACCAGCACCGCGATGGTCGCGGCCTGGTAGTCGAATACGTCATCATCCCGCACGCCCACCAAGTTAAGGAGGCGCAAGCCAAGTTCAAGCGTGGTCAGAGCTATTATCGGGCGCCAAACTCCCGGACCAATGCCTCCAGCGTCCGGCGACAGTCTTCGCGGGAGCCAATGACGACGTAGAGCTGAAAGGAGTAATCACCTGGCTTGATGGGTTCCGACTGCTTTAGCCGAAAGACACAGTTCCATTTTACGACTTGAGCATGGTCAAACTTAAACCGTCCGTAGCCGACCGGCGGCTGGCCCGCGGGCGGACGATCAGGCGTAAAAATGCCCATGGCATGGGTCCCCGAGGGCATCGAGAGCACAACGGGGTCGCGGATTTCGCCGTTCTGTCGCGCCAGGGGGACCAGGGTCGAAGTCTTCGCATCGAAGCGAAGCTCCTCGCTGAACGACCAGGGCATATAACCGGTCAGTGCCTCGACTTGGAGGAACTTATGCGGACGGTCCGCCGGCACCGTAAAGGTCACTTTATAATCCAGCACATGATCCATGCCCGGGCGACCGATACTGACCTGCTTCGAAAGCACATAATTCGAGAGCAACTCGCGGTTTAAGGCCGCGTGCCCGCCCGACTTCATACCCGGCGCGAGCCAGTACGCCATCCGGCTGCGCGTCGAGAGGGTGCCATCCTTGAACGAGATCATTTCCAGACGGCTGGTCGACTTCGGCCCAAGCGCGTCCACCACGGAACCCGCTTCCGTCGGATTATAGCATTCGACATGATAGACCCCGTCGATGTCGGCGTTGATGGCCGACTGCAGCTGGCGTCCGTGGTCGTGCGAATCAATGAACTCCACGCCCGCCCACTTCACGGAATCAATCGCGCCGGCCAGGCGGCTCGTGGTCTGAATCACCAGCGGCTTACCGCCGATAAAGCCCGAGAACTCCGCATCGCCGCTCACGACCGGCGCCTGCGCGAGCACGCAGGCAGGGAGAAGCAAGAGGAGCGCTTTCATGCGGTGAGCCTTTCGAGAATGCCGAGCGCAACGAGACGGGCCTTCACGAATTCGACCGGTAAGCCCATAATCGTCGAGATGGGCTGCTGGAAATCGGCGATGATGATCTCCTTGCCCTGCTGGATGCCATAGGCGCCGGCCTTGTCCAAGGTGTTCACCAAGGACTGATAGCGCGTGATATCATCTTCGGAGAGCTCGCGGAAGCGCACCCAAGCGGTGACATCATGGGCCTCATCAATCCCCAGTGACGGACAAAGCAGGCACACGCCGGTGTGGACGGTATGCTCCCGACCAGAAAGGCTTCGAAGCATCGCACGGGACTCGGCGAGGTCGGCCGGTTTATTCAAAGCGCGCGCTCCGAGCGCGACGGTCGTATCGGAGCCAAGCACGAGCGCCTCCGGATGCAGACGGGAGACCGCCGCCGCCTTCAGGCGGGCGTTGTGCAGGACCATCTTCGCCGGGTCCGTCGTCGGGTCCTCATGCTCCGTCACCGCGGCCACCAACACCCGATGCGGGATGCCGGCCTCCCGGAGGAGTTCCGTGCGCCGAGGAGAAGCGGAGGCGAGGATGAGTTGCAGCGGCACAGACACGCCTGGATTCGAACTAAAAGCGGGGTCGATGACAATCGAAACACCCCATTCGTACCTTTCGGCTTGGGTTGCTCTTAGGCTTAATAAGGCTCTTATTAGTAACTACCCCATGCCCTTGCGCCCTGCCACCCTCCTTGCGCTCAGCTTAGCGACCCTGCTGACCGGGGCCGGCGTAGTCCAGGCGGCGGACGAGGCACAGGCCGAGCAGGCCGTCGCCCTCCTCGATTCCCGTTGCTTCAAGTGCCACAGCCATGCCTCGGGCAAGAATAAGGGAGGCTTGGTCATGGACTCCCTCGCCGGCCTGACCACGGGTGGTGACGGTGGCGCGGCCCTGATTCCGGGCAATCCAGCCAAGAGCCTCTTCCTGCAGAATATCCTCTCGACCGACCCCGAGAAGATGATGCCGCCCAAAGGCGAACGTCTGACGAAAGACGAAGTCTCCCTCCTCCAAGACTGGGTTAAGTCCGGGGCGACCTGGCCCAAGAGTCGCACCAAGGCTCCCGTCGCCGGCCGCTACCTCCCCGGCACCATTGGCTCCAAGGAAAAAGGCTGGTGGGCTTACCAAGCCGTCCAGCGCCCTGAGCTTCCGGCTGGCAAGTCCGCGCACCCGATCGACCGCTTCATCGACGCACGTCTTGCCAAGGAAACCCTCACGCCCGCCGCCGAGGCTGACCGCTCCGTCCTCATCCGTCGTCTCACCTTCGACGTCACTGGCCTGCCGCCCTCACCCGATGAGGTCTCCGCTTTTGTCAAATCCACCGACCCGCTGGCCTATGAGAAACTCGTCGAGCGGCTCCTGGCTTCCCCCGCCTACGGCCAGCGGATGGCCCGCACGTGGCTCGACCTCGTCCGCTACGCCGATAGCGACGGCTTCCGCATCGACGATTTCCGCCCGACCGCTTGGCGCTACCGCGATTACGTCATCAAGGCGTACAATGACAACAAGCCCTACGATCGCTTCATTCAGGAACAGCTCGCCGGCGACGAACTCTTCCCCGGCGACACCCAAGCACTCACGGCCCTCGGCTACCTCCGCCACTGGATTTACGAGTATAACAACCGCGACGCCCGCAGTCAGTGGGAGAGCATCTTGAACGACCTAACCGACACCACGGGCGATGTCTTCCTCGGTGCCGGCATGCAGTGCGCCCGCTGCCATGACCACAAGTTCGACCCCATTCTGCAGCGCGACTACTTCGCCCTCCGGAGTTTCTTCACGAACACCCTGCCGGTCGAGAACCGCGCCGCCTGGACAACCCGGGCAGCCGGCGAGCATGCCCGCAAACTGGCCATCTGGGAGAAGGAAACGAAATCGATCCGCGACGAGATCGCCTCCCTCGAGAAGAAATACCGCGACACCGCGACTAACGCCGCCGTGAAGATCTTCCCGGAAGATATCCAAGAGATGATCGCCAAGCCGGACGCTCAGCGCTCGCCTTACGAGCAGCAGATTACTGCGCTCGCTTGGCGTCAGGTCGACTACGAATACGCCCGGCTTGACCGCTCCATCAAGGGCGCCGATAGCGTGAAACACGCCGACTTGAAGCGCCAGCTAGCCGAACACGATAAGCAGAAGCCGGAAGATCCGCCCTTCGTGCTCGCTGTGCGCGAGACTGGCGCACTGGGCCTCGACGCGGTGATTCCCAAGAAGAACACCATCGTCCCGCCGGCCTTCCTCACGGTCCTTAGTGCCCAGTACCCAGCCGAAGCCGCCACCATCACGCCGCCCGCCGATGGTAGCTCCACCGGTCGCCGCACAGCACTCGCCCGCTGGCTGACCGCGCCATCAAACCCATTCACCGCCCGTCTCGCGATGAACCGTCTCTGGCAGCTCTGCTTCCGTCGCGGATTGACTCCCTACGCGAGCGACTTCGGCCGCCTCGGCGAACCGCCCTCCCACCCCGAGCTACTCGACTGGCTTTCAGCAGAATTCATGGCAAAGGGCTGGGACCAAAAGGCCATGCACCGACTCATCCTGACGAGTGCCGCCTATCGCCGCTCCTCCCAGCACCCTACCCCCAAGGAGGGCCAACTGAAGGATCCGCAGAACGTCCTGCTCTGGCGCTTCCAGCCTCAGCGCCTCGAAGCCGAGCAAATCCGCGACGCCGTCTTCGCCGCCGGCGGCGACCTGAAAACAGACAAGCAAGCTGGCCCAAGCGTCGTGTACGGCGAACCGGTGCGCAGCATCTTCACGCGCATCATGCGTAACAACCGCGACCCGCTGGCCGACGTCTTCGACGCACCGCAGTGGTTCAGCAGCGCCTCGTCCCGCGATGTCACCACGACCCCCATCCAGTCGCTCCTGCTGCTCAACAGCCCGTTCATGCTCAAGCGCGGCGAAATCCTCGCCACGCGCATCGCCAAGGAAGTCCCCAAGGATGAAGCCGCCCAAGTTCGCCGCCTCTACCAGGTGCTGTTCGCCCGCACGCCCACCGCAACCGAAGCCATGCGTGCTGCTGCGTTCCTCAAGGAAATACGCTCCCAGAAGAATTCTTCGGCGGTGGCCGCCGCCGTCGCCAACGACTTCCTGCCAGAGAAGGTCCCGTTCCGCGATGGACAGGGTGCCCATCTCGATGCCGGCCACCGTAAGCCGTTCGTGGCCCGCGGCGCAACCGAAGCTGACCTCGCCCAAGGCTTCACCATCGAGGCCGTCATCGTCCCCCGCTCCGTCAGCGACACCGCGGCCGTCCGCGTCATCGCCGCCCAGGTCGGCAAGGGCCAGACCGACGGCTATTGGCAGTTTGGCGTCACCGGCCAGAAATCGCGGCGGGCCCCGCGCGTGCTCGTGCTCCAGGCATTCGGTCCACTCCTCGACGGCACCTTCGGCGAAGCCGTCCAGTTCTCGAACCTACGCATCGAGATGAACAAACCCTACTTCGTCTCTGCCGCCGTGCGCTACGCGAATAAGCACACCCCAGGCGAAGTGAGCTTTACCCTCAAGGACCTCGCCAACGACGACGAGCCCTTACTCCATGACCGCGTGGCCACCAGCCTCACCGGTGTCCTCACCGCAACCCAGCCGATCCAGCTCGGCGGCAAAGGTGCCGACCGCGAAAGTTCTTTCCATGGAGTGCTCGATGACGTCCGCCTGAGTGCCGGCACGCTCGATGACCAAGGGCTGCTTTACTCCAATGAAGATATCAAGCCGAGCGCCCTCGGCTTCTGGCGCTTCGAAACCAAGACGGGCACGATGCGCGACTCTTCTGGTAAAGGTCGTGACCTAGCCATCGGTGAAGCTAAGGCCGCCGCCCCCGAAGCCAAGGCCGCTCAAGCACCATTGGCCGCGCTCTGCCACGCTTTACTCAACTCCTCCGAATTCCTCTACGTCGAATGAACGACCCACGCTGCCATCGTGTCGAAGCGACCACCTCGCGGCGCGACTTCCTCTTCGGCGCCGGCCTTGGCCTCGGTGCGATGGCCTTTAGCGACCTGCTCGCCAAGGACATCGTCGTCCCCGCCGCGGGTACGCCCCTGCAGCCTGGCGTCGGCCGGATCAAGCCCCACGCTAAGAGTGTGATCTTCCTTTTCATGGAAGGCGGCCCGTCGCAGATGGATCTCTACGACCCGAAGCCGCTGCTCAACAAGCTCGCCGGCCAGCGCCTACCAGACAGTTTCGGCTCCGTCATCACCGCGATGGGCGAATCGAAGTCACCCCTCCTCGCCTCAAAGCGTGAATGGAAACAATCCGGCCAATCTGGACAATGGTTCTCGGACTGGATCCCGCATATCGCCTCCTGCTCCGACGACCTCGCGGTGATTCGTTCCTGTAAGGCCGACGGCATCAACCACTCGGCGGGCGTCTGCCAGATGAACACCGGCTCAATCTTGGCGGGTAAACCATCGCTCGGCTCATGGATCAATTACGGCATCGGCTCTGAGAACCGCAACCTGCCCTCCTTCATCGTGATGCAGGACAACCAGAACACGGTGATCAACGGGCCGCGTAACTGGGGTGCCGGTTTCATGCCCGCGGTCTACCAAGGCGTGCGCATCTCCGGCGGCTCCGAGCCGATCCCCAACTTAAATACGCCCGAGGCGGTCAGTGCGGACCTCCAGAAATCAAAGCTCCAACTGATTAATAGCGTGAACAAGGACTTCGCCGCCCGCTACCCCGACCGCACCGAACTCGGTGCCCGCCTAGCTAGCTACGAGATGGCCGCACGAATGCAGGCGGAAGCTCCCGGTGTCGTCGACCTGACCGGAGAGACGGAAGCCACCCGCAAACTTTACGGCCTCGACGATAAGACCACCGAAGGCATGGGCCGCCTCTGCCTGCTCGCCCGCCGCATGGTCGAACAAGGCGTCCGCTTCGTGCAAATCTACCATGGCGCCGGCTCCAAGTGGGATGCGCACGCCAAGATTGAATCAAATCACTCCGGCCTTTGCGCCTCGATGGACAAACCGGTCGCCGGCCTGATTAAAGACCTCAAGTCTCGCGGCCTGCTCGAAGACACGCTCGTCGTCTGGGGCGGCGAATTTGGTCGCACCCCGATGTCCGAGAAGGGCGACGGTCGCGACCACAACCCAACTGGCTTCACCATGTGGATGGCCGGCGGCGGCGTCAAAGGTGGCACGACCATTGGCAGCACCGACGACCTCGGCCTACGCGCCGTCGAAAACACACTGCATGTCCATGACCTCCATGCGACGATTCTCTGGCTACTCGGCATCGACAATATGGGCCTAACGTATCGCTACAAAGGCCGACCGGAACGCCCGACGCAGAACGAAGGCGAGCCGTATAAGAAGATCATCGGGTAGCGCAGGGCGCTACCCGAGGGCTAGGGCTAGGGACAGGGCTAGGTAATATTGGTAGGGTCAGCACTGCGTGCTGACCTAGGGCCGCCGCAGGGCGGCCGCAGCTAGGTCGGCACGC
>CALQLO010000008.1 GCA_943331445.1 Akkermansia muciniphila
CCCGAATAATTCCTCGTCCTTGGCCGGCCGATCTTCCGTGGCCAGGGTGAAGCGCAGTCTTTCCTTGTAGGCGTCCCATCCGATGTTGTCGTCCCGCAGCCCATGCATCGCGGAAACGGCGAAGCCTATGGTGAGCAGTCCTCGCTGATGTGGGCGGCTAAGGGTGCGGTAGCTGGTCCACCGGTAGTTTATCAGTTCGTCGAGCGTGACGATGCCCGCCCTGACGGGGTTAAGATGGATGTAGTCCAGCTTTTTGCCGGCCAGCGGGCCGATGGGGTAGTGGTCGGATCCGAATCGGGACTGGAAGACATGGCCGATGGAACCCCTGAAGACCTTATGCTTATTGGCGAAGGCGGACTGCAGGGCATGCATCCCTTGGCTGAGGTTGCCGAGAGGGGTCGTAACCAGCAGATGGAAATGGTTCGTCATGATCGCGTAGGCATGGACCTGCCACGCGAAGCGTGCGGCGACATTCAGGATGAGTTCCAGGAAGACTTGCTTGGCCTCATCTGATTCAAAGATGGAGGCGCCCATCTCCGCCCGATTATAAACGTGATAGGCGCCTTGGTTGGAGAGCAGTCTTCGTCGGCGGGCCATTCGCGGATACTTGCCACCATGACTTATCCATCGAGTCAGGTTCTTACCTGAGAAGTATCACTCAGCCAACGGGGTCAGGCCGTACCCTGACTATGCCTGAACCTAAAACTAAAGATTTCATGTCATTTTTGGTTCAGCTCCTAAAAGGTACGGCCTGACCCCGTGCTTGGGGCGTGCTGTTCTTGTCATCAAATCCGGACAAACACCTTACGCTTCCATAGCCACCAGCAGAAGGTCCAGAGGACGGCGAGGACGAGGAGGCTTTGCAAGAGGGCGCCGTAGGTGCCTTCGAAGAGGGCGTTGCCGAGCCAGGTGCGGCCGATGCTGCGAATCCAGCCGCCGGTGAGCTGGTAGGCAACGTAGATGGCGATGGAGTTCATGCCGACAACAACAAGCGGGAAGGTCCACGCTTTGTAGCCCTTGATGTCGATGAACCAGTAGAAGAGCGCGAAGACCCAGAGGACGACGGCGCCGCTGTAAAAGGCCCACGAAGGAGTCCAGAGCTTCTTGATGACGGGGCAGATGGTGGTGCCAGTGAGAAGCGCGAGGACGAGGCAGATGCCGCCAGCCTTGAGCAGCCACTTGAGCTTCTCGCCGGCGGTCTTGTCGGTGCGCAGGTTCTCGCCGGCCATGAGCCCGAGGGTCATGGTGATGAGCGAGGGTACGAAGTTGAGGGTCTGATAGCCGCCTCGGTCGAAGACGAAGGGGGCCTCCCGCGGGAAGAGGTTCAGGAACCACTGGTCGCAATACGCCGCGAAATTGGCGTTCATGTTCCAATGCGCCCAGAAGCCGCTGAGGATCTGTGCCGGATCATTCATGCCGAGGGCTTTGAAATCGGTGGCCGGCCCGGCGATAGGCGTGAGTGCGAACGCGGCCCAGGTGGCGACGGCGATGACGCCGATGGCGCCGAGCTGGACCTTCCAGCCGCGCCCGACGAGCAGGGTGAGGAAGACGTACCCGAGCCCGATCTGGGCGAGGACGTTGTGGAAACCGAAGACGGGCTGCTTGCCGGTGCCGGTGGTCAGGAAGACGCCGAGGGCGACGAGCACGAACGCCCGCCAGAAGGTATGTAGCCAGAGTTTCCGCTGGTCCTGGCCTTCGGCGGAGCGGCGCGACGACGAGAACGGCAGCGCCATGCCGACCATGAACATGAACGAGGGTTGAATCATGTCCCACGCCCCGCCGCCAATCCACGCGGCATGCGAGGTGTTGTAACGCAGCAGCTCCCAGAAGCCGGAATCCGGATGCGTCTTCGCGATCTGCGCGATGCCGAAACCCGATGACGCCATGAACAGCATCGTGAGCCCGCGGAAGGCATCCAGTGAGACCAAGCGTTCGGGTAGGGGTGCGGAGCCAGAGGGGGTACTCATGGCGGGGAGAATCGCTGTTAGGGGACAAGTTGGCAAGGGGACACGGTGACACGGGGTACTAGCGGTTAGCGGCTGGCGGTTAGCGGTTGGGGAGATGCAAGAGGCAAGGGGAGACCGGAAACCGGATAGGTTGCGTGGGCATTCGGTAGGGCGGGCTCTCCGAGCCAGCCGTTGAACCAGATGAGGTTCGGATCTCCTACGGCGAACGGACGGCTCGGAGAGCCGTCCCTACCTGCGGACACCCTTCAGGAACTCTCCTGGGGTTCGGATGGACAGGCCGTAGACAGACGAGCCGAGGAGGTCGTGGAAATCATCGCGGTCGAGGGTTAGGAGTACGTCTGACTTCAGGCTCAGCGCAGTGATGACGACGGGCCTATCCTTGACGGCCCGATAGATGAGCGGCCGGTCTAAGACTAGATGCGTCCCGACCACGGTCAGTCTAGGTTTGATGAGCCGGTGCCAGTCGACTGTGGCATTCGGGCTGAGCTTCGGAAGGTTATGCTCGGCTTCACGCAAGCAGTAAGCAGAGGTCAGCAGGGTCCATCTCTCGCGTCGTGCTGACGATATCAGCAGACGCGATGCGCCTGACGTAGAACCGGCTGCGGCCAGTAATACGCTCGAATCTAAGAACAGCCTCACTTCTTCCGGCGGAAGGCTTTGAGCTCTTTGGCGTCGGCCTCGTCGTTGAGTACCCACTGACGAATGGTCGCTTTAGGGATGTCGCGGATGGGCATGGCCACTGCCGACTGTAGGAAGAGTCCGCCGTCTCGTTCTTCGACGATGACGAGGGGTGACGCGACCTGATCGAGCTTCAGGCGACGGCGGAGTTCAGGCGGCAGGGTCAACGTGCCACGCTTGCTGATGGGCAGGGTGTAGGTCATGCCGTTATGCTGTATTGCCGTAATGCGGTATCAAGAGGGAAGAGACCCTAGGCGAAGGCGGAGCCTTCGAGGGGGGCACGGTGACAAGTGGGCAAGTGGGCACGGGGAAAGGCTCAGGGCAAGACTGGACAACCGGATAGGATGCTTGGGGCATTGGGTAGGGGCGCCACTGCGTGGCGTCCGTGGGCGGACGGACATCGGAAGGTCCAAGAATTCTGCCCGGCTTACTTGTCTTGCGCTGCGAACGGACGCGACGCAGTCGCGCCCCTACCCATTGCATCCCTTGTCAACGTGCCAACTGGTCAACCGGTCAACTTGTTGCTCCCCTTGTCAACGTGTCAACTTGCCCACGTGTCCCCTCTCAAGGGCGCATGCCCTTGAGCGCCTTCAACGCCCGATCCCGACCTTCCGTCAGTCCGATGAGCGGCACGGGATAATCTTTACCGAGCTTGATGCCGGCTTCGGCGAGGACATGCATGGGTGCTTCCCAAGGCTTGTGAATCCACTCGGCGGGCAGCTTGGCGAGTTCGGGTACCCAGCGGCGCACGTAGTCGCCATCGGGGTCGAACTTGAGTCCCTGGAGGACGGGATTGAAGACGCGGAAATACGGAGCGGCGTCGGCGCCACACCCGCCGGCCCACTGCCAGCCCATGGTATTCGCACCGAGGTCGGCGTCGACGAGGGTGTCCCAATACCACTTGGCGCCTTCGTTCCACGGTTGGAGGAGGTGCTTCACGAGCACGGAGGCGGCGATCATGCGCACGCGGTTATGCTGCCAGCCAGTCTGCCAGAGCTGACGCATCCCGGCGTCGACGATCGGGTAGCCGGTCCGACCGACCTGCCACGCGCGCAGGAGCTTCTTGTCCGGCGCCCAGGGGAATTTTTCGAACTCCCTACGCAGGGGACGATCCGGGGTCTCGGGGAAGTGATGGATGAGGTGCTGGGAGAATTCACGCCAGCCGACTTCGGCCACGTATTTGTCGCCACCGATGATGCCGAGGTGTCCGGCGGTGCGCACGGCGTCCACAATCTCGAGCGGTGAGATCTGACCGAAGTGCAGGTACGGCGAAAGGCGCGAGGTGCCGTCGAGCTTGGGGATGTCGCGATTGGTCGGGTAGTTCTTCACCGGGGCGGCGACGAAATCCTTCAGGCGCTTCTCCGCGCCTTTACGCGTTGGGTCCCAGCTGGTACGCATTTCACTATCCCACTTAATCTTCGGGAGCAGGCCGAGTTTGGCGACCGCGACGGACTTCAGCGGCTTCTCAAACGGCGTGAGTTTCTTCGGTGCCTTGAGGGGGATGCCAAACTTAAGGTTCGCGAGGCAGTTCTTCCAGAACGGCGTGAAGACTTGGAAGGGATTGCCGGCGAGGGTCTTTACGGTGTGAGGCTCGTGCAGGAGGTTGCCGTTGAACGACTCGGCTTTGAGACCCGCGTTGCGCAGCGAGGTCTTCACCTGCGTATCGCGCTCAATGATCAGGGGCTCATGCCGACGATTCCAGGTGACGAGTTCCGCACCGGTTTCTTTCACGAGCTGTTTGAGCTCGGCGAGCGAGTCGCCGCTGCGGATGATCAGCGGGGAGCCGACTTTTTCGAACTGCTCGGCGAGATCTTCGAGTGCGTAGTGCAGCCACCAGTTCGACGCGCCGCCGGGCTGCCAATGTCCTTCGGCCTCGGGGTCGTGGATGAAGACCGGGATGACCGGGCCACCATGCTTCACCGCGGCTTCAAGCGACGGATTATCAGCGAGACGAAGGTCCAAGCGGAGCCAGATGATGGCAGGGGAGGGCATGGCGTGAGTAAGGGGGGAATAGGAGTGAGGTCAAATGGGGGAGAGGGAAGGTAGTGGCGGTTGGCGGATAGCGGTTGGCGGTTAGTAAAAGCCAAAGGAGACCGGAACCCGGAATGTGTGCTGGGGATTTGGTAGGGCCGAGCATCCCTGCTCGGCCGCGGCCGGCCAAGGATGGCCGCCCTACCCGATGCAGCTAGGGCAGCACGCGGTGCTGCCCCTACCTCGATGCACTGAGCCTCTGGTCTTTCCCAACCGCTAACCGCCAACCGCTGTCCGCTATTACCAACTATAGCTCTGCTTCTTCTTCACGCGGCAGGCGAACTCGACGAGGAGCTGGACGGACTGCTCCACGACGGCGAGGTCGACGACTTCGCCGGGGGTGTGCATGTAGCGGAGAGGGATGGAGAGCAGGCCGCAGGCGACGCCGCCGTTGGCCATCTGGATGGCGCGGGCATCGGTACCGGTCGGACGCGACTCGGCGCCAATCTGGTAAGGGATGCCGAGCGATTCAGCGGCTTCGATCATCTGGTCGTAGACGACGGGGTTGATGTTCGGGCCGCGGGCGATGATGGGGCCGCCGGAAAGGGTGAAGCGACCGAACTTACGGTTATCCGCATCCGGGTGGTCGGTGGCGTGACCGACGTCGACCGCGATGGAGACATCCGGGCTGATACCCTGGGCCGCGACCTGCGCACCGCGCGTGCCGATTTCTTCCTGGGTGGTGGCCACGGAGACCACGCGGGCGGCGAGATTCTTTTCCTTGGAGAGGCGACGGAATGCTTCCATGCAAACGTAGGCGCCAGCTTTGTCGTCGAACGCGCGGGCCACGCCGATGCTACCGCGGAGGATTTCCGGACCGTCGGTGTAGACGGCGGGGTCGCCGATGCGGACGATGGACAGGGCTTCGGTACGATTAGTCACGCCGATATCAATCCACATATCATGGCGCTCCGGGACGCGCTTACGGTCCTCGGGGGAGAGCAGGTGGACCGCGCGCTTGCCGGTGATGCCGAGCACGGGGCCGTTGCGGGTCAGGATGTGGATACGTCGGCCGGAAGGAATCACTTGGTCGTGGCCGCCGAGGAATTCGAAGTACAAGTAGCCCTTGTCGTCGACGTGTGAGATGATCAGCCCAATCTCATCGATGTGGCCAGCGAACATCAGCGTCGGGCCGCCATTGCCCTTGAGTTCCGCGATGCGGTTGCCGAGGGCGTCCTTGGAATATTTGTCCGCCGACTTCTCCACATAATCATCGACCACCTTTTGGGCCGCGAACTCGTGGCCCGTCGGGGACTTCGCCTCAAGGAGTTCCTTCAGAAAATCAGGGTAGCTGGTGTGCTTGGCGGAGGACTTTTTAGACATAAGAGAGTTCTACCTGTCCGGGACGGAAAGTCGAGCGAAGGCAAAGCCTTCGCAGGGGGCACGTGGACACGGTGACACGTGGGCAAGGGGCCGAATACATCTCAAGGGGAGACCGGAAACCGGAATGTTAGTTTGGGATATTAACCCCCAGCCATTCATCCGGTCTCCGGTTCCCCTTTGTGGTTCGCCCTGCGGCGAACGGACGCGACGCCGTCGCGCCCCTACCCAAGGCAGCCTGCATCTCCCCTTGTCACCGTGTCACCGTGCCCACGTGCCCCCTATGCCATCACTTATTCCACGGTGCCCGGGCAATCAACAGTCCCATGCCGCACCAGTCGGTGACGCCAGCGAAGACGAGGCCGGCGCCCACGAAGCCGCTGAGGCCGTAGAAGCCCGGGTGGAAGAAGGTGCCCAGCATGACACCGGTGAAGACCATGGCGCCCGCGGCGATGCGGACCTGACGTTCGATCGAGATGACGCCGCCGGCATCTTTGTCCATGGGGAGGCCGGCCTGCTGGCAGGAGTTCGTGCCGCCCTGGACGACGAGGGTCTTGAGGCCGCTGGCCTCGAGCTTCTTGGCGGCGGTGCGAGCCCGGCCTCCCGATGCGCACAGGAGTACGACGGTCTTCTGGTCGTTGCCGACGAGCAGGGCGCGCACGTTTTCGGCGGTGACGTTCTCGAGGGGAAGGTTGACCGCACCCTGGACGCGACCGGAACGGAATTCGCCGGGCGAACGGACGTCGAGTAGGAGCGCGCCCGCCCCGGCTTCGGACATCACATTGAGCGGGTGGAGTTCGTCATGGCTGTCCGCCGCGAGCGTGCCCGGAGCGCCGCAGGCTTTGACGGAACCGCACGAGCTGGCCGCCGGGGCGATGTCGAGCGGACGACGCAGCGCGAGATCGCGGATGTAGGTGGCGCCGCTGACGTTGAAGGCGTCGAAGCCGTGCTCGCGAAGCAGTCGCGTGCCCACGTGGGCACGGAGGCCGCTGTGGCAGACGACGGCGGTGGGCTTCGTCTTATCGAGTTCGCCCAAGCTTTCGCGGAGCGTGTTGAGCGGGATATTATGAGCGTGGTCGGCGCCGATGAGTTTCAGCTCTGCGCGTTCGTCAGCCTCCCGAAGGTCGACCACCTGATAGGTAGAAAAATCCACATCGGGCTGCAGAATGGGCGCCAGGCCATCGAGGTCGTTCATCGCGGCGAAGGCGGCCATGTGCAGCGGATCCTTGGCCGAACCGAAGGGTGGGGCGTAGGCGAGGTCGACCTGCGCGAGGTCGCGCACGGTGCCGCCGAAGTGTAAGAACGATGCGATCACGTCGAGGCGTTTATCGATGCCGGCGCCGCCGACCGCCTGGGCGCCGAGGATGCGGCCCGTGCCGGCCTCGTAGACGAGCTTCAGCGTCATCGACTTCGCGCCGGGGTAATAACCGGCGTGGTGGTTGGCGGTGATGTGGACCGCGCGGGCCGAGAGGCCACGCTTGAGGGCGGACTTCAAGGAGTCTCCTGCGATGCCCGCGCCGAGGCCGAAGACCTTGATGATGGCGGTGCCCCAAGCGGCCGGAGCCTTGGCCGATTTACCCGTCGCGGCGTGTTCACCGACGAGGCGTCCGGTGCGGTTAGCGATACCTGCGAGCGGGACGCGTCCGCGTTGGCCAGTCGTGCCGAGAAGGTATTCCGCGGCATCGCCGACTGCGTAGATATCTTGGTCAGCAGTGCGCTGATATTCGTCGGTTAGGATGCCACCCGTCGCACCCACGCCGAGTCCGGCGGCGACGGCAAGCTGGTTGTAGGGACGCACGCCGAGGCCGAGGATGATGAGATCGGCTTCGACGGTGACGCCGTTCTCGAGGACGACGCCTGTAGCCGCGCCCGCGGATTCGCGGATCGCGCTGAAGCCAGAGCCTGAGATTAGACGGATACCATGGCGGAGGAGTTCGCGACGAAGAGGCTCGGCCATCTCGCCGTCAAGCGGTGGCAGTACCTGGCCGATCTTTTCGATCAGGGTGACGTCGAGGCCGCGTTCCTTGAGCTGTTCGGCGACTTCGAGGCCGATGAAGCCCGCGCCGACCACGGCGACCTTCTTCACCGAAGGCAGCTGGGTTAGGATACGGTCCATATCCTCGATGTTACGAAGCGAATGCACGCCCTGGGCGCGGACGCCGGGGACGTCGGGGATGAGCGGGGCCGCGCCGGGGGCAACGATCAGCTTATCATAGGATTCATCGTATTCCGTGCCGGCGACATGGTCGCGGATACGCACGGTCTTCTTGGCGCGGTCGATCGCGAGGGCCTCATGGCGCACGCGGACCTCGACGTTGAAGCGCTTCTTGAACATCTCGGGCTTGGCCACGAGCAGCTTGGCGCGGTCCTGGATGACGCCGCCGAGGTGGTAGGGGAGGCCGCAGTTGGCGAAGGAGACGTAAGCGTCCTTTTCCAGCATGATGATGCGGGCCTGTTCGTTCATGCGACGGGCGCGCGTGGCGGCCGAGGCGCCGCCGGCGACGCCGCCGATGATGAGGATCTTAGGAGAGGTGGTCATGAGATTATTTGGCGAAATGGGAACGGATGCAGCCGAGGATCGTCAGGCAGCCCGCATGGGCCACGCGGTAGCGGGCGACGCGGCCTTCGCGTTCGGCGGCCACCAGACCATGGGCGCGGAGGCGCATCAGGTGCTGGCTGACCGTCGCCTGCGGGCGGCGGAGGCGGGTGGTGAGCTCCGTGACTTCGAGCGGGCCCTTCTCGAGGGCCTCGACGATACGCAGGCGGTCCGGATGGGAAAGGGTACGGAGGGCCCCGGCGCAGTGGCGGAGAACCTTGGGGTCAAGCGGCTGGGCTTTAGACATATTCAAAAGTTTGAATGTATTTCGCTCAAAGTCAAATAGCGATGAGAGTATGGAGTATTGATTATGGAGTATGGGGGTGGGAGGCCCATTTCAGGTTGCGGGTGGCAGGGTGGGATGAGGTAGGGACGTGATTGCTATCACGTCCGTTCGCGACGGCACATCCGAACGTAAACCGATCTAGGCTAAGATCCGACGGCTCCCAGCCTCGGTCTCGAACGGCGGCGATGGCAATCGCCGCCCTACCCAAGGCACTAGGACAGCACGTGGTGCTGTCCCTACCTGCGAAGGCTTCGCCTTCGAGGGGGCAAGGTGACAAGTGGACACGTGGGCATGGGGAAATGCATCTCCCCTTGTCACCGTGTCACCTTGCCCACGTGTCCCCTGGCTGGGCTTCAGCCCAGCCTATTGGCTGCGCTGACGAGGGCCTTGAGGCCGGCGAGTTCGATGTTCGCGTCGACGCCGCAACCCCAGACGGTGCGGCCGTCCTTGGACTGCAGGGAGACGTAGGCGGCGGCGGAAGATTCCGAGCCGGCGGTCAGCGCATGCGAACGGTAATCCTTGAGGGAGAAGTTCGCCCAGCCCTTGGACTCGAGGGCGTGCACGAGGGCGCTGATCGGGCCGTTGCCTTCGCCAGTGAGGGTGAGGGCTTTGCCGTCGCGACGGACCTCGGCCTGGCAGCGCACGGCTTCCTTGCTGACGGGCGCGGAACTGAAGCTGATGAGTTCGAGCGGGCTGGAGACGTTGACGAAGTTCGTGCGGAAGCACTCGTGGATCTCGGCGGGTGAGAGTTCCTTGCTGAGTTTGTCCGCATGCTTGCCGATGAGATTGCCGACTTCCGGATGCATCAGCTTCGGGAGGTCGAAGCCGAACTCGCGGTCGAGCACGTAGGCGACGCCGCCCTTGCCGCTCTGTGAGTTGATGCGGATGATGGCCTCGTAGGAACGGCCGATGTCCATCGGGTCGATGGTGAGGTAGGGAACGTCCCAGAGCGCGTCGTGGCCGATCTTACCGCGACGATCCATGCCTTTCTTGATGGCGTCCTGGTGGGAGCCCGAAAAGGCCGTGAAGACGAGGTCGCCGCCGTACGGGTGGCGGTCGTGCACGCTCATGCGGGTCACGCGTTCGTAGACTTCGCGGATGGCACCGAGGTTACGGAAGTCGAGGTGCGGGTTGATGCCGTGCGAGAACATGTTCAACGCGACGGTGACGATATCGAGGTTACCCGTGCGCTCGCCGTTGCCGAAGAGCGTGCCTTCGACGCGGTCCGCGCCAGCCATCAGGCCGAGCTCGGTGGCGGCGACGCCGGTGCCGCGGTCGTTGTGCGTGTGCAGGGAGATGATGGCCATCTCGCGGTTGCTGAGGTGGCGGCAGAACCATTCAATCTGGTCGGCGTGCGTGTTCGGCGTGCCAGCTTCGACCGTCAGGGGAAGGTTCAGGATGATCTTACGCTTCGAGGAAGCGCCCCAGGCCTGGGCGACCGCTTCGCAGACCTCGAGGGCGTAATCTGGCTCGGTGAGCACAAACGTCTCCGGGCTGAATTCCAGCTGCCAATGCGTAGCAGGCAGGGCGTCGGTGAGCTCGCGGATGAGCTTCGTGCCATTGACCGCCATCTCGAGGACTTGCGCCTTCGAGAGGCCGAAGACGATTTCGCGCTGGGCCGGATTGGTGGGCGTGTAGAGGTGGACGATCGCGCGGTGGGCACCTTTCAGGGAGTCAATCGTGCGACGAATCAGGTGTTCGCGGGCCTGGACGAGTACCTGCACCGAGACGTCCTCGGGGACCAGATTCCGTTCGATCAATTCGCGGGTGAAGGCGAACTCTGTGTCGGAAGCGGAAGGGAAGCCGATCTCGATTTCTTTGAAACCAATGCGGCAGAGCATCTGGAACATCTCGTGCTTTTCGTGCACGTTCATCGGGATGGCCAGGGCCTGATTACCATCGCGGAGGTCGACCGAGCACCAGCGGGGGGCTTGCTCGATGCGGGCGTCCGGCCAGCGACGATCCGGCAGGCGGACGGTCTCGAAAGGGCGATATTTATGCCGGGGGTTTTCCATGGCGGGCAGAAGTCGGATGGTGGGAACGGAGGGAAGGGCTGGCGAGCGTGGGTTTGGGCTCCTAAAAGCAAAAAACCCACCCGGAAGTCCGGGTGGGTTTTTTCGCAAAGGAGCGAGACCCGGACTTAGGCGTCAGGCTTGGTCTTCGGAAGCTTGGTCACGCGCTTCAGGTCCTTGACGGTACCGCGCTTCTTGAGCAGTTCCACGCGCTCGAAGCGCTTGAGGACGTTACGCTTCGCTCCGGAGGAGGAGGCGCTGGACTTGAAACTGTTGTGCTGGGTCATGGCCGTAAGGTGGGTGGAAGTTTGGAGAAAAGGGGTGGAAGGGGCGGGAGCAAGGGGAAAAGCGGTCAAAGTGCCTCCTTTGCCCATTTACCCGCCCCATTGGCGGTTCAGGCCGACTTCAGGATACCCTTGGCCACATGGCCTTCGACGTCGGTCAGGCGGAACTGGCGGCCCTGGTAGCGGAAGAGCAGGCCCTCGTGGTTGATGCCAAAGAGGTGCATCAGGGTCGCCTGCATGTCGTGGATATGGACCCGATCCTTGATGACGTTCCAGCCGAACTCGTCGGTGGCGCCGTGCACATGGCCGGGCTTCACGCCGCCGCCAGCGAGCCACCAGGAGTAGGCGCGGCCGAAGTGGTCACGGCCTTGAGGCTTACCGTCCTTCACGTTTTGGCCGAAGGGAGTTCGACCGAATTCGCCACCGAAGCAGACCAGAGTATCCTCGAGGAGGCCGCGCTGCTTGAGGTCCTTGACGAGGGCCGCACTCGGCTGGTCGGTGTCGAGGCACTGCTGCGCGAGTTGTCCGCTGAAAAGATTGCCGTGCTGGTCCCAGCCGGAATGCATCAGCTGCGTGAAACGGACGCCGCGTTCGGCAAGGCGGCGGGCGATGAGGCAGTTGTTGGCGAAGGAGCCAGGCTTAAGGACATCGGGACCGTACATCTCGAGCACGGACTTCGGCTCGTTTTTAAAATCGAGCAGGTCGGGCACCGACGCCTGCATGCGGAACGCCATTTCATATTGCGAGATACGGGTATCGATTTCGGGGTCGCCGACTTGGCCCAAGTGCTCGCGGTTGAGCGCCTGCATGTCATCCAACATCGTGCGACGCGCGTCACGGCTGACGCCAGCCGGGTTGCCCACATAGGGCACGGGGTCGCCGACGCCGCGGAAACGTACGCCTTGGTGTTTGCCCGGCAGGAAGCCGTTGGACCAATAGTGTTCGAAGAAAAGTTGGCCGCAGGTCTTGGCGCTATCGGACGAGGTCATCACGACGTACGAAGGTAGGTCCTCGTTCATCGTGCCGAGGCCGTAAGACAGCCAAGCGCCCATCGAAGGTCGACCGGGAATCTGCGAACCGGTCATGAAGAAGGTCACGCCTGGCGCGTGATTCACCGCTTCGGTATTCATCGAGCGCACCACGCAAATCTCGTCGGCGATAGAGCCTAGGTGTGGCAGCATTTCGCTGAGCTCCGTGCCACTCGCGCCCCATTTTTTAAAGGGCTTGATCGATGGTGTCGCGATGTACTTTGCGTAGCCGCTCGACATGGTGGAGAGGCGGGTATCGCCACGCACGCTGGCGGGGATTTCCTGTCCGGCCATCTTCACGAGGGTCGGCTTAGGGTCGAAAAGATCGACGTGGGAAGGGCCACCCCCTTGCCAGAGGCAGATCATGCGCTTGGCTTTGGGGGCGAAGTGCGGGAGTCCGGGCAGGGCGCCGATGGGATTATTCGCGCCCTTAAGGTCGCGGGCGAGGAGGGAGCCGAGGGCGACGGCGCCGATGCCTTGGACGCCAGCACTCAGGAAACTGCGGCGCGTCAGTCGACTACGCCATTCGGAGGGAGAGAGTTCGAAGTCCATGGGGTTCAGTCGCGGGTGATGGCGGCGTCGAGGTTGAAGAGGGCGAGGCAGGTCGCGGTGAGTGCAGCCTGTTCGATGGCGGGAATGGTGGCGTCGCGCTTGCTGGCACCGATTAAGAGCAAGGCGTCGGCGGCTTTGGGGTCGGCCGCATAAACTTTGCGTTGGTTCGTCAACATACGGGCGAGGAGCGTGGGCTCTTGGCCTTCGGGCTGACGGCCGAGCACGAGGGCGAAGGCGCGCGCCAGACGGGCGTCATCCCCGGATTTTTCCTTGGTGACGCGTTGGGCAAGCGTGCGGGCGGCTTCAACCCAGGTTGGGTCGTTGAGCATCGTGAGCGCGTGCAACGGCGAAGAGGTGACCGCGGTGCGTACGCGGCAGGTCTGGCGCGCCGAGCTATCGAACATGTTCACCGGTGCGATGGTACGGCGCCAGAAGGTGTAGAGCGAACGACGGTAAAGATCAGCACCCTTTGAGGTCGGGTAGGTGAAGTCGCGCTCCTTGGTGATCGCGAGGCTTTCCCATGGGCTGTCGGGGAGGTAAGGGTAGACGGGGACGCCACCGACTTTGGTGTTGAGCAGACCGCTGGTGCTCAGGGCTACGTCGCGGAGTACCATTGAGGGGAGTCGGAGTCGGGGGGCGTGGGAGAGGAGTTTATTCTCCGGATCTTTCTGAAGTTGCTCCGCGGTGACATGGCTCGATTGGCGGTAAGTCTTACTCGTCAGGATGAGTTTCTGGAGGGCCTTCAGCTTCCAGCCTGATTCGCGGAATTCGACGGAGAGCCAGTCGAGCAAGTCCTGATGCGTGGGGCGATCGCTCTGGACGCCGAGGTCCTCCGAGGTGCGCACGATGCCCTTGCCGAAGAGCTGTTGCCACTGGCGATTAACCTGCACGCGGGCGGTGAGCGGGTGTTCCGGACTGAAGAGCCACTGGGCGAGGCCGAGGCGGTTCTTCGGCGCGTCTTTCGGCAGCGGCGGGAGGAAACTGGGGGCATCAAAGGTGACCTTGTCTTTCTTCGCAAGGTAGGCGCCGCGATCGAGGATGTTCGTGTCGCGCGGCTGGTCGTCGCTCATCACCATCACGCGCGGTAGGTCATCGCCGCGGAAACCATCGATTTCTTGCTTCGCCTTATCAATGGCGACCACGGCCGGGATTTTCTTACGATCTTCGACGAAGACGACTTTGTCGTAATGCGCGCGGAGTTGTTTGTTCTCGGCGGCGGTGCGTTTTTTATCGGGGGTGAGTAGGGGTTCGATTTCTTTCGGCAGCATGCCTTTATCCTTGGTCGGTTTGGCGAGCCAGGTTTCGTAGGCCTTGGTCTGATGGGCGAAGAAGTCCTTGTTCTTGGCGTCGAAGTCGGCCTGGAGCTTGGCGAGCTCCGCGGCTTGTTCGGCGGAAGGGTATTCGACGAGGGTGCCATCGAGACGGAAGCGGCTGGCGCCGCCCGCGCGCGTCCGGCCGCCGCCGGGCGTGCCTCGCTCCTTCACGTGATTAAAGGCATCCATCCATTGGTAGTAATCCTTTTGCGTGATGGGGTCGTATTTATGGTCGTGGCACTGGGCGCAGGCGACCGTGAGGCCCAGCCAGGTGGTGGTCGTGCTTTCGACGCGATCGAAGAGGCTGACGTAGCGCTGCTCTTCGGAGATGTTGCCCCCTTCGCCGTTGAGGATGTGGTTCCGATTGAATGCCGTGCCAATCTTCTGTTCGGGCGTGGCGTTTGGCAGGAGATCGCCGGCGAGCATCTCGGTGCTGAGTTGATTGAAGGGCTTATCGGCGTTGAGATTCTTCACCAGCCAATCGCGCCAAATCCATTGGAAGGTATCGCCGTCTTGCTGGAAACCATTGCTGTCGGCGTAGCGCGAGGCATCGAGCCAAGGCAGGACCATGCGTTCGCCGTAATGCGGCGAGGCCATCAATCGATCGATTTGTTTGCCGTAGGCTTCGGGGCTCTCGTCGGCGAGGAAGGTTGCCGTTTCTTCGGGCGTGGGCGGTAACCCCGTCAAGTCGAGCGAAAGGCGGCGGAGGAGGGTGGCCTTGGGTGCTGCGGGGGAGAGGGCGAGCCCAGCCTGCTTCAGTTTTTCGACCACGAAGGCGTCGACCGGATTTTTCTCACCGTTGTCCGGTAACGACGGGCGGACCGGCGTGGCGTAGGCCCAGTGCGGTTTATATTCGGCGCCCTCCGCAATCCAGCGCTTCAGAATTTCACGCTGGGCTGGGCTGACGGTGCGATGCGAATCGGGCGGCGGCATCACTTCTTCCGAGTCCTTGGAGAAGAGACGCTTCACGAGCTCGCTCGCCGCGGCGTCGCTTGGCACGAAGGCTTTTTTTTGCAGCGCCACTTCCCGGACATCTAGACGTAGCTTGGCCTTGCGCTTATTAGCGTCCGGGCCGTGACAGTAGAAACAGTTCTCTGCGAGAATTGGGCGGACGTCTTCGTTATAGTCCAGCTTGGCGGCTAACCCTGGGAGGGCCGACCCGGCAGACAGGGCGAACAGGAGGAGCTGGCGGGGGAGGGCCATGTGAGGGTGAGGGGGCGAGATGCGCCGCATTGCTGTGCGGCGGTTGGACTAACCTTGGACAGTCAGACCGGGGGTGGGTTTCATACAGATGAGGAGGGGCGAGGTTTCAACCAAACTTTAACCTCTGGGCCGAGGTGCGGGCATGGTTTGGGGTTGCTGGAAGGCTCGCCCTTGTTGTCATTCCCATCAGTGCGCATCCTCGATCGCTACATCCTTGTCGAATGGGCCAAGATTTTTGCCTTATGCATGCTCAGTTTCATGGGTCTGCTCCTGCTTTCCGAGGGGTATAACTGGATTCCTGACTTCCTGAACATGGGGGCCTCCGCCTGGACCATTATCCAGTATCTCCTGCTGAGCGTGGTTAAGAACGTGTCTTTGTTGATTCCGGTCTCCTTGTTGATTTCGGTCATCTTCGTGCTGGGAGCGATGAACCGTAATCAGGAAATCGTCGCCGCCCGCGCCGCTGGAATCGGGATGTGGCGGCTAGCCGCCCCGCTCTGGGGGATTGGTGTCGTGTTGGCCGGGCTGCTTGCCCTTCTGAACGCGGTCCTGGTGCCCGATGCACTCGAGGCTCAGAATGCCGTCGTCGAAAGCGCCCAGTTCGCCGCCCTGAAGGCCAAGGGCGGTAAGGCCCTGCCTAAGGGGCAGGCCACCTTCGTTTCCTTTGAGAACACCAAGGACCGTCGGCTCTGGCTGATTTCCAATCTGGGCCTCGCCACCGGGCAGGCGTTCGAAGTCATCGTCCACTCCTTCGATGAACGTGGCCGCGAGGTCCGCAGTATTTCGGCACGCTTCGCCGAATTTAAACGCGTCGGCAATCGCTGGCAATGGACGTTCCGAGAAGGACGCGACACGCGCGTTGACCCCGTCACGGGCTCAATCATGGCCCAGCCGGCTTTCAAGGTGCTCGAACTCCCGGAATTCTCGGATGA
Organism: Akkermansia muciniphila; assembly: GCA_943331445.1. Classification (GTDB taxonomy): domain Bacteria; phylum Verrucomicrobiota; class Verrucomicrobiia; order Opitutales; family UBA953; genus UBA953. Next base: position 16,203 of record CALQLO010000008.1, read on the forward strand.
CCCCGAAGTCATGCTCTACTCGACGCGCGAGCCGGATACGTTGTCCCTCCGCGAAGTTTCGCGTTTCGTCGAGCAGACGGGCTCTAATCCTGGCGGCCCGAATGCGGCCTATGTGATGCGCTACCATGCGATCATGTCCGCTCCCGCCATCTGCCTCATCGTCATCGCGGTCGCCATTCCGTTTTCGGTCACCGGTGGTCGTGCGAGCCCGATGGTGGGTGTCGCCAAGACATTTGGACTCTTTCTTGCCTTCTACTTCCTTTCCTCCTTCTGCTCCGCCTTTGGTGAGAGTGGGGCGCTGCCGCCCATGATCGCAGCGTGGATTCCGACCGTGCTCACCGCCGTTTGGGTCATACCGAGGCTGAAGGCCGTCAATTAACATGCTAAGAGCTATTCGTATTCGCGCCGGACGTCCCGTGCGCGCCCTTCGGGGACATCCCTGGGCCTTTCTCGGTGAAGTCGAGTTTGCCGGCGAGCCGCCGACCGATGGCGATTGCGTCGAGTTGACCGACCTCAAGGGCCGCTGTCTCGGCGCGGGTCTCTGGAACGGTAAATCCCAAATCGCCTGGCGCCGTTATTCACGTCGCCCGATCTCACTGGACAGCCCGCTGCTTGAAGAGCTGGTGACGGCCTCCGTGAATCGTCGCGCGGGCAAGCCCGTGTGTCGCCTGATTTGGTCGGAGGCGGATAGTCTCCCTGGTCTGGTCGTCGACCGTTACAACGACCTGATCACCATCCAGGCGCTCACTTGCGGGATCGACCGTCGCTTGGCCACAATCATCGATATCCTGCAGCGCTTGCTGAAGCCGCGCGAAATCGTTCTCCGCAACGACGCATCCACGCGTAAACTCGAAGGCCTGCGTCAGGAGGTCCGCACGGTCTCCGGCAAACCGCTCGAACCCACTTGGATGGAAGTCGGCGGCGTGCAGGTGCTCATTGATTTGATGGGTGGACAGAAGACCGGCACGTACCTCGACCAGCTCGATCAGCATCAGAACGTGGCGAAGCTCGCTAAGGGCCGTCGCGTGCTCGACGCGTTTTGCAATCAAGGTGGTTTCGGTCTGGCCGCCGCCAAGGCCGGTGCCACCAGCGTGCTCGGCCTCGATCAATCCGAAGACGCCATCACCGCTGCCCGTTCCGCCGCCGAGCGGAATGGCCTGAGCGCCACCTTCGAAGTCGCCAATGTCTTCGACTGGTTCACGGAGCACCGCGAAGCCTCCTTTGACCTCATCGTCCTGGACCCTCCGCCCTTCGCCCGCAGCAAGGACGCCGTCGATGGCGCCCTCCGCGGCTACAAGGAACTGAACCTCCGTGCGCTCCGTTTGCTGGCCCCAGGTGGCATTCTGGCGACCTACTCGTGTTCGCACCGTGTCTCGGAAGAGATGTACCTTGAGGTGATCGAAGACGCCGCGTCGGATGCCCGCCGCGAAGCCGTCATTCTGGAGCGTACTTCGCAGCCCGCGGACCACCCAGTGCTGTTGAACTTCCCCGAGAGCCGCTACCTCAAGGGCTTCATCATCGAGATTCGGGCTTAACTCCCGGACTGTTTCCGCTTTCATCGCGTCATGATCGTCTCCCTTCGCGGTAAACTCATCGAAGCCGGCGTATTGCGCGTCGTCATCGAGTCGTCGGGCGTGGGCTACGAGGTCAACGTCCCCGTCACGACCGCGGAGCGCCTGCCTAAACTCGGCGCCGAAGTCTTCCTGCTGATCCACCACGTCTTCCGTGAAGACGGTCAGGCCCTCTACGGCTTCGCCGTCGCCGAGGAACGTGAGTTCTTCAAACTGCTTGTCGAGAAGGTCTCGGGTGTTGGCCCTAAGATGGCGCTCAATATTTTGAGCCGTCTGGCGCTGCCGATTCTGCGCGATGCGATTCTGCGTGGCGACGTCGCCTTACTTTCGCAATGTCCCGGCATCGGTAAGAAGACCGCCGAACGCCTCGTCATGGAATTGAAGGATAAAGTCGGCCTCGAAGGTGCCAGCGTGACGGTTGTGTCGTCGTTGCCCTCGGCGAATGCCCTCGCCCCGACGCCTGCTTCCGATGCCATGGCCGCGCTCGTTGCACTCGGTTTTAAGCCCGTTGACGCCGAGAAGGGCGTGCGCACTGCGCTCACCAAGCTCGGTGCCGGTGCCAGTGCTGATCAGTTGGTGAAGGCGGCGCTCGGGCGCTAACGCGCCCTCGCGAGGGGACACGTGGGCAAGAGGTTGAAACGAGGTAGGGTTGAGCGCGCTCGCGAACTACCGAGCCTTGGCGGTATCGAACACCAGCACCTCGAAGGGCTGGAGGGTCACGGTGGTCTTCTGGCCGGGAATCAGGCTGAGGCTTGCCATGCGTTGATCGCGATAAGCGGCGCGCAGTGAAACAGGGTGAGCGTTGCCTGCGGGTAAATCAAAGACCGTGCCCGCTTCGAGTTCGATGGTGCGCGGCTGGTCATCGGGGTTGCGCAGCATCAGGGTGGCCTCGCGGGGGTTCCAAGCGGCATAGCCATAGGGTTCCTGTTTCAGGGGGTCGCCACCCACCCAATGGGCATCGCGGAGGACCTCGGCGTGGGCATGGGCCCATTGTGCGGATTCGGCGACCTGATCCCAGGCCGTGGGTGTCATCATCGATGGCGTCAGGTACAACTCTTGGAGGGATGCACCGTTGGCGAAGTATGAACGGGCTTCGTTCTTAAGATCATTGCCGGCTTTCCCCACTTTCTCGCCTTGGAAGGCGCGGCCATGGACGATGCCATGATGCATCACGGAATTAAGCGGATAAAGGGGCGAGGCCTGGACGAATAATTTTAAACAATAGCCGTCCCGGAAGGTTAGCCACTTTTCCCGATCATCTCCTTTGCCCGCCCAGCCGACATCGCTGCTCCCATTACGCCAGGTGGTATCGATATGATTCAACCAGAACGGAGAGGGCCAGGTGCCGACCGTGACATTGATAAAGACCGCCGGGTTTTCTCGGCGCAGATTTCGGGCAATTTCCAGCAGGGCCATGAAGTGGGGGCTGACGTTCTCGCCGGCGCGATCCCACTTGAAACAATTGACGCCACTTTCCCGCATGAGTTGCAGGCAGCGGCCTTCAAACCATTGACGGTATTTCGGGAAGGAGAGGTCGAGTTTCTGGCCGGGAGGAAGTAGGCCCATTTTTTGGGCGTGGGCGGTCCGTTCCTTGTCGCCACCGTAGCCACCCATGGGCGAGATCCACAACGCAAGGTGCGCATCGTAGGGCGCAAATTTTGCCCTGGTGCCCGGAAGACCGGCGGGAAATTTCTGCGCATTCTCAACCCACAAGCCCTTCCCAGGGTTATCCCAGCCGTCATCCACTAAATAACCCTGAACGGGGACGTGTCGTTGGCGGACGAGTTCACGATCAAAAGATTTAACGACGTCGACCATCTTGGCTTCATCGACGCCAAACCCCAAATCATACCAGCAGTTATAATGGAGAAACGGCTGACTGGGGCGGGCACGTTCGCGTTCGATGTAGCGGAGGAAGGCACGGCGCAGTTGGCCTTCGGGGGCGATACCGGTCACGGAGCTGAAGCGGTAAGGCTGGGTTGGTGTGAGTTCGAGTACGCAGCTGAAGGCAATACGGGCGCCGGCGGCGTTGACTTGATTACTGGCTCCCGGCATTTCCACACCCGCGAAGAAGCCGCTCCCGGCCACGGGACATCCTGGGACGTTGCCGACGGTGAGGAGTCGCGGCAGTCGAAGATCCGTAAATTCCAGTCCGTAAACTTGCTTCACTTGTCGCGGTGAGGTGAGTTCGACGGATTGGCGAAAGTAGTGGGAGCCATCCCGCAATTCGGCCCGCCATTTCACCCTGAGCCCCGCTGGGTTCACCAGCATCGCTTCGAGCGCTTGACCGCCTTCCAGGCGAACGACCTGTGGGCTTCCTTCCACTTTGAAAGCCGAAGCCGGGATATCGCCCGAAGGGAATTCAGTCAGCCGTGGGGTCGTGATGCGCTCACTCGCCGCCGTGGTGACATTGAAGGTCCCATTTTTACTCCGCACACCGACGCTTAGAAAGCGTTTGCCGTCCTCCCAAACGAGAGCGACCGCCGGTGACCAAGACATCGCAACGTCGGTACCCTTATCGATACGTGCCGTGACTTGCTGGGTGCCTTTGACCCAAGGTAAGTCAAAAGTCATGGCATGATTCGCTGGCGCCTTGAAGGTGAGGGATTTCTTGCCTGCCGGCGCTGGCTCAATCTGAGAGACCTTTGATTCGCCTTCCGGTCCGGCTTCACCGCCGCTGTTCTTGGCTTGGGCTTTCAGGTTCATTTTGCCGACGCGGATCAACGTCGGCTCGCCCGGAAAGTCGCTCCGCGGGAAGGAGGCGATTTCGGCGAGGGCTTTCCCGTCCTGCCCGACCCGGACGATGATACGTTCAGCGGTCAGGTTGATTTCGATGGGGAAAGTACCGTCGCCTGCTGGACTAGCGGTACTCGTCAGGCGAAAGATTTCTGTCCCCGCTTGGGTGTGGCTGAGGCCGGTGAGTTTATTTTTTAAGGAGCCAGGGCGGAGGGTGCCGGCCTGGAACTGCCAGCTCCCCGCGATGACGTTGTTCTCAAGGCGTAACTCATCGCCTTGGATTTGCGCGGCGGCGGGGCCGGGGGAGGGGCCGGAGAATTCAATGTCCGTGGCGAAGCAACTTTGCCAAGCCATGACACACCAGAGCAGGCTAGAGGGGGTAATCCTAGTCATGGAGTTCACCCTAGGTCTGCGGCACCGTGTGCCAATCACTTATCCCAGCATGGCGGAGCGCCTGCGAAGGCTGGGGAGTATAGGGCTTTGGCTTATGGTAGGGGCGCCACTCCGTGGCGTCCGTTCGCATCGGCGTGTGGATGACGAGTCCGATCTTAGCGAAGACCCGACGACTCCCAGCCTCGGTCTCAAACGGACGCGACGCCGTCGCGCCCCTACCTGATGCATTTGCCCATCCGCTAACCGCTAACCGTTACGACCTATCTCTTACTTCAGCCCCAACACGTCTTCCATGCCGTACAGGCCAGCGGGTTGGCTCGCCAGCCAGCGGGCGGCGCGGACGGCGCCACGCGCGAAGATCTCGCGGTTGGAGGCCTTGTGCGTGAGCTCGAGGCGTTCGCCTTCGGCGGCAAAGAGTACCGTGTGGTCACCCACGACGTCGCCGCCGCGGATGGCGTGCACGCCGATCTCGTTGAGCGGGCGTTCGCCGACCAGTCCGTCGCGGCCATGCTTCAATGCATCCTTGGTGAGCTCACGTTCTTCGAGGAGAATCTTGAGGAGCGTCTCGGCGGTGCCGGAGGGCGCATCCTTCTTGAGGCGGTGGTGCATCTCGAGCACTTCAATGTCCCAGCGGCCCGCGTCGGCGAGCGAGCGTGCGGCCTGGCGGACGAGCGCGTTGAGAAGTGTGACGCCCACAGAGTAGTTGCCGGCCCAGACGACCGGGAGGCCCTTGATGGCGGCGTTGATGGCGATCTTCTCTTCCGCCGTGTGGCCAGTGGTGCCGATCACGAGCGGCTTCTTGTGCTGGGCACAGAGCTGCGCGACCGCGAGGGTCGCGGAGTGGAAGGAGAAATCGATGACCACGTCGGCGGAGCTGATGTGCGCGGCGAGGTTATCACCTTGGTCGACGCCGGCGGCGATAACCGCCTTCTCGGAGACGGCCACGTTGGCGATGGCGAGGCCCATGCGGCCCTTGGCACCATTGAGGAGAATGCGGATAGGCTGGCTCATCGGAGGGAGGCGAGGGTGGCGTCCGCGACCTTCTCGACGAGAAGGCGGTTGGCTTCGGACATTTCGCAAAGGGGCAGGCGGACTTCGTCGGACTGGATGATGCCCGCCCGCACCATGCAATGCTTCACGGGTACCGGGTTCGGTTCGACGAATAGGGTCTTAAAAATCTCCGCGAGCTTATCGTGCAGCAGTTTGGCTTCGGCGAACTGCTTCGTGCGGGCGAGCTTGGCGAGCCGGGCGACCGGGCCAGGGATAAGATTGGAGGCGACGGAGATGATGCCTTGTCCGCCGACTTCGGCGAAGGGCAGGGTGAGGGAGTCGTCGCCGCTGAGGACGATGAACTCTGAATCCGCTTCGCGCACGAGGCGGGCGGCCTTCTCGACTTGGCCGCCAGCTTCCTTGATGCCAATGATGTTCGGGTACTTCTGGCGGAGGCGCAGGGTGGTCTCAACGGTAATTTCGATCCCACAGCGACCAGGGATGGAATAAAGGATGATCGGCTTCGCAGTGGATTCGGCGAGCAGAGCGAAGTGGCGGAAAAGGCCTTCCTGGCTGGGCTTGTTATAATACGGGGCGACGAGCAGGAATGCGTCGGCTCCGACTTCGTCCGCGCGCTTGGTGAGGTCGAGGGCTTCGGTCGTGGCGTTGGAGCCAGTGCCGGCCATGACCGGGACGCGGCCAGCGGAGAACTCTACCGTCTGGCGGATGACTTCGATATGCTCGTCGTAATCAAGGGTGGGGGATTCGCCGGTGGTGCCTACGGCGACCAGTCCATCGATGCCTTCGTTGATCTGGAATTCGACCAGCTTCTTTAGGTCATCCCAGGCGACCGCTCCGTTGAGGAAGGGGGTAACCAAGGCCGTATGGGCTCCCACGAAAGCGCGGGGGCCGAAGGGACGGCGAGAAGGGATGGAACCGGTCGAGGACATTGCGGCTGGATTGGACCCCAGAAACAACCTCCCCCTGCCAAAAGAGACAAACCCAAAAACCCCGCTTGGCGGACCGAACCTAGCTTATGGGGCTGGACCGATGAGGATTCGGTTGTTTTCCGTATCCGTGACGTAGAGGCGGCCGTCGGGACCGATGCGGGCACCGTGCGGACGATTGAGCTGCGTGTTAGCCCAGTCGGCGCCGATCGCGGAGCCTTTCTTGCCGTTGCCGATGATGGTGCGGATGGTCTGCTTGAGGGGGTCGAAGAGGCGTAGGCAATGGTTCTCCGTATCGAGGATCAGGACGTTGCCCTTGCCGTCCATCGTCACGTATTTGGGTCCACTCATGCGTGCGTCGGCAGCAGGTCCGTCCGTCGCCGGGCCTGCTTTACCGGCTTTGTTCACGACGATAGAGATTTTTCCATTCTTGATCGCAGCAAGCGCGTTTCCACCGCGGAGCAGCGCGTAGACCGTGCCATCCTTGGCGGTGCAGGCGGCACGGACATCGCCCATCGGTGTGTTCAGAGCATCATCACCATCTTTCGGAAGGCCCTTCTTGCCGTTCCCGGCGATGGTCGTGATGACTTGGGTGGCGAGGTCAATGCGGCGCACGCGGTTGTTGCCGATATCGGCGATGACCATAAATCTCCCCGAAGGATCAATGACGCCGCACATCGGGATGTTGAATTGGGCCAGGGCTGCCGGGCCGCCGTCGCCGGCGAAACCGGATTTGCCCGTGCCCGCGAAGGCCGTCGCGGCGTGCGTCTTCGGGTCGAGGCGGACAATACGGTGTTGGAAACTGTCGGAGGCGTAAATCGAGCCGTCGGGTGCGATGGAGATATCGTGCATGCCGTTGTAGACGGCCGGCGAAAGATCCAGGAGTTTGGCGGGTTCAGGTAGTTTGGGAGCCTTGCCCATGCTGTTCCACTTCACGCCGGAGATGTATTCGATCTTGCCGTCATGGATTTTGAAAATGCGGTTCGCGGGCTGGAATTCCACGCCGTACGCTTCGCCCTTGGCGTCGAAGGCGATGCTGAATGGCTCGTGTAGGTCTTCGGCACCAGCGAGCTTCACGACTTCAATGGCGCCGAAGGCTGCAGTGGCGCAGGCGAGCAGGGGGAGCAGGCGGGAAAGCATGGGGTTATTTGTAGGCTGAGGTTGGCGTTGTTCAAGTCCCGTGCGGGAAAATGGTTCGACCTCGGGCCCAGTGCCCCCACCTTGGCCTTCTCCCGTGCCCGTCGCGCTTCCACTCATCATCCGTGAACTCGGCGGCAGCGGCACCCCGCTCGTCGTACTCCACGGACTACTCGGTTCGTCGCGCAACTGGCAATCCGCTGGCGTTGCGCTGGCCGAACGTGGGCACCGCGTGCTAGCACCGGATCTGCGCAATCACGGCTCGTCGCCTTGGGCGGACGACTGCTCCTATGCTGCTTTGGCCAGCGACGTCATCGCGATGCTGGATCAGCTCGCCCTCGGCCCCGTGCACCTCGTCGGCCACAGCATGGGTGGCAAGGCGGCGATGCGCTTGGTGATGGATCGCCCTGACCTCGTTGCGCATCTGACCATCGTGGACATCGCCCCGCGTGCCTATTCCGACCGTGTACGCGTCGAGTTCGCCGCAATGAACGCGCTGGATCTCACGGCAGTGAAGTCGCGCAAGGACGCCGAAGAGAAACTGGCGGCGCAAGTGCCCGAGTGGGGTATGCGTCAGTTCATCCTCACCAATCTTGGTCAGGACGCTGAAGGCCACTGGCGCTGGACCGTGAACCGCGAGGCGCTCACCCGCTCACTGCCGGAGATTCTCGGTAATCCTCTGAACGCGGGCGAAGTCTGGCCCGGCCCGACCCGTTTCCTGCGCGGTGGTAAATCGAACTACATTCGCGACGAGGATGTCGCCGTCCTCCGGGCGCACTTCCCGTCGGCTGACGTTATGACGCTCCCTGAAAGTGGGCATAATCCGCACTTTGAGGCGCGGGCGGGCTTCGTCGAGGCGGCGCTGGCTTAACGCTTAGGCTTTCGGTCTAGCCATTCGCCGATGCGGTTTAAGCCGAGGGCGATCCAGACCAGGATTATGCCCGCCACCGTTGCGGCCACGATGAAGATGAATTTCGCGTCCTCTTTGCTGAGCCACCACGGGACATCGCGGCGGGCGGGCTCGGCCGCTACGATCAGCGGCGACTCGTCTTCTGCCACCATCATGATCCAGCGCGGCTTGGCGGTGGGCTTCTTTTCGTCGACGAGCCAGAGGATTAAAGTGTGCGGGCTCATTTCGGGCACCCGCAGCACGAACTTCGGACTTTCAGGGGTCCAGGTCCATTCGGCGGCCTCGAGTTTGTAGGACTTCGCGAGTTCTTCGGGCGTGTGGCCGAGTGGAGCGGAGGGGTCTAGTTTTGTTTCCGAAAAGAAACTTGGGTCGCCGGCGACTTTGGCCAGGGGGGTGGTGTCCTTGCCGGCGGAGACGAGGAAGAAACTATTCGCTACCTCCGTCAGTTGGGCGCGGTTCCGGATGGTAAAGTTAGCCTCCGTGTCGGCGGTCACCCGCAATACGCAGGAGCCATCGGTGCGGAGCGTCAGTTTCGCGAGCAGCAGCTCACCGTTATGGGCGCAGACAAACAAGGGGAGCAGTAAAGCTCCCCCGGTTAGGACCAGTTTTTGGAGGGTGCGAATCACTTACGATCCCAGCGTAGCACGCGTCCGAAAACATTCCACTCTGTTTCGAGGATGTTGCCCTGGCCATCGAAGGTGATGCCGTGGGGGGAGGTGACAACGCCTTCGCGCCAATCCACTGGTTTAACGGACGGGGTGTTGGTCTGGCCCTTGGTGTCATTGGCGCCCATGGCGGCGACCATCGCGCCTTCCTTGTTCCAGACCGAGACGCGTCCGGCGCTTTCCGCGACGCACATCACGTCGCCGTGGAAGGAGGCCGAGGAGGGGTTGCGGAGTCCCTTGTTGGAAATCATCTGCGGGTTGCTGCCGTCGAGGTCGACGTGGAACATGCGGTTGTTGCCGCGGTCGAGGCAGAGGAGGCGGGCTGGGGAGAAGCGGGTGTCGACGAAGATCTTGTGGGTGTTGGCGAAGCCCTTGCCGTCCACGATCTGGGTGGGTCCGCCGAAGACCTTCTTGAAGGCGCCCGTCTTATCGAAGACGAAAATCCAGCTCCTGCCGTAGCCGTCGACAATATAGATGTCGCCGTTCGGGGCCACGTCGCAGTTGGTGAGCTTCAGGGCGTTCACGTCGGCACCCTTCTTGTCCTTGGCCTTGCCTTTGTCGGCCGGGAAGGCGTCGGGCTTAATCTCCAACACAATTTTGCCATCGAGCGTGCACTTGATGAGGCGTTGCTCGTTGAGCACGGCGGCGAAAATGAATTCACCATCCTCGGTCTTACGGATGACGAAACCGTGGAGCGAGTTCGGCAGCGCGAGCGTCTTCACATATTTGCCATCCTTGCCGTAGACCTGGAGGCCGGCGTCCTTCTCCTGGACGCTGACGTAGATGTTGCCGGCGGAGTCGACGGCGATTTCGCCGTGGCCGTTGCCAATCTGCGGCTTGCCGGGAGGCGTGCCGAGGAAGTTAGGGACGAAGTCATATTTGACTTCAGCGGCTTGGGCGAGGGAGCACACGGCGAGGAGGGCGAGGGTACGGAGGGTGGACATGGGGGTGATGAAGGGGTTGGGGTAGGGAGAGGGGTAGGGGTATGGACGACAGGAGGCAAATGGATTTCCGAAAACTACTTTCGGCTTTAGGCTTCGCTCTGGGATTGAATCTCCTGCCCCTACCCCTATCCCTACCCCTAATATGAAATCCCTCCGTACCCTCGCGGCCTTGGTCGCTTTACTGATCTCCCTTGGTGCTGCTGCCGCGGAGCCCAAGTTCGAATCCGCCTTTAATGGCAAGGACCTCGCAGGCTGGAAGACCTCCGGTGCTGACGCTTTCTGGACCGCCGCGGAAGGCGTCCTGACCGGCGTCAACGATGCAACCTTCAAGGATTATAAGAAGGGCAACATGCTCTACACCGAGAAGTCTTACCAAGACGTCATCATCGAATGCGAATGCCGCTTCAGTGGCGAAATTGACAGCGGTATCATGGTGCGCAAAGACGCTGCCGGGAAGAAGGACATGCAGATGCAAATCGGCGTCTCACGCTCACTGAAGAAGGACATGACATGTGCTTTCTATGTCGGCAAGTACCCTGAAGCCGGTTGGGCTCCCAAGGTTGCGACGCTCTGGAAGAAGGATGAATGGAATAAGATCCGCTTCCAGGCCAAGGGTGACACCTACACCGTGTGGCTCAACGGCGAGCAGGTTTCTAACTACGTCGACGCAGGCTACCCTCAGGCCGCGGCGATTGGGCTGCAGGTCCACGGTGGCGTGAAGATGAAAGTCGACTACCGGAATATTAAGATCGCGGAGCTCAAGTAAGTTCCGACTGAATGACAAAAAAGGCGCGGCCTGAGCCGCGCCTTTTTTATGGCGACTTACTATTTCGCCGCTGCGGCCGGCGGTTCCGCGGGCACTTCCACCTTCTCGATGAGGCCGGTCTTCTCGTTCAGTACATAGCGGCTGATGACGGTCGTGCGGAGTTTTTCCTGCACCTTTTCCCGGACGATCGGGGCTTCATTGATTTTAGCCAGATGCTTTTCACGCCAAGCCTGGTGGGCTCGTTCATCGGAAATCCACTCGCTGAGGCGGAAGGCTAGGGGTGGCTTGGCCGCCGCAGGGGCTTTTGGGTCAGCGATGTCGGGCAGGTTGGCGGTGAGGTTGCCAGCGTTCGTGGGCAAGGCCTTGGCATTGCCTGAAAGGCCGCTGACCACGCCTGGGGCGCCGTCTTTCGTCAGCGGCTTCGGGTCGGTGCCGGCCACGGTCTGGGCCAGTTGGCGGCGAGCGGCCTCGATGGCTTCGCGGAGTTTACGCTGATCCGTGGCATCTGCGGCGGAAAGGGGCTCCTTCATTTCCTTGTCACCCTTGGCGGCGTGGCGCGCGCGCAGCGCTTGGTCAAAGGACTTCTCGGCGGAGACCGCTTTGGCGACGGCGTTTTCCTGGGCCTTGATTCTCTGTGCGGCGGAAAGCTTCTCGTCGGACTTTACCACGGACTTGGCGTCGGACTGGGCGGTGAGCTTACTTGGCTTGCCGGCCTTGGCGTTCTTCCCGAGGTCGGTCGACGTACCTTTGGGGCCGGCTGCTGCGCCGTTCGCGGTCGTCTCTGGGGTGTGATTAGGGCCGCCTGGGGCGTTGAGGGTGCGGGCGACTTTCTCACGGGCGGCATCGACTGCTCCACGCAGCTTGCGGGCTTTCTCGGCATCACTGGCATCCAGTGGGGGCTTGTTATCTTGGTGGAATGATTTTTCAGCTTGGACCGCTTTGGCGAGCGCATCCATATCGGCAGCAAGTCGCGCGGGGGCGAAAGGCTGGGCGGCTTCGGCGGCAATTTCTTTTGCGCGCTGCAGATCGGCGGCGCTCTTCGCTGGCTGTTTATGAGCGGCGGTCGTAGGCTCCTTGCTGGGGTCGTTCTTGCCGGTCGTGGCACCCGCTTTCGCGCCTGTTGGGGCGTCAGCCTTGTCGGCCGAAGTTTCCTTGCTGGCGAAAGGGTTGAGGGAGGAGAGGGAAGGGACCCAGCTGAACCAGCTAGAGGTTTCTTTCTTCGGGGCGGAGCCTCCGGAGCTTCCTTCGGAGGGGGAGCCTGCGCCAGCGGTGTCGGTCGACTTGCAGCCAGCCAAGACCAGCATACTCGCTGCCGTGAGCCACAAACCAAGATGACCGCAAGCTTTCATCGGCCGCAGGTTACTGGGAAAGAATCGCCATCGCCGCCATGATGGGCGGTCCGGCCTTTGGGTCGAAGCGCGCGTTCATGGTGAAGCGGGCGTCGCGGGCATTCGGGATTGATTTCTCCACCAAGACTTGTTGCGCGCCGGGTGATTTATCGTCGCTCAGGGCACCGCGCATCCGTTCCACCATCGCGTCGTAATCGAGCGTATCGACGCAGCGATTAATCAATTTCCAGCCCAGGTCGGCATCTTTGGGCGGGGTAAGTTTGGCAATGACGGCGAGCGGGTCGCGGGGTGAGCCCTCGGCGAAGCGATCGAACTGGTAGATGTAGCTGCCGCCAAGGACGAGCGAGTCGTTGCCGGAAGTCTTGAGGGAGAGGAGTAGTTCGAAATCGAGGGAAGGCTGTAGCTGTTCGTAGCGGGAATGGGTGGCCTCGCTCATCGGGAGGCGACGGAAGAAGCGGTTGGCATCGAGCCAGAGGGTGAGGGCGCCGGGTTGATTATTGGCGTAGGCTGGTAGGCGGTCGCGGAGTTTTTCGCCGGGGCGAAGCGGGCGCTGTTCCGGGCGCAGGAGGCAGTTGCGGATTTCCTGTTCCACACAAGGGGCGTGCGGGTTGCCTTCGAACTCAACTAAGATGATGGCGGTCCGGTTCGTCAGACCAAAGGTAAAAAACCCGCCTTCAGGGTCCATGTAACGGCCCTCCCCATGCTTGATCATCGAGCGGCTGCGTGTGAGGTTCGATGGCGGTCGCCCGGTCTCTCCCCTGATTGCGTTATTCATCTGATCGGCGATGCGCGAGAGGGCGGCTTCGGCGATGGAAGGGTCGGTCACGCGAATCACGACCCCGCAGAGCATCACCGGATGGGCGGTATTTCCGCTGACACCGGTCGTGCTCGGAAATTTCGCGAAACCGTAGATTTCCGAGTGGCCATCGAGGCCGTTCTTCAAGAGTTCCGCGAAGGCGGCGGACATGCCCTTGCCACCCGTGCGTTCCAGCCATTCTGGAAAAGCTTTGGTGCTTTTTTGGCGGAGATCGTCGGGGCGAAAGGTGACCACGGCGAAGCTGTCGCCCGGGATGACGCTGGCGGTACCAACGTTCGTGTGCGTCGTCTGGTTTGTGCGTTCAGAGGCCCAGATCCAGGCGATAATTAAGGCGAGCATCGACGTCAGGATGACGACGATAGTGATTTCCCAAGCGGCCCAAGGGCGGGAGGGGCGGGCGGCGTTGGAGTTGGCACCCGAGCCAGCGAACTCGCGTTCGTTGCGGCGTTTCTTGCGGCCTTGGACGACCATGTTGAAGGCAACGACCAAAGTCACCGCCAGAGGGTCAAAGACGGCGACAAGCGCGAGCATGAGCCATTTGACCACGTCATCGGCTTCGGCATCGAAGGCGCGGGCGACGAAACGGTAGGAGCCGATATCCGAGGCGGCGATCTGGTCGCGCAGGTCATGGATCTGCTTGTTGCGCTCGGCGACAGTCTTGTGGAGTTTTTCAATCTCGGCGTCGCTCATGGTCACCTTGCCCTGGCCTTGTTCCTGGAGGGCGGTGAGCTGCTTTTCGAGGTCGGCGACATTGGCGGCACCGGTCTTGCGGAGCTCTTTTTCTTCGGTGTCGACGCGCGTGAGCTCCTCGCTGAACTGCTGGCGGAGGGCCGAGACTTCTTTGCCACTGTCCGTATTGAGGCGCGACTGTTCGGTGCGGAGCGCGGAGATCCGGGCATTGGATTCATTGCGGATACGTTCGATGCGGGCACCCGAGTCAGTGAGTTTTGCGGTGATGGAGTTCCGTTCAGGTTTCTGTTCTTCGCGGAGTTCCTGGCCCTTCTTCACATTGTCCTTATCAAAGAAGAGGAACTGGCTCGTCGTGCCTTGAGCGGTGTAGGCGGCGACCGCTTGGTCGAGGACCTTGATGCGTTCGTTCAGGCCGGCCACGGTGGCCTCTTCCGAGGTCAGGGACTTGGCGGTCGAGGCTTCTTCCGCGGCGATGGACTTAGCGATGGTAGCGGACTGCTCGGAGGCGCGCTGCGTGGGGGCGGAGAGGTCGCTGGCCCGGCGATCATTGATGGATTTGCGCTGTTCTTGGAGGCGGGCGAGGGAGGCGTTGAGCGATTCGGTCGCCTGGGTGAGGCGGGCCTGTGCCTTGGCGAGGTCTTCGCGGCTGGCCGTGCTGATGCGGGTGTTTTTACCGCGGGAGTCGTCGATCTGATGCTGGACCTCGACGAGTTCTTTTTCCACCGCAGCGATTTCGAGCTCATTGCGCTGAATCTGGGTCGTCGTCTTCTCGTAGGCACGGGCGAGGTAGCCGTAATTGCCGAGTGAGGTGATGGCGATCAGCACCAAGACAGCGAGGGAGAGGTAGAAGCGCAGGGCGCCGTTGATGAGGTCCCAGTAGCGGTAGAGGAAGGAGGCCGCGACCAGTTTGCCGACCTCGAGGGAGGCGGCCATCACCATGACCGGAATCTCGGAGCCCACGAAGAGCAGGCCGAGGCCGCGGACAGAGAAGAAGGCTGAGCAGCCGGCGATATAGAGCGCCGAGGCGATCAGGATCAGGCGGAAGCCCCAGGTTAGGCTCTTTGGTTCCTCATTAGAGGAGGCATCTTGGGTTGTCATAAAATCGTAAGTCGAGGTGGGGCCGGGTTTTCTACCTACCTGCTCCACCGCTGTCAAAAGGTAGATTGGACCAAATCGCTCATTTAAATAAATATATGAGCGAATACTTTCATTAATAACAAAATAAGAGGGCGCTCTCCTATATACGCATTTAAGCAAAATTTAATCGCAACCTCTCGGGGGTTCTCCTGTCTCAAAGGCAACCCCGACTACCCCAATGAAACTCCACCAGAACTGTGAGGGCAACCATCCTGACATCCTTTCGGCACTCAGTCGTCGCGACTTTATGCACGTCGGGATGCTGGGCACCATCGGCCTGAGCCTCCCTAACTTGCTCCGCCTCTCGGCCAACGAGATGCCGAACGTCGAGTCCGTCAAAGCAATCGCAGACTCCGTCATCCACATCTACCTGCCGGGTGGCATGGCACAGCATGAGTCGTGGGATCCGAAGCCTTTCGCGGCACCAGATTACCGCGGCCCATACACGCCGATCAAGACTTCCATTCCTGGTGAGTATGTCGGCGAGAAATTCGTCAATATCGCCAAGATCATGAACAAGCTGACCGTCATCCGTTCGATGACGCACGGCGAAGCGGCCCACGAGCGTGGCACGCACAATATGTTCACGGGCTACCGTCCGAGCCCGGCGATTAAATTCCCGAGCTACGGTTCCGTCATCTCGCATGAACAGGGCTCGCGCAACAGCCTGCCGCCTTACGTCGTGGTGCCTAGCCAGTTCTGTCCCGAACAGGGCACGGGCTACATGAGCAGCGCCTTTGGTCCGTTCGCTTTGGGTAGCGATCCGGCCGACAAGGGTTTCGCCGTGCGCGACCTGCTCTCTCCGAAGGAAATCACCACGCAGCGTTTCGACCGCCGTCGCAACCTCCTCTCCTCTGTCGACGATCACTTCCGCCAGGTTGAAAAGTCCGATGCTATCGGTGCCATGGACAGCTTCCAGACTGCCGCCTACAGCCTCGTCAGCAGCGCCAAGGCTCGCGAAGCCTTCGACCTTGGCCGCGAGTCCGACAAGCTCCGTGATGAGTACGGCCGCCACACCGCTGGTCAGCGCTTCCTCCTCGCTCGTCGCCTCGTTGAGGCTGGGGTCCGCATGGTTTCCGTCAACTTCGGCGGCTGGGATCACCACTCGAATATCAAGAGTGCGTTCGACCAGCAGGCCCCGCAGTTCGACCAAGCTTTCGCCCGCCTTATCACGGATCTTTCCGAGCGCGGTCTGCTCAAGCGTACCCTCGTCTTGGTTAGCTCCGAGTTCGGACGTACCCCGAAAATCAACGGCACCAATGGCCGCGACCACTGGCCGCGCGTCTTCTCCGTCGCCATGGCTGGCGGTGGCATGAAGGAAGGCTACATCCATGGTGCTTCCGATTCCCTCGGTGGCGAACCCGACCGCGATGCGGTGGGTCCAGAAGATTTGGCTAAGACCATGTACCGCGTCCTCGGCATCAATAGCGAGAAGCGCATCATGTCCGGCGGCGGACGCCCGATTGATATCGTCAACGGTGGTCGCGTGATGACCGATTGGCTCGCCTGATTTCGCGCCCGCAAAGCGCCCCGACAGGGGCGCCGCGCGGGACGACCCCGCTCGACTATGTCCTTCCGTCTTCTTCTCGCCCTCTTGCTCACCCCGGCGGTCATGCAGGCGGCTTATCCTGATTTCAGCGGCACCAAGCCGAATGGAGGTCAGCGCGGCTCGGACCTGAAGCTTACGCTCCAGGGCGCCCGACTCGCCGACTTCGAGGATCTGATGTTCTTCAGCCCTGGCTTCAAGGTGAAGAGCGTCGAAGCGCGCACGTCCAGTGCCGTTGAGCTCACGCTGAGCATCGCCCCGGACGCGCCACTCGGTAATCAGTTGGTGCGGATTCGCACTAAGTCGGGCATCTCCCATCCCCGGCAGTTTTTCGTCAGCCCTTTCCCGAACGTTGCGGAGAAAGAACCCAATAACGATTTCGCCGGAGCCCAGCCGATTGAGTTGAATCAGACGATTGAGGGCGTCATCCAGAACGAGGATGTCGATTACTTCAAATTAACGGTGAAGAAAGGCCAGCGCATCTCCATCGAAGTCGATGGTCTCCGCCTCGGCTACGGCGTCTTTGACCCGTACATCGCGATTATCGATAAGGCTAAGTTCGAGAAGGCCTTTTCCGATGACACCATCCTGCACCGCCAGGACGGCTACTGTTCCTTTACCGCCGAATATGATGGCGAGTATTACGTGATGGTCCGCGAATCTTCCTACCGCGGTTCCGGTCGGGCCTTCTATCGTCTCCACGTCGGTAGCTTTAGTCGCCCGGATGCCGTCTACCCAGCGGGTGGCCGCCCCGGCTCCAAGTTGCTGGTACGCTTCGTCGATACGAAGGAATCTTTCGCCGAGGAGGTTACGCTCCCGAAGGACAATAACCCTGACTTCCAGCTGTACTCTCGCACCCGTGATTCGGCGCCGTCGGGTAACCCCTTCCGCCTTTCTAATTTGGAAAATACTTTGGAAGCAGAGCCCAACGATACTCCGGAGACGGCCACCGTGGCGGTACCTGCTGACTCCTACGCGATTAACGGAATCATCGAAAAGCCGGGTGACATCGATTATTTCAAGGTGCAGCTTAAGAAGGGGCAGGTGCTGGATTGTCGCTGCTACGCCCAGGCTATCGGGTCGCCGCTCGACCCCGTCGTCAATGTCCTAACTTCGAAGGGGCGCTCCCTTGTTGGTAACGATGACGGCGGCGGTCTCCGTCGTCTGGATTCGCGTTTCAAACTCACCGTGCCGGCGGACGGCGAGTATACGATTAAGGTCACGGACCACCTCGAGCGCGGCGGCCCTAATTTCGTCTACCGTTTGGAAATGATCGCCGCCCTCCCGAGCCTCACCTTTGCCTCGCCGGAGTATTCGGTGAACGACTCTAACTACCGGCAATTCCTCGCGGTCCCGCGCGGTGGCCGGATGGTCCTGTTGGAAAACTTCTCCCGTAATGGGGTCAGCGGCGAATATCGATTTGATGCCCAAGGCCTGCCCGCAGGTATCAAGTTGCTGACGACCGACGCCATTCCTGGCGACCTCGGCAACACGCCGTTGATGTTCGAAGCCGCCGCGGATGCCCCGCTCAGTCAGGCCGTCGTGGCCGTCACGATGCAGCCGCTGGATCCGAAGGCCACGGTCGTCGGCGAACAGCGTCAGCTCTACGACATCGTGCGCGACGGTAATACGATTTATTATCAAGGCATCGAAAACAAGCTACCCTTCGCCGTGGTCGAAGAGGCTCCCTATTCGCTCGAGATTGTCAAAGCGACCGTCCCGCTGGTGCAGAACGGCGTCTTTAATTTGCATGTGACCGCGAAGCGCAAGGAAGGCTTCAAGGCTCCGATTCGGGTGATGATGGTCTGGACGCCTCCAGGAATCTCTTCGCTTGGTGAGCAGACGATTGCCGAAGGCAGCAACGAGTGCGTCTTCCAGTTGGACGCTAATTCCGCAGTGCCGGTCAAGGCCTGGAAATTCGTTGTCATGGGCGAAGCTGATGCTGGTACTGGCCGTATTTTCAACGCCTCGCCTTTCAGCGAACTCACCACGGACCTCGCTTTTGTGGGTGCTCCCGCCATTCCGCTGACGACGATGGAGCAGGGCCAGCCTGGCACGATGGTCACGCCTTTCGAAGTGATCCGTCCCTTCGAAGGTGAAGCCACGGCCACGCTCGTGGGCGTGCCCGACACCTTCTCGATTGCTCCAATCAAGGTGACCAAGGATTCGAAGGAACTTCGCTTCACCGTCGTGACCGACGACAAGACCCCAATCGGGAAGAAAGATAACCTCTTCGTCCAGATTGAGATTCCGGTCGGTAAGGGTTTCGCGACGCACCGTGTGGCCATCGGCTCAATTCTTCGAGTCGACGCCCCGCGCAAGAATGCCGTCGTCAAGGCGGCCGCTCCTGCCGCTGGCACCGCTACGGCCAAGGCGGCGGCGACCGCCACCCCCGTTGTGCTTTCGCGTCTCGAGCAACTCCGCCAAAAGAACGAAACCCCTAAGAATTAATTCCCATGCTTCGCTTCCGTTCACTTCTTTCCGTCCTGTTGCTTCTTGGGGCGACCTCCCTGCGCGCCGAAGCCCCAGTCGCCTTCGACCAGGTGCAGGCGCTGCTCGAGACTAAGTGCGTCGAGTGTCACAATCCGGAAAAAGTGAAGGGCAAGCTGCTCATGGTGACGCGTGCGGATTTCCTGAAAGGCGGAGAAGCTGGTCCGGCCATCGATCTCGCGGCTCCCGATAAGAGCGAATTGCTCCGTCGTATCAATTTGCCGAAGGCTCATGATGATGTGATGCCGCCGAAGAACGGACCGTTGGCGGCCGCCGAAATCGCCCTGTTGCGCAACTGGGTCGCCCAAGGTGCCGTCTGGCCCGCCGGCGTGAAACTCGCTCCGCGCGATTTGGCCAAGGAATCCGTCCTCGCCGACCTCAAACTTAAGCTGCCCACCATCGAAAAGTTGGAGATTTTTCCGGACAAGTTCTCCCTTGAGACGAAGCGCGACTTCCACCGCGTCGTCGTCTTCGCCACGTTCAAGGACGCAACGACCCGCGATGTCACGGCTTATGCGACGTTGACCCTGACCGATAAGAAGGTCGCTGATTTTGATGGCTACTCCCTGCACGCCGTTGCCGAGGAAGGTAAGACAGAAGTGATCGCGGCCATCGGTGGTCTCACCGCCCGCGCCCCGATCGAGGTTAAAGATGGCCTCAAGGATCGTGCCGTTTCCTTCCGCCAGGATGTGATGCCGGTCTTCATGCGGGCTGGCTGTAATCAAGGTGGCTGTCACGGTGCCGCTCGCGGTAAAGACGGCTTCCGTCTCTCTCTCTTCGGCATGGATCCGGATGGTGACTATATCCGCCTCACGCGTGAAATGGTCGGCCGCCGCATCAATCTCGCCATTCCTGAGGAAAGCACGCTGATTGAGAAGTGCGTGGGGAAGGTGCCGCACTCCGGCAACAAGCTCTACGAGGCTGACTCGGAATATAATAAGACTATCCTCGAATGGATCACGAATGGCGCCAAGGACGACCCCGCGACGATCGCCAAGGTCACGGGCATTGATATCTATCCGAAGCAAATCGTCCTCGAAGGGCCAGGCGCTACACAACAGATCACCGTGCGGGCCACCTATTCGGATGGCACCGATCGCGATGTGACCAACCTCGCTTTGTTCATGTCGAACAACGACCCCGTCGCCGCCATCAGCAAGGCCGGTTTGGTCAAGTCGGCGGACCGCGGCGCTGCCTTCCTGCTCGCCCGCTTTAACGTCTACAGCATCACGGCTCAGGTCATCGTCATCCCCAAGGGTCTGGTCTACCAGCGTCCGAAGACTGAAGAGTTCAACTACATCGACACGGCCGTCAATGAGCGCCTCCATCGCCTGCGTATCACCCCTTCCATGCTCTGTACGGACGAGGAGTATGTCCGCCGCGTCTTCATCGATGTCGTCGGCATCTATCCGAAGCCGGAAGAAATCACGGCATTCATCGCCGACAAGTCTCCGGGCAAGCGCGCCCAATTGGTCGAAGGGTTACTCGTCCGCAAGGAGTTCACCGAGCTTTGGGTGATGAAGTGGGCTGAATTACTCCAGATTCGTTCCGGTATCGCCGGGAATAATAATCAGGCTCCGTTCTATAAAAACGCGCTCCTTTACTATAACTGGCTGGCTGAGAAAATCGGCAAGAACGTCCCGATCGACAAGATTGTCGTCGAGCTCCTTTCCGCCACGGGCGGCACGGTCTCCGTCCCCGCGGTGAACTACTACCAGAGCGAACTCGATAAGCTGAAGCTTAGCGAGAACGTCGCCCAGGTCTTCATGGGTATGCGTATCCAGTGCGCCCAGTGTCACAACCACCCGTTCGATCGCTGGACGATGAGCGACTACTACGGCTTCAACGCCTTCTTCGCGCAGATCGGCCGCAAGCAAACCGATGACCCGATGGAAGTCGTGATTTTCAATAGCAAGGGTGGCGAATCTCAGCACTTCCTGACGAAACAGAATGTGAAGCCTAAGTTCCTCGGTGGCGAGGAGCCGGACCTTAAGCCGGGCGACGATCGTCGCAAGGTGATGGCCGAATGGTTGGCTTCCAGTCGGAACCCGTATTTCGCCCGGAATATCGGCAACCTCATCTGGGCTCACTTCCTCGGTGTCGGCGTGGTGAACCCCGTCGATGACGTGCGTGTTTCCAACCCCCCCTCGAATCCTGAATTGCTCGAAGCCTTAGCCCAGCACCTGGTTGAGTACAACTACGACGTCCGTCGACTGGTTCGTGATATCACGGCCTCCGCCGCCTACCAGCGTAGCTCGAAGGTCAATGAGACGAATGCGGACGACAAGGTGAACTTCGCTCGCGCGCAGGTCCGTCGCGTGCGCGCGGAGGTGCTGCTCGATGCCATCTCGCAGGTTACCGAGACCCCAAATAAGTTCCAGGGTCTACCGGTCGGAGCCCGCGCCGTGCAGATTGCCGATGGCGCCGTCAGTAATTACTTCCTGAGCACGTTTGGCCGCTCCAGTCGCGAATCCGTCGCCTCCACGGAGGTGAAGACCGATCCGAATCTCTCGCAAGCCCTGCACCTGATGAACGGCGATGCGGTCAATGATCGCATCCGCCGTGGCAAGGTGGTGCAGACGATGATCGAAGCCCGCAAGACCGATGAGCAGATTGTCACGGAACTCTTCCTGCGCGTCTTCGGCCGTGCCCCGATTGATAACGAGATGAAAGCGGTGACGCAATCCATCGCCAAGGACCCGACGGGCCGGCTCATCATCCTCGAGGACACTTTCTGGGCGTTGATGAATTCCAAAGAATTCTACTTCAATCACTGATCTATTGCCGCTCATGTCTCCCGTCGCGCTCACGCCTCGTTGGTTATCCCGTCGTTGCCTGATGGTGGCGGCCGGCTTTGCGGTTTCCTCGCTCTCCGCGCAGGACGCGGAGAAGTTTACCTACGACGACCATATCCGTCCGATGCTGGAGAACAAATGCTTCTCCTGCCATAACCCGGATAAGAAGAAGGGTGGCCTCGACCTCACTAGCTACGCTGCGATGTTGAACGGCGGGGGCGGTGGTGCCGCCGTCGACCCTGGTAATCCTCTCGGGAGTCGCCTGTTGAGATGTAGCTCGAAGAAGGAAGAGCCCTTCATGCCGCCCGAAGGTGCCCCTCTGGAGGCCAAGGACCTAGAGATCCTCTCTAAGTGGATCGCCGGTGGGATTCTGCAGGCAAAGGGGAGTGTGGCCCGGAAATCCAACCGTCCGAAGGTTGACCTCACTTTCAGCGGTGCCCCGGGCAAGCCCAGTGGCCCCGCCGCCCGTCCGCATGACGTCTTGCTCGAGCCGGTCATTGTCACCCCTCGCACCACGGCGGTCGTGGCGATGGCGGCCAGTCCGTGGACCTCGTTGCTCGCTGTCGCCGGCCAGCACCAGATTCTGCTTTACGATACCGACAGCAAAGAGCTCGCCGGTATTCTGCCTTACACGGAAGGTTATGCCCGTTCGCTGAAGTTTAGCGCCAATGGTTCTTTGCTCGTTATGGGCGGAGGCCGTGGGGGCAAAATCGGGCATGCTATTGTCTGGGACGTTGCCACCGGTCGCCGAGTCGTCGAAGTCGGTAAGGAATTCGATCAGGTGATGTCCGCGGACATTACCCCTGACCACCGCAAGGTCACCATTGGGACGAACTCTAAGAAAGTTAAGTGCTACGACGTCGCCACCGGCGAGCTCGTCTACACCATCGCCAAGCATACCGAGTGGGTGACGGGAGTGCGCTTCAGCCCTGATGGCGTGTTGCTCGCCACCTCTGATCGCAATGGTAATGTGATGGCGTGGGAGGCGGATAGCGGAGGTGAATTCTATAACCTCGGACAACATACGGCTTCCGTCACCGACCTCGCGTGGCGCGCGGACTCCAACGTGCTTGCCAGCTGTTCCGTCGACGGGACGATTTCCCTCTGGGAGATGAAGACCGGCAAGCGAATCGCCAACTGGTCGGCCCATGGTTCGGTGCAGTCCGTTTCTTTCACGCCCGATGGCCGTTTGGTTTCCTGCGGCAAGGATGGCACTATGGCCGTCTGGTCAATTGATGGTAAGAGCCTCGCTAAATCGACGCCCCAGGGCGATGTCGTCTCCAAGGTCGTCGCGCTGAGCGACGGTAAGTCTTGCGTGACTGGTAATTGGCTAGGCGAAGTGAAATTCTATGACATCTCTACCGGTAAGGATGTCTCCCAAGTTTCCAGTAACCCGCCGAAGATCGCGGACCGTATTTTAGAAGCCGAAGCCCGCCTGAAGGAACTCGAACCCGAGTTGCCGAAAGTTCAGGCTGCCGTCGTGGCGGCCGAGAAGGCGATTCCCGCGGCCGAGGCCGAAGTTGCCAGACAGCGTCCGATGGGCGAACCCGCCGCGAAAGCCCTGGCTTCCTTTACGACTAAGCTGGAACAAATTGCCAAGAGCCGGGATTATTGGGTGGGTCAGGTGAAACTGGCCAAGACCCCTGAGGCCAAAACCAAAGCCACCACGGCGGTTGCCGCGAGTACGAAGTCGACGGCAGCGGTGAAAGCCGAAGCCGAGAAGGTGCGGCCGACAGCTGAGCCTTTCCTGGCCGCCGAAGCCAGCCTCGCCAAGTTGCGTAATGATCTGACCGTCGCCCAGGCCGCTGTCCGCAATAACACGGCAGAGACTGCTGCCCGTCGTGAGCGGATTGTTTTCCTGAAAGCCGCCCAGTTCAATGTCGGCGTACTTTCCGAGCGCGAGAAGCTTACCAAGTTGGAAACGGATATCGCTGATTTCATTGCGGCTAAGGCCGAGAATGAAGCGGCGAAGCTCGCTGCGGCTGGCCGGATTGAACCAGCGTTGAAGGCGGCCGAAGAGGCTGCGAAGAAAGTTGCCGCCCAAGAATCGGCGCTCGCCGCCCTCAAGGAAGAATTTACCGCCTTAGATCGTGCCCTGAATCCTTTCCGCCAGGCTGAAGCCGAAGCGGCAGGACGCACCGAAGTGCAGGCCAAGGCGGTAGCTTCGAGTAACGACGTCATTGTCGGACTCGGCCGCGATCGCGATGTCGGCTTGGCTGCGGCTAAGGCTGCCGTCGACGACTTCACCAAGAGTCGCCGCCCGACGCGGGCGATTTTCACCGAGGCCACGACCCGGGCGGCAGAACTTACCAAGCAGGGCACGAGCTTAAAGGCCGAGATGCTTGCCCAGAAACAAGCGGTCACCGCCGCTCTGGCGGTCGCTGAGGCCGCCGCCCAGGAAGTCGCCGCTCGCGGTAACGCCCTGAAGGATGCGGATGCGGCGGTGGTCGCGGCCCAGGCCGCCCTAGTCACCGCCCAGCAACAGTTCGAGGCAGCTCGTGGTTTCAAGGCCATCTTCTCTACCAGCTATTTCTCCCTGCGTAAGCAGACCGCCGCCGCTTTGCTGTCGGCCCAGGACGCCTTGGTCTTCGCCCGCAATATCCGGGAGACTTCGGCCATTTATCTGGCGGATGCGGATAAGAGTCTGGGTGTCGCTAAGTCCGGCCAAGCTGCCGCCATTGCTGCCCGTGTGGCCTTGCAGGCCAAGCAGGAGATGACGGAGAAGAGTCGCCTGACCGCCTTGGCTGAGCGCGATGCCATCACCGCCGAGCGTGCGGCCACCCAAAAGGAAACCGCCCGCCTCCAAGCCGTCTCCGCTGAAGTGGAAAAGGCTTATCAAGGTAAATTGCCCGCTGCCCAGGCTGAATTAACCAAGCAACAAGCCGCGCTCGTACCGCTCGAGAAAGTCCTCACCGACGCCCGGGCCAAACTGGCTGAGGCCTCCAAGCCCGCTGCGGAAAAATCTCTCGCAGTCGATACCGCCACCAAGCAACTCGAAGCTTTCCGCCAGGAAAAGGTTACGGCCGAGAAGACCGCCGTCGCCGCGCGTAAGGAAATTCCACAACGCGAGAAGTCCGTCGAGGAGATCACGCACACGCTGGCGGAACTGACCCCGCAGGTTGAACCGCTGAAAGCCAAGGTACAGCAAGTCCAGGCGGCTTACTTGGCGATGCTCCCGCGCAAGAACTGAGGGCTAGTTAACGGGGTTTAAAAGTAAGCATGGCGGGTCCGCTGTGCTGGTTGAGTGTGTCAAAAGCAGTCCGCTGATACCCGGTTCATGCTTTGACAGGAGGCTTATCGTCGAGCAGGGTTTCTTGACCCTGCTGCAGCTGAAATCAAAGCTCTTCATACAGGGTTAAATCACCCCACTTAGCCGCGTCTACCCTATGAAATTATATCAACCGCTCATGTTCTCTGTGCTGATTCTCGGCGCAGGAATGGCCACGGCATTGGCCCAGGCTGAGGCTGGTCAGGGCACGAAGACGCCGCCGGTCGGACCGAAGGCCGGAGGGAAGGGCGGTCGTTTGAATCTGCCTACGTCGATTAGCACCGCCGTCGTCACCGCAGGTGACTTGGAGATTCGCGTCTCGGCCCTCGGCTCCGTCAAGGCGCTGAATAATGTCACCGTCCGGCCGCGGGTGGAGGGTCAGTTGATGAAAGTGCATTACACGGAAGGACAAGCCATCAAGGCGGGAGACCCGCTCGCCGAGATTGATCCCCGCCCTTTCGAAGTTCAGCTGATGCAGTCCGAAGGTCAGCTCGCCCGCGACCGGGCCGCCTTAGCCAATGCCAAGCTTGACCTGAAGCGTTATCAGGATGCGGCGGAGGCGGTCACTCGCCAGCAACTTGATTCCGCTGGGGCCCTCGTGGCGCAACTTGAAGGCACGGTGAAGGCCGATGAAGGTTCCGTGAATAACGCCCGCCTCCAGTTGCAATATTGCCATGTCACCGCGCCCATCAGCGGCACGGTGGGACTTCGTCCCATCGATGCGGGCAATGTCGTTTCTCAGAATGACCCGACCGGATTAGCCGTCATCACGCAACTCCAGCCAATTTCTGTCATCTTCGGCGTGCCGGAGGGCGATATCCCCGCCGTCCAGTATGCCGTCAGTCGAGGAGCGGTCTTGCGCGTCGAAGCGTTTGATCGTGACGGGAAAAATATCCTCGCGACCGGCGACCTTGCCGCCCTCGATAATCAGATTGATGCGACGACGGGAACCCTACGTCTGCGTGCCCAGTTCGCGAATGCCGATCGCCGCCTTTTCCCTAATCAGTTCGTCAATGTCCGCCTCACGGTCGAGAACCGTAAAGGGGTGCTGCTGGTTCCGACCGCTGCGGTGCAAATCAGCGACCTGGTCCGCTATGTTTTTGTCGTGAATGGCCAGGAGGCCGATGCCACCGTCACCCGCCGTACGGTCAAGACGGGCGCGGTTGACGGCTTGAACACCGAGATCACCGAGGGTCTTGCTGCGGGTGAGATTATCGCCGCCGATGGCTTGGATCGTTTGCAGGATAAAACGAAGGTGTTGGTGCCGGGACGACGCAAAGGGCCAGTAAACCCTGAAGCCAAGCCTGCGAAGTAAGTCGGGGTATGAATATTTCGCGTCCGTTCATTGAGAGGCCGGTAGCTACCACGCTGCTCATGGTGGCGTTGTTGCTATGCGGCATCCTGGGTTACCGGTCGCTTTCGGTCGCGGCTCTCCCTGAGGTGGATTATCCCACCATTCAGGTGTCGGCGATGTATCCTGGAGCCAGCCCGGAGGTGATGATTACTTCGGTGACGGCTCCCTTGGAGCGCAAGTTGGGGCAGATGCCTGGCTTGACGCAGATGACCTCGACGAGCTCCGCGGGGGCGACCTCGATTACCCTGCAGTTTGACCTAGCGATCTCACTGGACGTGGCGGAACAGCAGGTGCAGGCCGCGATCAATGAAGCGGGCGCATACCTTCCACCCGGATTACCGTCGCCACCGGTTTATAGTAAAGTGAACCCAGCAGACGCGCCCATCATGACGCTCGCCGTGACGTCAGATTCGCTCCCGCTTTCCAGAATCGCCGACTTGGTCGATACTCGGCTAGCCCAGAAAATCTCTCAGGTCTCGGGCGTTGGGATGGTGAGTATTTCGGGCGGCCAGCGACCAGCGGTGCGCGTGAAGGTAAATCCCACGGCGCTCGCTTCCTACGGCTTGAATCTTGAGGCCGTGCGTTTGGCCATCATTGGGGCCAATGCGAATAGCGCCAAAGGGGGATTTGACGGGCTCAAGCAGTCTTCGACCATCGATGCTAACGATCAGTTAAAATCACCGGCGGATTACGATAAGGTCGTGCTGGCTTACCGCAATGGTGCTCCGGTGCGCTTGAGCGATGTCGCCGAGACCTCGGACGGGGCGGAAAATGTCTACCTCTCCGCCTGGGCAGGGCACAATCCGGGCGGTCAGACCCCAGGGGTCATCCTTAATATCCAGCGGCAGCCTGGAGCGAACGTCATCGCCGTCGTCGACCGAATCAAGGCCATCTTGCCCCAGTTGCAGTCGACGATGCCCGGCGCCGTCAAGGTGTCGGTGCTCACCGATCGGACCATTACCATCCGCGCCTCCGTCGATGACGTGCAGATGGAACTCCTCCTGTCCATCTTCCTGGTGGTCGCGGTCATCTTCGTCTTTCTTCGCAACGTCCCCGCGACGATCATTCCCGGAATCACGGTGCCTCTTTCCTTGGTGGGCACTTTTGGCGTCATCTACCTCTGTGGGTTTTCGATTAATAACCTGACCCTGATGGCGCTCACGATCGCGACCGGCTTCGTGGTGGATGATGCCATCGTGATGATTGAAAATATCTCCCGCTATATCGAAAAGGGAGAAACCCCGATGCAGGCTGCCTTAAAGGGCTCGGCGAATATCGGCTTCACGATTATCTCGCTGACCTTCTCGCTCATCGCCGTACTCATCCCGCTGCTCTTCATGGCGGATGTAGTCGGACGTCTTTTCCGCGAGTTTGCGATTACCCTCGCCGTCTCCATTCTCATTTCCGCGGTGATCTCCCTGACGCTGACGCCCATGATGTGCAGCCGCATGTTGCGCCATGAATCGGAGGCAACGCAGGGTGCACTGGCGCGACGCCTCGGGGCCTTCTTTGATGAAATCATCCGGCGGTATGGCATCGCCCTGCGTTGGGTGCTAGCGCGCCAGCGGGCTACGCTTTTGGTTGCCGCGGGTACGCTCTTTCTGACGGCAGCGCTCTATGTTTTTATTCCCAAAGGTTTCTTCCCGGTACAGGACACCGGCGTTATTCAGGGGGTGACCGAAGCCGGCCAGGATATTTCCTTCGCGGCCATGGCCGGGAAGCAGCAGCGGGTCGCGGATATCGTCCTGGCGGACCTAGATGTCGAAAGCTTGGCTTCCTTCATCGGCGTCGATGGCACGAATGCCACCGTTAATTCGGGCCGGATTGTCATCAATTTGCGCCCGTTGGAGCAGCGTAAAGCTCGGGCTCCAGCCATCGCCGCGCGGATTCAAGCCAAGGTCGCGCAACTCGACGGCGTCACCCTCTACCTCCAGCCGGTGCAGGACATGACGGTGGATACGACCCTTACGCGCACCCAATACCAATTCCTCTTGCAGAGCCCCAAGGCGGAGGATCTCACGACCTGGATCCCCCAGCTCATGGAGAAGATCAAAGGCCTACCGAAGGTGAAGGATGTGGCTACCGACCTGCAAACCAACGGCCGACAAGTTTTTGTTGAAATCGATCGGGCGGCTGCGGGACGTTACGGCATCAGCGTCGCGGATATCGATGCCGTGCTCTATGATGCACTCGGCCAACGGATTATTTCCACCATCTTTACCCAGTCTAATCAGTACCGCGTGATTCTTGAGGTGAAGCCTGAGTTCCGCGAAGGGGTTGGGGCTCTCGGCCGACTTTACGTCGCCACCTCCACGGGGGCGCAGGTGCCGCTGGGCAACGTCGCTAAATTCCACGAACAACCTGCGCAGCTGGCCGTGACGCGGGTCGGTCAGTTTCCCTGTGCACGCATTTCTTTCAATCTCGCCCCCGGGGCGGCGCTGGGAGATGCCGTGAAGGCAATTAAGGGTGCGGAGAAGGAGTTGGGCATGCCCGCTTCGATTGTCACCACTTTCCAGGGTGCCGCGGCGGCCTTTGAGGTGGCGCTGCGTAATGAGCTCTGGCTGATCCTCGCGGCCATCGTGGTTATGTACATTGTGCTGGGCGTCCTGTACGAGAGTTTCATTCACCCCGTTACGATTCTCTCAACCTTGCCCTCGGCGGGCGTCGGGGCACTCTTAGCTTTGCTGATCGCCCGGAGCGATCTCGATGTCATCGGGATTATTGGCATCATCCTGCTGATCGGGATCGTCAAAAAGAACGCGATTATGATGGTTGATTTCGCCCTCGATGCAGAACGCACCCAGGGGCTGCCCCCCGAAGAGGCGATTTATCAGGCGTGCCTATTGCGCTTCCGGCCTATCCTGATGACAACCATGGCGGCGTTACTCGGCGCCTTGCCGCTCATGCTTGGTTCCGGTATGGGTTCCGAAATGCGCCAACCCTTGGGGATTACAATGGTGGGCGGTCTCATCGTCAGCCAAGTCCTGACGCTTTTCACCACGCCGGTGATTTACCTCTGGTTTGATCGCCTGAACCGACGGCGAGTGCAGGTTGGGCAGGGTGAGGTCGCGCCATCTGTCCAGCTGTGAATATTTCCGCGTTCTTCATCCGACGCCCTGTCGCGACGACGTTGCTGACGATCGCGATTGCTTTATCCGGCTTGGCGGCGTTCCGCATCTTGCCAGTTTCGCCACTACCGCAGGTAGACTTTCCCACCATCTCCGTCGGGGCGGCCATGCCGGGGGCCAGCCCTGAAGTCATGGCCGCCACGGTGGCGACGCCTCTCGAACGAGCGCTGGGACGCATTGCGGGCGTGACCGAGATCACCTCAAGCAGCACGCGTGGTAATACCAGCATTATCCTGCAGTTTGATTTATCCCGCGACATCAATGGCGCGGCCCGCGAGGTCCAATCCGCCATCAGCGCCGCGCGGAGCATGCTGCCCTCGGCGCTCACGACGAATCCGTATTATCGTAAACTCAACCCCGCGGACTCGCCGATCATGCTGATCGCGATCACCTCCGAAATTTATACGCGGCCCCAGATTTACGATACTGCGACGACTTTACTCGCGCAGAAGATTGCCCAGATCGAAGGGGTGGGGGACGTCAGTGTGGGCGGAGGGGCCCTGCCCGCTGTCCGCGTCAACGTGAATCCCGCACAGTTAGGTTCTTATGGTGTCTCGCTCGAAGATGTGCGTAAGACCATTGTCGCCACGAACGTCAATTCCCCGAAGGGCTTCGTCGAATCCGCGGGCCATCGGTGGCAAGTAGTCGCCAATGATCAGGCCTTAAAAGCGCAGGACTACCTACCGTTGGTCATTAGCTACCGCGGCGGCACTCCGGTGATGATCTCAGACGTGGCGACCGTGACGGACTCGGTCGAAGATGTGCGCAATGCCGGCATCATGAACGGCAAGCCCGCGGTTATCATCGTCGTGACGCGTCAGCCGGGGGCTAATATCATCGAGACCGTCGACCGGATTAAGGCGCAGATCCCGGCGTTACAGGCGCAGATGCCCGTGGGCATGGTGATGGCTTCAGCCATTGACCGTTCGGTGACCATCCGGAGCTCGCTGCGAGAGGTTGAGCGTTCGCTCATCCTCTCGGTCGTGCTGGTCACCCTGGTGGTGTTTCTTTTCCTCCGGGATATCCGCGTCACATTAATTCCAGCGGTGGTGGTGCCAGTCTCGATTCTCGGAACTTTCGGGATTATGGCCTTAGCTGGCTTTTCGGTGAATAACCTGACTCTCATGGCGTTGACGGTCGCCACGGGCTTCGTGGTGGACGATGCGATTGTCGTGTTGGAGAATATTTCCCGCCACATGGAGGCGGGGATGCCCCGCCGCGAGGCTGCCCTGCAGGGAGCCAAGGAGGTCGGTTTTACGGTCATCTCCATCAGTATTTCCCTGGTGGCGGTCTTTATCCCGATTCTGCTCATGGGTGGCTTGGTCGGACGGCTCTTTCGCGAATTCGCGATCACGCTTTCGGCCGCGATTGTGGTTTCCTTGTTCGTCTCGCTGAGCACTACGCCGATGATGTGCTCACGCCTGCTCCGGAAGCAGATCGCTAATATCAAGCCAAGCTATGTGGACCGGTTCTTCGGTTGGTTGCTGGCTGGCTATCGCCGAACTTTGCGCTGGGTGCTCGACCATAGTTTTGTCGTGCTGGTGGCCTTGACGGCCACGGTGGCCCTTAACGTCATCTTGTATACGACGATTCCCAGAGGGTTCTTCCCCCAGCAGGATACGGGTTTCTTAATGGGGAATATCGACGCCGACCAAAGTATCTCTTTCAGCCAGATGCAGGAGAAGATGACAAAAATGGCTGAGATTGTGCAGTCCGATCCATCCGTGTCGGCGATCAGCGCTTCCATCGGTGGCGGCCGCGGTGGTCCGATTAATTCGGCTCGGCTTTACATTCTCCTCAAGCCGTTGTCCGAGCGCGAGGACTCGGCTGAACAAGTCATCACCCGCTTGCGTCGGAAAACTGCTCGGATCACGGGTGCGCGGATGATTCTTGGGTCCCGGCAGGATATCAACATCGGCGGCCGACAGAGTGCGGCAACCTACCAATACACCGTACAGTCGGATGACCTCGCGCTCCTCAATGAGTGGGTGCCGAAGATCCAGGCCGCGATGGCCACGCTCCCCGAACTCACGGACGTCAATACCGACTCACAGAATCACGGCCTACAGACTTTGATAACCTACGACCGGGACAAAATGTCAGCCCTAGGCGTGACGGTCGATGTGGCTAATCGGACGCTTTACGACGCCTTCGGCCAAGAATCCGTCTCCGTCCTTTTCAAGTCGTTAAACCAGTATCGAGTCATCATGGAGGTGAATTCGGAGCGCACCATGAGCCCTGAGGCGTTAAAGGATATCTTCGTGGTGACCGCGGTGGGTAAGCGGGTCCCGCTGGCAACCTTTGCGCACTATGAACCGGCCAACGCTCCGCTGAGCGTCAATCACCAGGCTCAATTCGTGGCGACGACGATTTCCTTTAACCTCGCTCCCGGGAAGATGCTCAATGATGCGGATGCGGCCATACGCGGCGCCTTGAGCGAACTCGGCGTGCCCACGACGGTGCAAGGTGGATTTCAGGGCACCGCGAAGATGTTCCAAGAGTCCCTAAACAATCAGACTTACCTGATCCTGGCCGCCATCCTCGCGATGTATGTCATCCTTGGTATCCTTTACGAAAGTTACATTCACCCCATCACGATTCTCTCCACCTTGCCCTCCGCCGGTATCGGGGCGCTCGTCGCCTTGATGGTGATGGATATGGAGTTTAGCATCATCGCGCTCATTGGCGTCCTCCTCTTGATCGGTATCGTGAAGAAGAACGCCATCATGATGATCGACTTCGCCATCGATGCGGAACGGACCCGCGGGCTGCCTGCCGCGGAGGCTATCTATGAGGCCTGTCAGTTGCGCTTCCGCCCGATCATGATGACGACCATGGCGGCGCTCTTCGGTGCGCTCCCCTTGGCCATTGGCTTCGGGGAGGGCTCGGAGTTGCGACGCCCCTTAGGGGTTGCCATCGTGGGAGGGTTACTCGTCAGCCAGGCGCTAACCCTTTATACGACTCCCGTCATTTATTTGTATTTTGACCGTTTGCGCCAATGGACCAAGCGCCGTCGGGCTTCGGCTGTGTCATTGCCTTCCGTCGCCAACTAAACTTGTCTCTTCCCGCTGCCATGACCCCTCTCACTGTCGCTTCTTCTGCCCGTCTGCTGGGCGCCGCGCTGCTGCTAGGGCTTTCCGCTTGCGCGGTCGGGCCAGATTATGCCCGTCCGGAGATTCCGGTTTCGTCGGCTTTTCGTGAATTGACGGGCCCCTATAAAGGCTCCCCTCACTTGGGCGCTAATTGGTGGGCCATTTTCAAGGATCCTGAACTAGACGCACTGGAGGCCGCCGCTTTGAAGGCTAATCTGGACCTCCGGGCGGCTTTGGCCCGCGTGGGGCAGGCGCGTGCCCTCAGTGACATCGCCAATGCTGGCTTCTGGCCGGCGCTGAGTGCCAACCCTTCGCTCACGCGCAACCGCACTTCCGATACCGCGGGGGCGACGACGCGAACGCAGACATCCTACGCCGTACCTTTAGAATTGAGCTACGAACTCGATGTCTGGGGGCGCGTCCGCCGTCTAAGTGAGTCGGCCGATGAGGCCACCAAGTTCTCCGCCAGCGAATTCGCCGTGGTGCTGCAGACCGTGGAGGCAAACGTGGCCCAGAATTACTTTAACCTCCGTGGCTTAGACACGCAGGCGGCGATGCTCACGAAGAGCTTGGAGTTGTATCAGCATCAGGTGGCCTTGGTCAGCAAGCAGGTGAAGGCGGGCCTCATCCCCCAGACCGATCTCCTGCAGGCCATGACCCAAGTCGAAGCCACCACTGGCCAGTTGAGTGAAGTGCAGCGTCAGCGCATCAACATTGAGCACGCCTTGGCGGTGCTGACGGGCAGGGCTCCGGCTGAACTCTCGATTCCGGCTAAGCGTTTGACCACGGTCGTCCCGATTGTGCCCGCAGGTTTGCCTTCCGAGCTGCTTGGCCGCCGCCCCGATGTCGCCGCCGCCGAGCACCAACTCATCGCCGCCAATGCCGATATCGGCCAGGCGAAGGCTAACTACTACCCCAGGCTGACGCTGACCGGGTCCGCCGGTTTCTCGACCATCGATGCCTCCAAGGTTGTGAGTTGGGAGAGCCGCGTTTGGTCGATTGGCCCCAGCCTTAATATCCCGCTCTTTCAGGGAGGTAAATTGGATGCCTCGTTGGAGGGGGCCAAGCAGCGCTATGAAGAATCCCTGGCGGGCTACCGGACCGCGGTGCTCAATGCTTTTCGCGAGACGGAGGATATCCTCAATGACCTCAGTAATCGCGCCGGCGCGGCCGAATCTCAGGCCCGTATGGTAGCTTCAGCCCGGGAAACCGCCCGCCTCGTCGAGATGCAATACCGGAGCGGCCTGACGCCTTATTATCAGCTCATGGATGCACAGCGCACCTTGTTATCTGCGGAACTAGCGGCCGCCCAGATTCAGAACCTCCGCCTGAACTCCACGGTGTCGTTGGTCAAAGCAATCGGTGGCGGCTGGAATGCGGACGATCAGCCGAAATTGGAAGCGAAGTAAAGTCGCCGCCAGGGTGCGGCCTTATCCCACAATCTTACACTGGATCGAGATATCTTCGTGGTGCTGATAGATCGCGCACAGGCGGTGGTAGCCGTCTGCGATGACCACCCGCCCGTGTTGTTGACTGCGGACGAGGAGGATGGGGGAGAGGTGGACGCCCTTGCGGATTTTCTTCTGATCCTTTTTCACGTGGGAGTTACTCACTCCTAGGAGGGATAGCTGCGAGGCTCGGAAGATGTCCTTGGCTTTGAATTCGGAAATCTTGGCTTTACGGAGTTTGGCGACCAGTGAGGCAGCTTCTTTTTCCGGATAGAGGAGGGAGAGGTACGAGAATGCCGCGGGATAGTTCTTATCCTCGGGCTTCGGGAGCCAGGCGATTTCGGGAGGGGCTTTAGCCATGGCTTACTTCTTGGCGGGGGCTTTCGGCTTGGGCTGCTCGGCCAACATCACCGTGACCTCTGGGGTCGATTCGTTACTTCCAGTGAACGCATTATAAGCCTTCTGAAAGGCTGCGGCATCGCGGACATCGCCTTCGGCGATGAGCCACTGGTAGTGAAGCTTGAAGGGAGCCTCGGAACTGGCCGTGCCTTTCGGGAAGGCACCGAAGCGCCCGTAGTCCCGGTAGGCCGAGAAAGCGGTGTCCTTCGGGTTGTCCGGATGGTTCAGCAGGAGTGCCGTGAACGTCTTACCCTCGATCGTGAAGACTTCGGCTACCCAGGTCAGGTCTTTCACCTTATGGATGAGGGTGGCTTTGCCGGGATAGATGTAGGTCGTTTTGGCGCCCTCGATCTTCTCCGACGGACGGAACTGAGCGCCAGCGTGCTCGGGGTCGCCGTCGATCTTAGCTTCGCCGTGGTCAGGCTTGAGGGTGCTGGACATCTCGATACCAAAGTAGAATGGAGCGGCCGGATGGGTGAATTTGAAGGTGCGTGCTTCCGTCAGGATGGGCTTGGCCGCGGCGGTTTCGCCCTGCCAGTCGATCGAGGCAACGAAGCCGTCGGCGGTCGGGTTGATGGCGGTCACGACTTGGTCGCCGCCTTTCATGTGCCAGCGGTCATAGCTCTTACCGTCGAGAGTGATTTTCATGAACCCAAGCATGATGCCGCGGTGGTGCGTGAACTCGAAGCCCGGACCTTTGGTGAGGCGAAGGGCGCCGCTCGCATCGAAGATGTGCAGGTAGGGCTTGTAGGTCTCGAGACGTTTGGCGGGTGTGCTGACGTCGTGGGCCATCATGAAGCGCGCGACGACTTTGCCGTCTTGGGCGACATCAACGTTCTCATTGGGAGTTACCTTGATGTCGGCGGCGGTCGCGGTGGCGAAGGCCAGTAGGACAGGGAGGAAGGCGGCGAGGGGCTTCATGGGATTGGGCTCATGGTGGGGCTATGCCGAGCGATGACAGCAAAAACCTTTCAAGTAAGGGCAGTAGGCATTAGACATCCTGCGTTCTGAGCCTCTAAATCACTTAATCCTATGGCCGATTATCAACGTAATCTCTCGAAGGAAATCGCCGGTTATTTTTTAGTAATCCTCTGTGCCTTGCCGATTCGGTTCTGGATTATGATAACCATGGAGGAGCAGGGTGGCTTCTGGGCTTTCTTGGCTGGCCGCTCGTACGGGTTTATTACCATCGGTCTTATCTCAGCAGTCTTCGTGTCCAAGTTGAGACTGCGTACCAAGTTGGTGCTCACCTTCCTCTTGGTGGCGATTTGAGGGTTAGGCAAATTGGGCTAGGTCGCCACTGCGTGGCGACCTAGCTAGGTCAGCACGCGGTGCTGACCCTACCTCGATCAAGGGTTATCAGAGTATTTGTTAGAGTCCGCGTAAAGGGCTGCCTTTAAACCGAGAATCTCTCGGTTATTCGGCTTAGTTCTAGCTGGCGGAGAGGGAGGGATTGGCTGGCCTTTGGCCATCGCAAGCGACGCCCTTCGGGCGGCCCATCTCCGCGAGGACAGGCCTCGCTCCGTCGACCCCGGGTTCTCATCCCTCCGGCTGGCTGATGCGGGGCTCAAAGGCTTACCGGGAAGGTAAGACTATCGGCTTAGTTCTAGCTGGCGGAGAGGGAGGGATTCGAACCCTCGGTACCTTGCGGTACACTGCATTTCCAATGCAGCGCGATCGACCACTCTGCCACCTCTCCTTTGTTACCAGCTAGAAGGTGCATCAAAGGGAGGGCGGGGGGTGGGTCAAGGGCGTTTAAGATAGGGATAGGGGCAGGGGTGGGGGTAGGATTAGTTGAACCGTTGACCGGAGAGCCGGTTGGCCAGGGAGGGGGCCGAAGAATGGGTAGGGGCGCGACTGCGTCGCGTCCGTGGGCGGACGGATTTGGGAATACCCGAAAGCTTGCCCGAATCAGGCGAGCTAAGAGGCAAACGGACGCGACGCCGTCGCGGCCTAACCTGTGCCTTACTTTGCCACTGCCTTGGCCCAGGAGTCCTTCAGGCCGACGGTGCGATTGAAGACGGGCTTGCCGGGCTGGGAGTCCTTGGCGTCGGCGCAGAAGTAGCCAATGCGCTCGAACTGCACGCGGGTGCTCGGCGCGATGCCGAGTAGGGCCGGCTCCACGAAGCCACGGATGGTCTTGAGCGATCCGGGGTGAAGGAGGGTGCGCCAGTCGGTTCCTTCGGGGATATCGTTCAGGTCTTCGTGTGCGAAGAGGCGGTCGTAGAGGCGGACCTCGACGTCGCCGGCGTGCTTTTCAGAAACCCAGTGGATGGTACCCTTGACCTTGCGGCCGTCGGGGGAGTCGCCGCCGCGCGTGGCGGGATCATAGGTGCAAGTGACTTCTGTAACATTGCCAGCGGCGTCTTTCTTGCAGCCGGTGCAGGTCACGAAGTAGCCCCAGCGGAGGCGGACCTCCTGGCCGGGTGTGAGGCGGAAATATTTCTTTTCCGGAATCTCCATGAAGTCAGCGCGCTCGATGAGCAGCGTCTTCGAGAAGGGCACTTGGCGGGTGCCGGCGGAAGGGTCTTCGGGATTGTTGACGGCTTCGAGTTCGTCGACTTGGCCTTCGGGGTAGTTCTCGATGACAAGGCGCACCGGGTCGAGGACCGCCATGAAGCGGGAGGAAGTCTTATTAAGGTCGTCGCGGACGGCGTGCTCGAGCAGGGCGACGTCGGAGAGCGAATTATTCTTCGTGATGCCGATGGTCTCGCAGAACTTACGTAGGGCGGCGGGGGTGTAGCCGCGGCGGCGCATGCCAGAGATGGTGGGCATGCGAGGGTCGTCCCAGCCGGAGACGCGCTTCTCTTGGACGAGTTCGAGTAAGCGGCGCTTGGACATGACGGTGTAGGTCAGGTTGAGGCGGGCGAACTCGATCTGTTGAGGTTTGGCCGGGGTATCGAGCGTGCGCAGGAGCCAGTCGTAGAAGGGGCGATGGACCTCGAATTCCAGCGTGCAGATGGAGTGCGTGATGCCTTCGTAGGCATCCTCGAGCGGGTGCGCGTAGTCGTACATTGGGTAGACGCACCACTTGTCGCCGGTGTTATGGTGGGAGGTCTTGCGGATGCGGTAGATGACCGGGTCGCGCATGTGCATGTTCGGCGACGCCATGTCGATCTTGGCGCGGAGTACGGCTTTACCTTCATCGAATTCCCCGCGGGTCATTTTCTCGAAGGCCGCAAGGTTCTCCGCGACGGAGGCGTCGCGGGTCGGGCTCGGCTTACCGGCCGTTTTCTCGTCGCCGTGGTATTCGCGAATCTGGTCCTGCGAGAGGAAGCAGACGTACGCCTTGCCGAGCTGGATCAGCTTAATAGCGTCGGCGTGCATGCGCTCGAAGTAGTTCGAAGCCTGGTAGTAGTGCTCGTTCCACTCGAAGCCTAGCCAGCGGACATCCTCCTTGATCGAGTCGACGTATTCGACCTCTTCCTTGGTCGGATTCGTATCATCCATGCGCAGGTGGCAGCGGCCCTTGAATTCGAGGGCGAGGCCGAAGTTCAGGCAGATCGACTTCGCGTGGCCGACGTGCAGGTAGCCATTGGGTTCTGGCGGGAAACGCGTGGCGACGGAGACGTGCTTACCCGATGCGAGATCGGCGTCGATGATCTGCTGGATGAAGTGGCGGTGGGCCGCCGGCGCAGGAGTTTCGGAAGACATGGGCGGATTAAGCGGCGAACGCCTTGAGGCGGGCGAGGGTGGTATCGCGGCCGAGGACACGCAGGACGCCCAGCAGGTGCGCACCGCCGCCTTGGCCGGAAATCGCAAAGCGGGCCGGCGCAAAGTAGTCGGTCGGTTTGCGTTCGTTGGCGGTGCCGACGGCGGCGAAGGCGGCTTCGAGTGCAGGCTCGGTCCATTCGGCAGCTTCGAGCGTGGGTAGCAGTTCGCGGATACGGGCAACAGGGTCGCCGCCCTTCTTCTTGAGGTTGGCCATGGCCCCCTCGTCTTTCTTGAAGTCAGCCGTAAAGAAGAAACCCATGAACTCAGGCAGGTGTTCCAGTGAGATGACTTTCTCCTGCACGATGCCGAGGACTTCGGCCAGGCGAGTTTCCGAGACGGAGGCATCGATCGTCTTGGTTTCAATCAGGATCGGACGGGCGAGCGTGGCGAAATCGGCGGCGGGCAGCAGGCGAAGCGTCTGCGCGTTGATGTGCGACATCTTGCGTTCGTCGAAGCGGGCGTTGGATTGGTGCACCGCGGAAATCTCGAACTGACGGATGATTTCGTCGATCGGGAGCACTTCCTTGCCGTCGGCAGGCGTCCAGCCGAGCAGGCAGAGGTAGTTGCGGACGGCGGCAGGCAGGTAGCGGCGCTGCTGGTATTCCTCGATGAGGGCACCCTTATCGCGCTTGGACATCTTGCCCGGCCCATCGGTCTTGAGGATGAGCGGGATGTGGGCGTATTTCGGAGGTTCGACGCCGAAGGCTTTGAAAATCTCGAGATGCTTGGAGGTATTGGAGAGGTGGTCTTCGCCGCGGATGACGTGCGTAATCTTCATCTCGATATCGTCGACGACGTTCACGAAGTGGAAGACCGGCTCGCCGTTGGAACGGAAGAGCACGAAGTCACGATCCTCGGCGCGAGCGACTTGTCCGCGGACCATGTCATGCAGCACCATCGGGGCGGCATCGACCTTTTCGATTTCCTTCTTCAGGTGATCATCGAAGACGGTGGAGCGGGCGCCTTCGAGGCGGAGCCACCAGGCACCGTCTTTTTCATAAGCGCGTCCCTTGGCGGCCAGCTCTTTCAGCTTCGCCTGATAAAGTTCGGTACGTTGGGATTGGAAGTAGGGACCATACTCACCGCCAACGGAGGGGCCTTCATCCCAGTCCATACCGAGCCAGTGCATTGAATCGAGGATGACTTGGAGGAAGGCTTCCGAGTTCCGTTCTTTATCCGTATCTTCGATGCGGAGGATAAACTTACCTCCCGTGTGGCGGGCGTAGAGCCAGTTGAATAGGGCCGTCCGGGCGCTTCCGATATGGAAGAAGCCGGTGGGGCTGGGAGCGAAGCGGACGCGGACCTGGGACATGGGTAAAGAGAGAATAAGAGGGCCGGAGGGCCCGAAGGAAAGGCGTAAGGGGGTCGGGGGTATAGGGCAAGAAGGGAGGGGCTTACCTTGGGGCGATGGGCACAAAAAAGGACAGGGGTGAGCCTGTCCTTTTGCCTGCCAGAGCTCTGGCTTACTTTTTCTCGACGGGGGTGAGGTCGCGAAGCAGACCACCGCCGATACGGTTGGCGTTGTTCTGGGAGACCCGCTGAGCGAATAGACGGCCTTCTTCGATGCCGGCATTATCCTTGGGCATCTCGGACTTGGCGGCGCGGATAAAGACGTAGTCTCCGGAGATCGTCCGGAGACCCGGGGTCACCTTGCCAACCCCTGCGGTCGCAATGGCGAGGCCGGTGTCTTCATTCGGGCTGTTGAGGGCTTCGGGAAGGTTAACGATGGGGAAGGCGGGCGGTGAGGTGAGTGCCAGGCCGTGGGCCTTGGCGCTGTCAGCGAAACTCTTTCCGGCAGCGGCTTCGGTCTGGATGGCCTTGCTCAGGTTATTGATTTCTTCGCTGAGCAGGCGGTTGCGGGCGGTTGCTTGCCAGTTCTCAATGGCCTTGGGTTTGACTTCTTCAAAGGTCGGCAGGCGATCTGGGGTGCGCTTATTGAGGAAGATGAAAACCG
The DNA here is from genome assembly GCA_943331445.1 of Akkermansia muciniphila. Taxonomy (GTDB): domain Bacteria; phylum Verrucomicrobiota; class Verrucomicrobiia; order Opitutales; family UBA953; genus UBA953. The sequence goes on from CALQLO010000008.1 coordinate 56,443, forward strand.
CTCCCTCGTCGTTGGGGAAGACGGCGGTGCGCCATTCTTTATCAGTGAGTTCGCCTGCGAGGCGGAGGGCGGCCGCCGGGATGCCGGCAACGACCGGGGCGCTGCCTGACTCGAAGGTGGCGACGGTGGTCAGGGTTGCATTCTTGCTCTTCAGCCATTTGACGAATTCCGCGTTATCGGCCTTGGTGGTATCGAGCGGGAACTTGTCCACGAGGGCGTTATCGATATCTCCGGAGAAATTATGGATCGCCCGGTCGCGGCGAACGAGTTTTTCGAGTTCAGCGCGCTTCGCGAGGGCCTGTTCCTTGACCTTCAGCGGGTCAAATTTGAATTTCTCAGCCACATTGTACCCCATGGTGATAATCTCTTCATCGCTGACCGGGGCCGTGTCGGCATCGGTGGGTTTGAGAACGACCGTCGTAACGGCGACTTTGGCGGGAATTCGGTAATTTTCAACATTGGCAGCGAAGGCGGCCTTCGCTTTTTCTTCATCCACTTTCACCACGGGCTTGAACTTTGCGGAGTCAAAGCGGGCGACGTCTACGGTCCAGAGTGAGCGGACGCGCTCAACGGTGCGTTTGACCTGGCTGGTGGTGGCGTGGCCGGGGCCGCCGAGCGTGCCGACTGCCTTGTTGATGCGCCAGGCGTCCTTGATGAAGGCTTCGAATCGGAAGCGGGTTTCGATGTCGGTGGCACTGAGTTGCTTGGAGGCGAGATCGATGAACTTATTCAGGGCATCGCCGGCATCTTTGGTCTGGGGGCCAGAGGTTGCTTCCCGGGCGAGCTTACGGATCTCGGTTTCGGAGGGGTTGGGCACCTCGAGGGCATCGGCGAGTTTCAATTCGGCGACCCACTGTTTGAGGGCTTCTTCGCCACCAGCCATGCGTTGGCCCGAAAAGAAGTTGGCATCCGCGAAGCGGCGGCGGATGGAGGTGTCATTGAGATCGACCCCCATGTACATGTAAGATCCGTTGCCTTTGAGGGCACCGCGTCCGGCGAAACCGTAGAAGACGAAGGACACGACGATGATCACCAGCAGGAAGCTGAAGATCAGACGGTGGTGTTTGCCGGTGGCGTTCTGGAGCCAAGTAATCATTCGGTCAACCTACCCCAGCCTTTCGGCGGGTGTCAATCAGTCCAGCGGCCCGCCCCAGCGCTTGCATCCCGCAGGGTTATTAACATCCCTTGGGGAGTGCCCAAACCCCTCCAATGCATCGTCGCAGTGGCCCGAAACGGGGTCATTGGCGCCGCGGGCAAGCTTCCTTGGCATATCCCGGAGGACTTAACCTGGTTCATGGAGCAGACGGCTGGCGGGGTGATGATCGAGGGGCCTGCCTGCTATGCCGAACTCGGCCGGGCGTTGCCGGGCCGCGGGACGGTCGTGGTATCGCGTGATGCCACGAGGGAGTTTCCGGGAGCGGAGAAAGCCGCGAGCCTCGCGGAGGCAATCGTGATCGCCGACCGGATGGACGATTGGGCGGGGCCGATTTGGATTACGGGCGGCGAGCGCATCTACGCCGAAGGGCTGCCGCTCTGCGACCGACTTTATATTACCCTTATAGACCGTGATTTTGCCGGGGACCGTCTCTTCCCGGCGGACTGGCGGCAGCTTTTCACCAAGCTTGTTTCGTCTAAGTCGGGAAGCCAGGATGGGCTGGGGTATGCGTTTGAAGTTTGGGAGCGATAAACGCCCAAACTTCAAACGAGGGGACACGTGGGCAAGGGAGGATGATGCAAAGGGTAGGGCGGCCATTGCCATGGCCGCCGTTCGCCGAATGGTGAACGCAGGGTAGGGGCGTGGCTACGCCGCGCCCTTTGTCGTCGGGCATGACGTAGTCCTGCCCCTACCTATGGCCACCATTCGGCGGCCAAGAGGCCACACTGTCGTGATGGTAATCACGTCCCTACCCGATGTAGCTAGGGCAGCACGCAGTGGCGCCCCTACCTCGGCCTTGCCCAGGTCGGCGCACCCCCCATAGTTGCGGCATGCTGCTCCCCATGCTCCTGCTTGCCGCCATTCCTCCGACTATTTCCGATGAAGCGAAGGTGCCGCCGTATACGCTTCCGGATCCGCTCGTCTGTGCGGATGGCCGTAAGGTGACGGATGCCAAGATGTGGAATGAAGTTCGTCGACCGGAGGTCTTCCGCCTCGTCGAGGAGAACATGTTCGGCCGCACGCCGGATACCCGTAAACTGCAGGCCGACGCGGTGGTCGAGGTTCGCGAGCAGGGTAAGGATGCTTTAGGCGGCAAGGCCACGCGCACGCAGTTCAAGGTCTGGCCAATCGGTAAGAAGGGTCCGTCATTCGACATGCTGCTCTACGTGCCTAACGCGGCCAAGCGTCCGGTGCCGGTGTTTGTTGGCCTGAGCTTCGGGGGAAATTACACCACCATCGAAGACCCCGCGGTCTTTCTCCCGTCCACTTGGGTTTCTAAACAGTGGGCTTTGAATGATGGCAGTAATCGCGCCGACCCCAAGCTTCGGGGCAGCCAATCCCGTCGCTGGGAAATCGGGTATCTCATCGACCGCGGCTATGCAGTGGCCACGGCTTATTACGGCGATTTCGAGGCAGATTTTCCGGAAGGCTGGAAGGAAGGTTTTCGCGCGGCCATCTCCCCGGCGGGAGTGAACACGCAATGGAAGGATGGCGAATGGGCGGCCATCGGTTGCTGGGCTTGGGGGATGTCCCGCATGCTTGATGTCCTGGAAACGGTGCCGGCCATCGACGCCCAGCGCGCCATTGCGCATGGCCATTCGCGCCTCGGTAAGGCTGGCCTCTGGGCCGGTGCCCAAGACCAACGTTTCGCTTTCGTGATTTCCAATGACTCTGGTTGCGGTGGGGCAGCGCTTAACAAGCGCATCTTCGGTGAGACCGTTGGCGTCATCTCTGGCTATTATAAAGGCCGCGGCTTCCCGCACTGGTTCACGGCGCGTTTTGCAACTTTCTCCGAGCGCGAGGAGTTCATGCCGCTCGATGCCCATTACCTGCTGGCCTTAGTCGCACCTCGCCCGCTCTACGTCGCCAGCGCTAAGGAAGACAGCTGGGCCGATCCGGTTGGCGAATTTCTCGGTGCGGTGCATGCCGATCCTGTTTACCATGTGATGGGTCTGCCCGGCTTAGGTACCAAGGAGTATCCACCCCTCAGCAAGTCCGTTGGGACCACGGTCGGTTACCATGTGCGCCCGGGCGTTCACGATATCCTGTTAGAAGACTGGAAAAACTACGCGGATTTCGCTGACCGAGTGCTGGCGAGGAAATAAGGCGGCCGGCACGGGTTGCCTCGGGAAGGATTGACTAAGTATCAATTCGGAGGAATTTACCTCCTTCACGCTCCTGTATTTCAATGGATAGAATGCTAGCCTCCGAAGCCGGCGATTTGGGTTCGACTCCCAACGGGAGCACCACTTTTGGGCGAGCCTAGCTCGCCAGGGGTAGGGTCAGGGGTTGGGGTAGGGATGCGATTGCCATCGCATCCGTTCGACTCCGAGGCCGGAAGTCATCGGCCCTTGGCTAGCCACGGTCGATGTCTTGGCGTGCCGTTTCAAACGGACGTGATGGTAATCACGTCCCTACCTATTGAACCTTCTCTTCCCGCTCTCCCGTGACCTTGCTGCCGACGGTGAGCATGACGATCAGGCCGATGACGGCGTAGCAGATCGAAGAGCCGAGCAGCACGTTGCGTAATTTGAAGACGTCGGTCATCCAGCCCATGATGATCGCGGCGAAGGGCAAGAAGCCGAAGAAGCTCAAGCCGGCGACGGCCGAGACGCGACCGCGTAGCTCGGCGGGCGAGCGTTCCTGGACGATGGTATTGGCGAGGCCGACGAGCGTCGAGACGCCGACGGCGAGGCAGACGAGCGAGACGCCAGCCCAGATGAGGTCATGCGACTGGCTGAGGCTGACGAGTGCGCCGCAGGCGAGGACCATGCCGGTGAGGATGGCGAGTCGACGGAGGCTCGGGCGGAGGGCCATGATGAGCAGCGAGCCTGAGACCGAACCAAATCCAGAGCACAGCATCAAGAGTCCCATCTGCTCCGGCGTGGCGTGGAGGTCATTCTTCGCGTAGAGCGGTAACAACACGATGATGACCGGGAAGACGAAGAGCGTGTTGGTGGCGAGGAGGGCGACCATCGCCAGGCTCGGCTTGTCTTGACGGACGTGGCGGAAGCCTTCGCCCGCGCCGCCTTGGCGTTTCTGTTCTTCTTCGACCGTGCCCTGCGGACGGCGGGGTAGCGTGGCCAAGGCGACCATCAGCGCGATGAAAGAGACTGCATTCAGGTAGAAGGCCCATTCGGCACCGTAACGTCCGACGAGGAAGCCAGCGGCGGCCGGGCCGACGAGGCGGGTGGCGTGGAAGACTGCACGGTCCACGGAGATGGCTTTGGCGACGTTCTCCTTGGCAACGAGTTCCGGCACGATGGCGGCGGCGGCAGGCATCTCGAACGAACTGGAAATCCCGAGTAAGGCCGCGGCTACGATGAGGTGCCAGGTGTGTAAGGAGTCGTGCGCGATGAGCTGGCCAATCGCGAGGGCGAAGCCGATTTGCGCCAGTTGGCAGACCTGCAGGATGAAGCGTTTGTCATGGCGATCGGCATACGCACCGCCGAGCCGAAAGAGTCCCAGCATAACGAGACCACTCGCGAGGTGTGGCGCCGCCTGTAGAAGGCCTTCGTAGCGCTGTAGTCCGTCGCGGACCACGACTTCGGTCATCACCCAGCCGAGTGCCATCCCTTGCATCCAGGTGCCCGTCATGGAAATCCCTTCACCGACCATGTAGCGGGTGAACGGCCCGTTGGGGAAGCGTTCACCGTTGGGACTGGCGGAGGACTCGTGCATGGGACGGGGCAAAGTTGGGGACAATGCCCCAAAGTGCAAAAGGAATGGTGTTGGGCGGGCAGCAGGTGTTGGCGGTTAGCGGATGGCGGATGGCGGTTGGGGCAGGCGAAAGCCCAAGCACTGCCTCGGAAAATTCAGGTGGCGGGTGGCAGGCCCGGGTGGCAGGCCGCTTCAATACTCGGTACAGTTGCCTCAGTGGGCGCTATGTCGTGACGCGGTCCCGACCCTACCCATTCAGTGAATACTGGTGGGCCAGGTTTTTATCCCAGCCGCTAACCGCCAACCGCTCACCGCGATTACCTTTTAAATGCGGCCTCCGTCGCCTTCCAAGCCGCGTCGACTGCCGGCTTCAGCACGCTGGCGATGGCCTTGTAGCCATCGGCGTCGGGGTGCAGGTTGTCCTTCAGGTAGCTGCCTGGCTTGCCTTCGCCGCTGGGCAGGTTGAGCGCGGGGTTGATGTCTACGAAGAAGAGGTTTTTGCCGTCCTTGCAGAGTTGAGCGAGCTGGCGGTTGTATTCATCGAGCAGGGGCCACTTGGCTTTGCGGGAAGGGGCACGGGTGGTGGCGATGAAGACAAAGGCGCAATCGGGATTTTCTTTGCGGACGCGTTCGATGTATTCGCGGATGCGGCCGATCGGGGCGGCCGGTTCGTCGCCCGCATTCACGTCGTTGCCGCCACACTGGTAGGCAATCACGCGCGGGTGGTAGGGTAGCGTGATGCGGTCCATGTAGCCGTTGACTTCGGTCGTATAGGAGCCGCCAAAACCACGATTAATCACTGGGTAGGGCTTCATCTCCTCGGCGACGTTCTTCCACATGCGGAGCGTGCTGGCGCCGCTGAAGAGCAGGGCGTGCTGGGGCGGAGGGTTGGCCTTATCGGCGGCTTCGAAGGCGGCGATATCCTTGGCCATCCGCAGCGGTTGCTGGGCCAGCGGGGTGTGAGGCTTGGCGACGTCAGCCGCAAAGCTGGCGACAGCCAGAAGGCACGAGAGTAGGAGGGAGGAACGCATGATATTGTGGGAGGCGGTTTGTTATTTGGTGAAGGCGGGAGCGGTGGCTTTCCACGCGGCGTCAAGGGCGGGGCGCAGGACAGCGGTGATGGCATCATAGCCCTTGTCGCTGGGGTGAAGATTATCGGCGACGTAGATGCCGGGGCGCGGTTCGCCGTCGGGGAGATTCAAGGCTGGATTGATATCGATATAGCTGACGCCTTTTTCCGCCTGCGCGATTTTCTGGAAGAGCTCATCGGTCTTTGTCATCGCTTCCCAGGTTTTACGTCGGCTTGGCGCGTGCGTGGTCGAAAGCAGGATGAAGGCGCAATGCGGATTATCCTTACGGAGACGCGTGAGGTATTCGCGAACGCGTCCCGCGACGGCCTCGGGGGTGTCGCCGGCGTTGAGGTCGTTGCTGCCGCAGTGGTAGACTACGACCCGCGGGTGATATGGCAGGGTGATGCGATCTTCGTAGCCGAGCACATCCGTTGTCTTCGAAGCGCCAAAGCCGCGGTTGATCACCGGATAGCCTGAGAGGGCTTCCGCGGCCTTGGCCCAGCGGCGGAAGGTGCTGGCTCCGGATAATAGCACGCCATGCTGGGGCGGCGGGTTGGCTTGGTCCTTGGCCTCATAGGCGGCAATTTCCTTATCGAACTTCGAGGTGTAGTCGGCCGCCAGGGCCAAGGTGACCAAGCCAAACGAGAGGAGCCAGAGCGGGAGACGCATACGGGGTAAGGGGGTAGGGTTAGAAAGAGCGAAGGTCGCCCAGAGGGCAAGGTAATGGAGGACTGGAGGGATGGAGGGCATGAGGGCCGGGAGAGGCAGATGAGAGGGGGGGCTGCTGGCATGCGGGCAGGCTGCGAAGCAGAGACACTTATTCCCGGGTGGCGGGTGGAAGGGGTTCGGGGTTTTGTCTTTCCTCTGCTATCCGTCATCGGTCATCTTTCATCTGTCTTCCCTTCCATGCCCCTCGTCCCTGGTCTCCTCAGCCCCTATGAAGCCGTCCGCGGCTTTGTTTATCTCCCTCGCTTGGTCTCGAAGATTCGCCTGCATGCCGCGGGGCAGCTGCATGCAGATTTCGTCAATAATCTCGGCAAGGCCTTCGATGACCGGTGCTGCCAATACCTCGGCATTAAATATGACGAGCTTCGCGTGTGGGTCCTGCAGCATCCAGCCGCGACGCAGGATGAAATCCTCGCTTGGGCTGAATCCGTAGGTCGGAAGATTTCCACGAACGATATCGAGATCTGGAATGGTTTCATGACCAAGCGCGGCTGGCGCGATGAGGCGAACGAGGTACTCGTCCGGCGCTTGAAGGAGAACGGACTGACCGCCGAGGCCGGCGTAGACACGATGTTTGATTATATCGAAGTCGACGAAGGTCGAACTCCGCGCCGCCAAGCGCTCTGATTAGGCGAAGTGACTGAAGCCGCGCGCTTTTAGCGGCTGACCGTCTGCGAGGTCGCGGGCGAGCCCGGTGCCGCTTTCAACCACACCAATGCGGGTCAGTAGGGTCTTTGGGAATGCTTTGCGGAAGTTGGCCTCAATGAGGTCAGCCCGTTCGGCGCTCACACTGAAAAGTAACTCGTAGTCTTCACCGTCTTGCAGGGCGTGTTCGAGCGCGGGCTTTCCGTCGGATTTGGCAAGGGCCGTCGCCGCCTCGGCGACCGGCAGGCCAGCGACGTTAATCCGTCCGTCAAACTTCGTTCCGAGCAAGCCGGGCAGGTCTTTGGCGAGGCCGTCCGAAAGGTCGGAGCAAGCGGTGACTTCACCGTGTCCGCAGAGCCATTCGCCCTCGGCAAGGCGCGGGGAGAAATCGAGATGCTTACCGTAGAGCGAACCGCCAAGCTGTCCGGTGACAAAGAGCACATCCCCTGCGCGGCACATCTTACGCGTCAGTACGCGGTGGGCGAAGCCTTGCACGGCGAGCGTGCCGATAAAGGAGCCGGGGTTGCCCCGACAAATGTCGCCTCCGACAATGCGGAGGCCCGCTTTAGCCGCGGCGCGTCCAGCGCCGTGGGCGAAATCTTCAATCCAGGTGGCGTCGACATCCGGTCCTAGGACGAGCGAGAGTAAGGCGTCGGACGGCGTGGCCCCCGCGGCCGCAAGATCACTGAGATTACGGTTCACTAACTTCGTGCCCGCGCGGATGCCATCGCAGGCCGCGTCGAAATGACGCCCAAGAATCACCGAGTCGATGGTGCTAGCGCGGAAAGCGCGGCCACCCGTGACGGGGAGGTGGGCACAATCGCCGCCTGGGCCTTCGGGAAAGGGTGGGGCGGCTTCGGCAAGCGCGAGTACCACACGGCGGATGATTTCCTCCTCGGCCAACTTGGCGACCGATCGGTCCGCGAGAGTGGTGAGGGCGCCCATGGCCTCAGAGGTTGGAGGCGTTCGGGGCGAGTTTCAACCAGACTAAGTTCCAAAGATTGAACGACGCGTGGGCGCCCATGCAGACCAGCAGGCCGTAGCGATCGCGGACTAGGCACATAAAGGCGCCGAAGGCAAAGAGGGGGATAGCGGCGGAGGCGCTCTGGTGGGCCGCGCTGAAGACGACCCCAGTCAGAATCACGGCAATCCAGCGAGCGGTCGGCGTCGGAGCGATTCCGCTCACGAGTCGCCGCAGGCCCGGGTAGAGCATGCCGCGGAAGGCGAGTTCCTCCATGATCGGGGCGCCGACGGCTACCGCCAAGGTGATGGTCGCGAAGCGCCAAGTGCCGACATCCGTCTTGAGCACGGAATTGACGATATCCTGCGGCTCGTCGGCCGGAGGTTGGCCCGCCCAGCCATGCAGGAAGAGCTGTTCCCACACGGCATGGACGCCCTTCCAGAGAAGCGCGCAGCCTACTCCGAGGGCGAGGATACACAGGAAGACCAGTAAAAGCTGCGGCAGGGAGAATGATTTGAGTGCCCGGGTGAAGTCGCTGTCGCTGGGTTCTGCCGATAGGTCAGTCGAGGCCAGGTGTAGCGTCCCCCGATTGAATACCCCGACGGTGATGAGTGCGCCCGCCGCGGTGAGTTGTCCGACAAAAGCTGCGACGAAGATATATGCTTGGGAGATACCGAAGGTGGTGGAAAGAGCTCCTGCGACGAGTTGCAACGTGAGCGGGAAGATCACTGCGAAAGCAATCAGGGCCGCACCAAGGCTAATGCCGGCATCAATCGTTGAGCTATTCCTAGGAGCCGCGGTATCCGGCATCTGGCGCCAGCACTTTAGGGCGAAGATACCTCCGAATCCTAAGCTGAAGTTGGCGATGATGCAGGCCCAGTCCCACGGACCGAAGTCCTTGAAAGTCTGGGCGAGCTCGGAAGGCATCGCTTAGGCGCCGTGAACTTGGCGGGCACCAACGAACGTCGCTTGGACTCGGCCCGTGAGGGCGTGGCCGATCAGCGGATTATTCCCTGACTTCGAATGGAGATCCTTGGCGCGAGGCTTCCAGGTGGCCTTCGGGTCGAGTAGTACTAGGTCGGCGGCGGCGCCGGCGCGGAGCGTACCAGCGGCGAGCCCGAGCACCTTGGCGGGACCGCAGGTGAGGCGGGCGAGGAGTAATGCGAGGTCGGCATGTCCGCCGGCGACGACGGCCGTGTGGGCGGCGGCAAAGGCGGTTTCGAGCGTCGCCGCGCCGAACGGGGCGAGGTCGAACTCACAATCTTTCTCGGTGGCCGTGCACGGTGAGTGGTCGGAGCAGATGGCGTCGATGGTGCCATCGATGAGTGCAGTGATCAGGGCGAGTCGGTCCGCTTCTTCGCGGAGGGGCGGATTCGTCTTTAGGCTGGTCGGATAATTGGCCAGGGAGGCATCGGTCAGTAAGAGGTGCAGCGCGGACACTTCTGAAGTGACGGAGAGTTTCTTGGCCTTGGCGCGACGGACGATTTCCGCCGAGCCGCCAGACGAGAGGTGCTGGAGGTGGATGCGTGCCTTGGTGAGTTCGGCGAGGAGGCAATCGCTGGAGGCCACGATTTCTTCGGCGGCCCGTGGCCAGCCGCGCACCCCGAGGCGAAGGGACCAGGCACCTTCGTGCATCTGGGCGCCTTCGGTCATGCTGCTGTCCTGACAGTGATCAAGGACGACGAGGTCAAACATCGCGGCGTACTCGAGTGCGCGGCGCATGATCTCATTATTCTGCACGCCCGAGGTGGTGTCAGTGACGGCGACCACGCCGGCCTTCTTCATTGAGCCGAGCGGGGCGAGGGCCTTGCCTTCGTGTCCTTTGGTGAGGGTTCCCGTGGGCAGGACGCGCACTGAGGCTTCGCGGGAGCAAATCTCGCGGAGGAGTTGGAGGGTGCCGACGTTATCCGCAGCGGGGAGCGAATCGGGCATCGTCACCAAGGTGGTGAAGCCACCCGCCGCCGCGGCGCGGGTGCCGGTGCGGACGGTTTCGCGTGCAGAGCGGCCGGGCTCACCGAGGCGGCAGTTGAGGTCGACGAAGCCCGGGGCGACGACGAGTCCTTGGCCATCGATGATGCGGGCCTTGGCTTGATCAGCGGCGGAGAGTTGGTCGACGATCACGCCATCCAGGGCGTAGATGTCGCCTTTGGCTTCATCGCGTTTGGCCGAAGGGTCGATCACGCGGGCGCCGCGGATCCAGAGGGGAGAATGATCGGCTGGGTTCATCGGGCGATGGCTCCGGTGCAGAGGTTGAGAACGGCCATCCGGACGGCCACGCCGTTACGCACCTGTTCGAGAATCACCGAGCGGGGTCCGTCGGCGACTTCGCTTTCGACTTCGACGCCGCGGTTAATCGGGCCGGGGTGCATCACGATGGCCTCGGGTTTGAGCCAGGCCGCGCGTTCGGCGTTGAGGCCGAACTGCGAGGTATATTCGCCGAGCGAAGGGAAGTGGGTGGTCGTCTGGCGCTCGTGCTGGATGCGTAGGAGCATCACTGCATCGCAGTCCTGCAGGGCTTCCTTTAGGTCATGCACGATGCGGACTTGTGGGAAGGCTTCTTTGAGTGAGGCGGGGACAAGCGTGGCGGGGCCGGCGAGGGTGACTTCCGCGCCGAGCTTCGAGAGACAGAGGATATTGGAGCGGGCGACGCGGCTGAAGAGGATGTCGCCGAGGATGGTGACCTTCAACCCTTGCACCTTGCCGAAGCGCTGGCGGAGCGTGAAGGCATCGAGCAGCGCCTGCGTCGGGTGTTCATGGGCGCCGTCGCCGGCGTTGATGACCGAGATATCGAGGACTGAACCCAGGTAGCGGGCCGAGCCGGCGGAGGAGTGGCGCATCACGATGGCGTCGACGCCCATCGCACGGATGTTCATCGCCGTGTCGCGGAGCGTCTCGCCTTTGACCAGCGAGGAGGCCGTCGTGTTGATCGAGACCACTTCGGCACCGAGTTTCTTGGCCGAGATTTCGAAGGCCGTGCGCGTACGCGTGCTCGGTTCGAGGAAAAGGTTTACGACCGTGCGGCCCTTCATCAGGTCGAGGCCCTTGCCCGGCGCGAGCGCGGGCAGGAACTGGTCGGCCTGGGTGAAGAGGAATTCGATCTCGGCTCGGGATAGCTCCTCGATGCCGGTGAGGTCTTTTTTCGTCCAGGATGCTTGTTGGGCCATGCGGTTGTTTCCGTTGGCCCCAACGAAGGTTAGGACCATTGGGAAAGTGGGGAGGGAAGGCCCTTGGTCAAGGGATTAGAGAAAAAGGGGGCACGTGGGCATGGGGACACGTGGACAAGGGGGGCCGAGGGCCCCGTGGAAGCGAGGGTCCACGTACCGACGTGCCCCAAGCTTTATTTAGCGAGCAGTTCGCGGACCTTGGCCCCGATGGCGGCGGCGGCTTCGCCCTTCTTGTCCTTGTGGGCGGCTACCACGTTCACGAGGGCGCTACCGACGACCACGCCGTCCGCGACCTTGGCGATGGCTTGGACATGGGCGGCGGTGGAGACGCCGAAGCCCACGCAGATGGGCAGGGCGGTGTGCTTACGGATCTCCGCCACGGCAGAAGTCAGGTTGGTGGCCAGTTCGGAGCGCTCTCCGGTGACGCCTTCACGGGACACGTAGTAGATGAAGCCGGTGGCGTGCTTGGCGATGAGGCCGATACGGGCCGAGGGCGTGGTCGGGGCCACGATAAAGATATTGGCGAGGCCGTGCAGCTTGCTGGCGGCGATGAGATCACCGGCCTCTTCTGGTGGGCAATCCAGGACCAGCAGGCCATCGCAATCGGCTTCGCGGACTTTGCGGCAGTAGTTCTCGACGCCAAACGAGAAGAGTAGGTTGTAATAACAATAGAGCACCATCGGCTTGTCGGTCCCGGCGCGCACGGCACGCAGGATGTCGAGCAAGCCATCGTAGGTCATGCCGCCTTCAAGGGCACGCTGGGAGGCGAGTTGGTTCGTCAGGCCGTCGGCGAGCGGATCGGAAAAGGGCACGCCGACTTCAAGAATATCGGCACCATTCTGGGCGAGGGAGAGCAGGATGGCCTTAGAGGTGGCGACGTCGGGGTCGCCAGCGCAGACGTAGCTAACGAAGGCCGGGCGGCTTTCGGCTTTGCAGCGGGCGAAGGTCTGGGCGAGGCGATCCATCGACTTCAAGCAAGCGGGGTTCGGGCCGAAGGGCAAGGCGAAGTCGGCCTTCGGCGTCAACTTGCCCTTGGCGATGCGGTCACTGGGCCGCATGATGCGGCCATGAACCTGCAACTCATCATCAAGTTTGTGCTCTCCGCCGCCGTCATCACAGGTGCTTCCGAACTCGCCAAGCGTAACGTCTCGCTCGGGGCGCTCCTGTGCGCGTTGCCGCTCACCAGCCTGCTGGTCATGATTTGGACCTATGTGGATACCGGCGACCAGGCCAAGGTCGTCGCACTCAATTGGTCGATCCTCGCCTACACCATTCCCTCCTTTGTGCTCTTCCTGGCGTTCCCTTATCTCCTTAAGGCTGGGCTGAACTTCTGGCTTTCGCTCGCGATCGCCTGTGTCGTCACGGCTGCCGTCTATAAACTCTGCCAGCCCCTCCTCGATAAGGCCGGTGCCTAAGTTTCCCGGGTTGCCAACCGGGTCCTCACTGGCAAATTGGTCGCCGTCGGCCCAAGTGGTGGAATGGTATACACATCAGACTTAAAATCTGCCGCCGAAAGGCTTACCGGTTCGAGTCCGGTCTTGGGCACGACACTCTTTAAAACGAAACAGGCCGCACGGGTGGTGCGGCCTGTCTTCCCGTTTTCCGGGACAAATAAGTCCAGAGTCCTAGCTACGGGACTCTGGGGTCGGGTACGGAGAGTTTGAATTCTGATTCCGTTAGTCGCCCTCGCGACTGATGCGTCCTTTATAAGGGAGGCTCTTACCTGAGTGAAATTGACTGAGGGTGTTGTGCTTGGCTCCAGAGGGGTTGTCAACGGATTCCTCGAAAATGCTCGAGAATGGGACCAGAAGGCCGAATGAAGCCCTTATTTGGCCTTAAATCGGCCTTCTTCCCTTAGCGTTTAAGGGAGAAGGGGGTGAAGTTGGTCTCGGTATCAAAGGTGTCGACGCCTTCGGCCTGCTTCAATTTGGCGCAGGCCCAATAGGTGAACGGGGTCATGAGCACTTCGACGAGCACTTTGAAGGTCCAGTTCGCGAGCATGACGGCAATCAGCGTCGAACTCGTCCACAGGCCGGCGAAGGCCAAGGGGTAGAAGATGAGGCTGTCGACACCCTGACCGACGACGGTCGAACTGATGAAGCGTAACCAGAGGTGCCGGCCCTGGGTGCGGACCTTTAGTTTGGCGAGGACGTAGGAGTTGAGGAAGTCGCCCACGCAGAACGCGATGATCGAGCCGATGGCGATGCGCCAGCCGCCGCCAAAGCAGAGCACGAGTGCGGGTTGGAGTTGGGCGCTAAACGGTTCACGCGGGCTGACGGGCATCGAGAGCACGACCCAGGTCATGAGCGTCGCGAAAATCATCGCACCAAAGCCAGCCCAGATCACGCGGCGGGCCATCGCATAGCCATAGACTTCGGTCAGGATATCACCGAAGAGATACGAGAGCGGAAAGAAAATATTACCTGCCCCGAAATCGGTCGGCCCCAAGAAGGGGAAATTCACCTGGACCACCTTCGCCGGCCCGATGAGGTTCGAGCAGAGTAGCACGGCGACGAACGCGCCGAGGATTAAATCGTAGTAGCGGAAGCTGCGCGGCATCGACGCTTAGGGTGGAGGGATTAATCTCTTTTGCCAGCGGTCGTGGCGGAAAATTAGCGGCCGAGGGCGGCCTTGAGGAAGGGCTCGAAGATATCGGCCTGGCGATAGAAGCCGAGGTCGCTGGCGTGCGAGCCGTCCGTGGCACCGTCGTTGTCATCGCCGTAAAGGTGGTCGCCGGGCACATAGGAGAGGCCTTTGACGCCGTCTTTTACGAGCTGCTCATAGGCTGCCTTGAGGGCGGCGTGGTTATCGTCGTGGAATTTCCGGCGGGCGGCGACGAGCCAGGTGTCGGTGTTGCGGCGGTCCTCGACAAGGATGATCGGGGTGTCTGGACGGGCGGCGCGGAGCTGCTTCACGAGCGGACCGCATTTTTCGGTGACGTCTTTCGGACCCATGTTCGGGAGGCAGTCGATGACGTAGATGGAGGCGTCAATGCGGGTGAGGAAATCGCCGACGGCTTGGTCCATGCGGCCGTTGCCAGAGAAGCCGAGGTTAACGACGGGGGTATCGAAGCGTCGGCCGAGAATCGCGGTGTGCACCATGCCTGGGCGGCTGGCGCAGGCGCCGTGCGTGATGGAGGTGCCGTAGAAGACGATGGGCTTGGCGCGCGGCTTGAGGCCTTCGAACTTTTTTCCTTCGGGTACGCCGATGCTCAGGAATTCGACGCCGTTATAGAGCGGCAAGTAGACCGCGTATTCACGTTCACCTGCATCCAGTCCCTCGGCGATGCGCACCTTCATTTCCTGTGCGGTCGGGCGGACGACCTGGACCCAGCGCCATTTACCATCTTTATCGCGGGCATAGAGATCAAGCCCGCTGACACCCGTCGCGGGCATGTGCGGCATGCTGAGCGCTGCTTTGGTCACTTTGTAGTGGGCGTAGATGGTCGTGGCATCCGAGCGGAAGCGGAACATCTGGCCGGCACTATCGCGGCTGAGGCCCCAGACGGCGGGCGTGACCTTGCCGTCCGCCTCAGACGGCAGGCGGTCGAAATAACTTTTCCGCTCGGCGTCGGGGAAGGCGCGACCTTCGAGGTCCCATTGGCGAACATCGTTCCAGGTGATTTTTTCGTCGGCCCGAACGGCGGCGCGATCCGCGGCCTTGGGGGCGGCTTTCGCGGCCGGGGCTTTGGTTTGTTGGGCGTGGGCGAGGCCAGTGGCCAAGAGGCAGCCAAGGAGGAGGGAGCTTAGTTTCATCGTGGAAAATTCAGAGGGCTTGCCCGAGGGACATGGCCAGCGCTCGGAGGTTGGCGAAGGGCTTTTCGTGATCCGAAAGGGCTCGGGCGTATTCTTCGCGCGCCTTGTCGGCACGTTTCATCACGGCCTCGGCGGAGCCTTGGGTCTTGTCGAGAATCGACATCGAGCGGGCTTCCTGATCCTCGGCGCCCGTGAGTTGGGCGGTCTGATTGCGGATTTGGTCCTGCAGGAAATTAATCTCGCGAAGATCGATGGTCGTGCCGTTGCGGAGGAAGGTCATCTGCGCGCGGAGCGAGTCGATGCTGCGACGGAGACGATCGACGCGCGTGGTGTCGCGGTTGGCATTGGCTTGGGCGGCGGCGATTTGTTTCTCGGCCTTGGCTTTGTCTTCGAGCGCCCGTTTATATTCGTCGAAGCACTGGCGGACGCGCGGGTAGTTGATGGTCGCCATCAGCCCGACCACGGTGTCCTTCGTCGTGTAAGGGAGTTGGTAGCGTCGATTGTCGATGCGCAGGATATATTTCTCACCCGGCTGATCGTAAAGTAGCGGCATCGTCTGCGGCTCCTGCGGGTCGGCGGCCCGCAGCAGCGGGGCTGCGAACAGCAGCAGCCAGAGCAGGGCGGGGTGGGCCTTCATGGGCTACTTTCTAGGGCTTCGGCTAGGAGGGG
Organism: Akkermansia muciniphila; assembly: GCA_943331445.1. Classification (GTDB taxonomy): domain Bacteria; phylum Verrucomicrobiota; class Verrucomicrobiia; order Opitutales; family UBA953; genus UBA953. The sequence continues at coordinate 72,249 of CALQLO010000008.1, forward strand.
TCAACCTGTGTCCGACGCCCAGCCGACGCCCGTTGACATGCTGTTCGATGAGTCCCGCGAATTGCTCGCGGAGGCCGCTTTCTGGCGAGGCGGCCAGCCAGATTTTAATCATCCCGGCGTAGAGGCAGAAGGTCTCGAGGGCGGCTAGGCTTGGGTCTAGGTCGGGGGCGGTGAGTCCAGCGGTTTTCGCTTCAGTATAGAGAGCCGTAACTTCTTGAAGGAAGCCGCGCCCGGCCGCCATCAGGTCGTCGCGGACAGTCGAGAACTCGCCGACATACTCGCATTTCCAAAGCATGACCTCGTAGGTCAGCCGGCTTTTGTCTTCTTCGCGGAGTCGGCGAAGGGTCTCGCGGAGCGAGAGCTCTAGTCGGTGAAGCGGATCGCGGCCGGCTTCGTCGCTCAGTCGGAGTAGGGTGCCCGTATCGGTGCGCACGGCCATGAAGAGGTCCGCTTTATCGCGAAAATGCCAGTAGACCGCCCCCCGGGTCACGCCGGCTTCCTTGGCGATGCGTTCCAGGGAGGTGTTGGTGACCCCATCTTTACTAAAAACCTGCCGGGCGCATTCGACAATTCGGTGACGGGTCAGTTCCGCCTCTGCTTTGGTCTTGCGAGCCATAGAGGGTTAATTAGATTTACATACATGTCTGTATGTAAATCCGGGACTGTCGAGGTCCTTCTCTCTTTTTGCCTTTTGGGGGTGCTCGTTGGCTGCAAGCCCGCGGAGGCGCCAATGGTGATGCCGCCCCCCGTCGTGGCGTTGGTAACTTTGGCCTCAACTCCGGTGCCGCAGGTGGTCGAGTTGACTGCCCAGGTTGAGGGTACCCGCGAGGTCGAGGTGCGTGCGCGGGTTACGGGTATCTTGCTGGCACAGTCGTACCAGGAGGGTGCCTCGGTTAAGGCCGGCGACCTACTCTTTAAGATTGATCCGGCTCCCTATGAAGTGGCCCTCGCCCTGGCCAAGGCTCAGCTCGGACAAGAGAAGGCCCGCGTTGAGCAGGCTTCGGCTGAAGCTGGGCGCCAAGCGGCTTTGATCAAAGTGAACGCCGCGAGCGCTAAGGATGCCGCGGATGCGCAGTCGACCTTCGCGGCCGCTACCGCTGCGGTGGAAGTCGCCGCCGCCAAGGTCCGGGCCGCTGAACTGGATCTCTCCTACTGCGAAGTCCGCGCCCCCATCGCCGGCTTCACTGGTCGACTTAATCGCTCCGAGGGTTCGCTGGTTTCCCCAGGGGTTGACGGCTTGCTGACGACGGTCGTGCAACGCGAACAAGTCTGGGTACGCTTTGGCCTTTCGGAACAACAGTATGCCCGGCTCTTCCAGGGGAATGGCGAAGCGGCGGCCAAGGCGAAGGTCGAGGTCGTGCTTCCATCGGGCGATGTCTATCCCACGGCGGGCAGGGTGAATTTCGTGGCCGCGCAAGTGGAGTCCCGTCTTGGTACCGTGCAGATGCGCGCGGAGTTCGCTAATCCCCGGGCCGTGCTGCTTCCCGGTCAGTATGTGCGCGTGCGCGTGGTCGGACGCACCCTGCCAGATGCTTTCGTGATTCCGGCGGCCTCCCTCATGCAGTCCGCGCAGGGACGTTTCGTTTGGCTGGCCAATGATAAGAATGAGGCCGTCATGGCGCCGGTGGTGGTCGATGAGATTTCCGGACCCATCGCGGTGATTCTCAGCGGCCTCAAGACCGGCGACCGTCTGGTCACCGATAATCTTCAGAAGGTTCGCCCGGGGGCGCCCGTCGTGCCGCGTCCTGCCGCCGTCATCGCCCCTTCCGCTAAGTAAAGCACCGCCATGTCCTGGGAATTTTTCGTCCGTCGGCCCATCTTCGCGTCGGTCATGTCGCTGGTCATTGTGCTGGCTGGCTTGCTCGCGTTCAAGGTGCTGCCCGTCGCGCAGTATCCCCAGATTGCGCCACCCGTCGCCACCATCACCGTCTCGTACCTCGGTGCTTCCGCGGAGACGCTCATCAAGACCGTCGCCGCCCCGATTGAAGAGGAGATCAATGGCACGGATTACCTGCTCTATTATTCTTCGAATGCTTCTTCCACGGGCCTGCTGACCATCAACGTCACCTTCGAGCCCGGAGCCGACCCGGATCTTTGTATCATCAATCTTACCAACCGCGTGAAGATCGCGGAGTCGCGCCTGCCCGATGACGCCCGTCGCCTTGGGGTCATTGTGAAGAAACGCTCCAATGACATCCTGATGGCGATGTCGGTTATCTCGAGGGACGGCACGCGCGATTCAATCTACCTCAGTAATTACGCCTCCATTAATCTCGTGGACGAAATCAAGCGCGTCCCGGGCGTCGGTGACGCCGGCGTCTTTGGGGCACGCGATTACTCGATGCGTATCTGGCTGCAGCCGGATAAGATGTCGCGCCTCGGCGTGACCACCGGCGATGTCACGCAGGCCATCCGGGCCTCGAATAATCAGTATGCCGCCGGCCGTCTCGGGCAGGAGCCCACCCCAGATGGTCAGGCTTTTTCAATTCCCATCATCACGGCCGGCCGTCTTTCCACCCCCGAAGAGTTTGGCGAAATCATTCTCCGTTCAGGCGGCCCGACGGGGACGCTCCGTCTCCGGGACGTGGCTCGTTTGGAGCTCGGTGCGCAGAGCTACGAGCAGCAGGCAACCCTCGACGGCAAGACCGCCGTCGGCATCCGAATCTTCCTCGCCCCGGGCGCCAATGCCTTGGATGTCGCCGACGCCGTGAAGGCCAAAGTCGCGTTGCTTGCCAAACGTTTCCCTGCCGGCGTGGATTACGAAATTCCCTTCGACACCACCCGCTTCGTCAAGGCTTCCATCTCCGAGGTGGAACAAACACTCTTTGAGGCGGGGATCCTTGTGGTACTGGTCGTCTTCCTCTTCCTGGGTAGCTGGCGGGCGACGCTCATCCCGATGCTTGCCGTGCCGGTCTCGCTCATCGGCACTTTCGCGGGTCTGTGGCTCTTCGGTTTTGGCATCAACACCCTGACGCTTTTCGCCATGGTGATCGCGATCGGTATCGTCGTGGACGATGCGATTGTGATGCTCGAGAACGTAGAGCGATTGATGCATGAGAAGGGAATGTCGCCCTTCGATGCCGCCCTTGCCTCGGTCCGCGAGGTCGGTGGTGCGATTGTGGCGATTGTGCTGGTCTTGGTCTCGGTCTTCCTGCCCGTGGCCTTCCTTGGCGGTATCGCGGGTGCGCTCTACCGGCAGTTCGCCATCACTGTGGCCGTCGCCGTGGTGATTTCTGGTTTCGTCGCCCTGACGCTCACGCCCGCCCTCTGCGCCCTCATCCTTCGTCCCTACGATGCGGAGGCTCCGCGCGGGAACGCTTTCCTGCGCTGGTTTGAGGCGCGCTTTAATTCCGTCGCCGCTTGGCACGGACGAACGGTGCGCTGGTTGCTGGGGCACCCGAAATCTGCTTTGGGTCTCTTCCTCGCCATTCTCGCCGCCAATGTGGTGCTCATTCGCCTGATTCCGCGTGGGTTCATTCCCTCGGAAGACCAAGGTTACGTCCTCGGCGTCGTCTCACTGCCTGATGGTGCCAGCGTCTCGCGCACCCGCACCTACATGGCGGAGATTGTCCCCGAGATTATGAAGACACCGGCACCCAAGTCCGAGGTCTTCCATGCCTTCGCCATCAGCGGTTTCGATCTTATCGGCGGCGGCGAGAAGACCAATGCCGGCACGATTTTCATCCCGCTCCAACCTTGGAGCGAACGTAAGTTCAGCGCCGAACAGTTGAGCGGAATGCTCACCGGGGCCGTCGCCAAATCCAGCAAAGGTTTTTGCTTCGTGGTGAATCCGCCACCTATCCGCGGCATCGGCTCTGCCGGTGGCTTCGAGTTCTATCTCCAAGCCCGCGACGACGATGATCCCGCCAAACTCGGCAAGGTCCTTGACGACCTACTGACGGCCTTGCGTCAGCGCAAGGAGCTCACGGGTATCAACACCTTCTATCGCACGACGGTGCCGCAGTATGCGGCGGAGGTTGATCAGGTTCGGGCCGCCGCCCTCGGGATTCCGCTACCGGAAATCTACGACGCACTCCAGACCACCATCGGTTCGGTGTATGTTAACGATTTCACCCGGGCGGGGCGCACCTATCGTGTGCTCATGCAGTCCGAGCCGGATGCACGTATGGCCCTCAAGGATGTGGGCCGCGTCCATGTGCGTGCTCGCGATGGTTCGATGGTTCCGCTGACGTCGCTCGTGACGGTTCGCGAAAGTTTCGGCCCAGACCAGATTGAGCGCTACCAAGGCTTCGTCGCCGCCCGTGTCATCGGCGGCAGTGTCCCTGGGGTCAGTTCGAGCGAGGCCCTCCGGATCGTCGAAGAGACCGCCGCGGCGACCTTACCTCCAGGCTACCAGCTCGATTGGACCGCCCAAGCCCTGCAAGAGAAGCGTTCGGCCAGTTCGGCGGTGCCCGCTTTCTCCATGGCTCTGCTGATGGTGTTCCTCATCTTGGCGGCGCTCTATGAGAAGTGGTCACTCCCGCTGGGCGTCATTCTCACCGTGCCGTTTGCGTTACTCGGTGCACTTATCGCCATCTTCATTCGCGGCAGCACCAACGACATCTACTTCCAGATCGGCCTGGTGACGCTGATCGGTTTGGCGGCGAAGAACGCGATTCTGATTGTGGAGTTTGCGGTCAAGGCGCGCGATGAAGGCAAGAATGCGGCCGAGGCCGCGATCGAAGCCGCCCGCATCCGTTTCCGCCCGCTGGTGATGACCTCGATGGCTTTCGTGCTCGGGGTGGTCCCGCTGGTGATTGCCGTCGGTGCCGGTGCGGGTGCCCGCCGCTCGATGGGCACGGGTGTCTTCGGTGGCATGCTCTTTGATACCTTCGTGGCCACGCTCTTTATCCCTCTATTTTTCAAAGTCCTCACGGGCGATCGCAAGGAGCCCCGCGCATGAGTAAGCCACTGTTGAGCGGCCTCGCGGCAGCCTGCCTGCTTTCTGCCTGTGCGGTGGGGCCCGATTACGAACGTCCGGCAGTGCCGTCCGCCGCTGCCTTCCCCGAAGGGAAGGGTGGCTCGGCGGTGATCGCGGCTGATTGGTGGCGCGGTTTTGGCGACGTGACGCTGGATGGCTTTGTCTTGCAGGCCCTGAAGAACAACGCCGATGTGCGCGTCGCCGTGGGCCGGGTCGAAGAGGCCTCGGCCGGACTCGCCGACGTCGCCGGTGCGCAGTTGCCCTCCGTCACCGCGGGGGGTGGTGCCACGCGCACCGTGGTGAGTACCGACAGCTACACTTCCATCCCGAGCTTTGGTCGCACCCGTAATGATTTTACGGTCGGACTCTCCACGACCTTCGAACTTGATTTCTGGGGCAAGCTCCGCCGGGCCAGTGAGGCCGCCCGGGCCCAGTTATTGAGCACCGACGAAGCCCGTCTGCAGGTCGAACTCGCCGTCGTCTCCTCCGTCGTGAAGGCCTATGGTCTCGTCCGTTCGGCTGATGCCCAGCTAATGGCCGCGCAGGATGTCCTTGCCGCCCGCGAGGAAGAACTCCGCATCATCGTCCAGCGCGTTAAGTTCGGTGCCGCCGGTCCCGGCGATGCGGCCCAGGCCGAAGTGGCCCGCGCCATTGCGGTCTCAGGGCTTTCGGATGCCCGTCGCACGCGCGCTCAAGCCGAGCACCTCCTCGGTTTCCTCATCGGCACGCCCGACCTCGTGGTCAAGTCCGAGAATACGCTCGCGGCCGCCACGCCGGCTCCGCCCGCCGCTGGTCTGCCCTCCGATTTACTGCGCCGCCGACCCGACGTCGTCGCCGCCGAGCAGGCGCTCATCGCCGCCAACGCCCGCATTGGTTACGCCAAGGCTGCTTACTACCCGACGTTTTCGCTCACCGGTGCCCTCGGTGCCGAGAGCAAGGAGTTCACCTCTGTCTTCGGTAGTGGTACGAGCACCTCGCTCCTCGGTCTCAACATGAGCGTGCCTCTCCTCGACTTCGGTCGTACCGCTGCGCGCATCGACGCCGCCATTGCCGCCCAGCATCAGGCTGCCGCCGCTTACGAGAAGGCCGTCCTGACCGCTTTTCGCGAAGTGCGCGACGCCCTCACCGATGTGCGCGAGACGATGATTTCGCTGCAGGCTGCTACGCGCCGGGCCAACGCGGCCCAAGAGGCTTTCCGGATCGCGGCGGCTCGCCGGGATCAGGGTCAGATTGCCCCGCTCGAGTTTCTGGCCGCCCGCCGGCTACTCGCCGAATCGCAGGTCGCTATCGCCCGCGTGCGCCTTGACCGCCTCGGTGCGCAGGTCGACCTCGTGAAAGCCCTCGGCGGTGCCCGACCTGACGTCGTCCCGACTCCCACTAAGTAGGCACCGTCGGCAAGGGTTGCCAACCCGGGTGGAACGCCTTGGGTTGGGGCATGCCTGTGCAATCTGGACTCTGGCAGGAACTGGTCGCCGCGTCATCGGGAGATTCGTTTCTCCCGATGGCGACGATGATTTTCTTGGCTGCCGTCGTGCATGCTTTTCTGGCGCCACGCTTTGCCCGCATCGCCCAGCGGGTTGAGGCGCTCGCCCCTCGACGGGGCGCTATCTTGCATCTGCTCGGCGAGGTCGAAGCCGTGTTCGGACTCTGGGCCTTCGTTCTTTTCGCGACGCTGAGTTGCTGGCCGGGCAAGGGCTGGGCTTTTGCCTGCCGGTACATCGAGAGCGGGGATTATGCGGGTGCGACTCCTGCGGCCGCCTCGAAGTTCATCGAGCCCGTTTTTGTTTTCGTGATCATGGTCATCGCCGCTTCGCGTCCGGTCATGCGGCTCGCCTCGGTTTTACTTGAACGGGTCGCCCGCGGCTTGGGCGGATCACCTGCGGCCCAATGGTTCGTGCTGCTCACCGTGACCCCTTTATTGGGCTCGCTGATCACGGAGCCCGCGGCGATGACCATCGCTGCCATGCTGCTTTCGTCTCGATTTTACAGGCTAAAACCGTCGCGCAGCTTGGCCTATGGCACCCTCGCCCTCCTGTTTGTAAATATTTCGGTCGGGGGTGCGCTCACGCACTTCGCTGCGCCGCCGATGGTCATGGTGGCGGCGAAATGGGGCTGGGGGCTCTCGGAGGTTTTTAGCCGTTTCGGACTGGCGGCAATCAGCGCAATCATGATTTCCACTTCGAGTTATGGCTGGTTTTTCCGGCGGGAACTCGCCGCATTACCCGTCGCCCCGGCGGACTCTGAAACTGAACCCGCGATTCCGTTTTACGTGACCTTCGTTCACCTCGCGCTGATGGTCTGGACGGTCGTCATGCTTTCCGGTCATCACCTGGACCTGATGGTCGGGGGATTTTTAGCCTTCCTCGCCTTTACGGTGGCCACGCCGTCGTGGCAGGAGCCCGTGAAATTGCGCGGCCCTTTGCTCGTCGGTTTTTTCTTGGCTGGCCTGGTGGTCCTGGGTGGGGTCCAGGGTTGGTGGATCGGGCCGGTGCTCGGGCGGCTCGATGAGCGGGCCTTGCTTGGCGTCTCGACCCTATTGACCTCGTTCAACGATAATGCCGCGGTGACCTACTTGGCATCGCAGGTGGCGGCGCTGGCTCAGCCTCAGGCGGAAGGGTTGCGTCATGCCGTCATGGCCGGGGCCTTGGCGGGCGGTGGATTGACCGTGATCGCCAACGCCCCCAACCCCGCCGGGCAGTCGATTTTAGCTCCATCGTTTGAAGGGGGCGTTTCCCCCTGGAGATTAGCCCTCTGGGCTCTGTTTCCGACTGCGGTGGCTTTGGGGTGCTTTCTTGGGCTGAGGTGAGGGTGGTAGGCGGGGAAAATAGCCGTTTTTGACTGTTCAACCTGCGAGGGTCGGGGGTAAGATGTCTGCCCCCGCAATCTCCCCCGATTTTCCTATGACCTCCCGTCGTCGCCCAGGCTTCACCCTAGTAGAACTCCTTACCGTCATTGCTATTATCGGCATTCTGGCGGCGGTGCTCTTTCCAGCGGTTGGCGGTATTCGTAAGAAGGCCAAACTGGCGACGGCCCAGTCGACTTTTTCGCAGTGGGCCAATGGCGTCACGCGTTACAAGCAGGTTTACGGTTATTACCCCAATATCGGTTCCAAGTATAACACGGCTGCCGATTCCATCCATTCGTTGGAACTCGGGCCCGGGGTGAATTTCGTCAAGTCCTTGTCGGCCAAGGATTCCATCGGTGCCATTCTTTCGGGCGGCCCCACCGGCGATCGCGCCAAGTTCAATCGGAATGCCGAAGAGTTCTGCTCGTTTGCGGGCGATGATTTCGAAGACCCGGGCTTTTCCGGTAACCCGCTCAGCGCGACGAGCCTCCTCGCCGATCGCTTTGGTAACCATAATATCCGGGTCATTTTTGACACGGATAGTTCGGGCAATATTAAGGGTGTGGTGGCTCCGGGGGGTGTCTGGCCTGATGATATTGCCGCAGTCGGCACCACTGGTTTGCCCGCTCGCGTCATTATTTATACGACCATCGCCGGGGATGACTTCGGCTCGGCCAACGGTCTGACCGCTCCCGACCTCGCCGACGTTATCGCCATTCAGTAATGAACTTCAGTGCCCAGAACCGGCGGTCTCGCCGGGGTTTTACCATCATCGAGCTATTGCTCGTGATCATGATCATCCTCTTGATTTCCGGGATGTTTCTGGGGTTGCGCGTCGGGGATGGCGGCGGGCTGCCAGCGGCTCAGCGAATGATGGGTTCGACGATTCGTTCGGTGCGGGCCATGGCGCTGATGAATCGCGGGACAAACGTCACGGGCATCTCCTATAATTCGCGTTACCGACTTTTGATTCTCAACGACCCGACGGATCCGGTGAATCACCTCCGCCAGTTCTGCATCGCCGTGGGCGGCGTTACCGCGGCGGACGCCGCGCCTTCCGATCCGACGACGATAACGGCAACGAACGATAATCGCTATAAATGGTTCTCTCCGGAAGGGACGTCATTCCTGCCGGAAGGAGTTTATTTCATTCCTCCGAAGACCGACCTAACGACTACGATCAATCCGCCCGCCGGGGCCCCCATGGCCGCAGGGACCCGCCGCAGTATCATCGGGCCCATCGCCGATGGGCTCGGTAACGCGCTCGACGCCGCTGGCGCGAGTCCGCCCACCATGACGTTCGCCCCACTCAATCAGCCGACTTCGCTGCCCGGGATGAGTGGGCTGGGGGCTAAGAAATGGTACTACATTGAAATCCAGTCGAGCGGCGCCTCCAATCACCTCGGCCGCGTCATGATCGTGCTGGCGAAGGGAAATATGATTCCGGATGTCATCAGCGGCTCGGCACTTAATCTCATCTCGGAAAGTCAGTTCGCCGCCTTGGCGCTTCGCCCGAACGGCGACATCTCCTATACGACCGACCCGAACGAGATGGATACCACTCTCCTGACCAAGTAATGAAATCACTTCCTCATCCTACACCTGTTCGCCGGGGCTTCTCCTTGGTCGAGGTGACTCTCGCCATCGGTATTCTCGGCATCGCGATTCTCTCGCTGGTCGGCATCTTGGGTTCCACCTTTCAGCAGGTGGACGACATTATGCAGACGAACCGGGCGCTGGCCGGCGTCACCCGCCTCATCGGCGCCTTGGATAATCCTCGCTCCATTGTTTACCTGACCTCCGCAGCGGATACAACGGTGGCGAATGCTCCGACCAACTACCTGACCCGCGGGATTCCTTCGCTGGATCCGGACTCCGCGAACCCGGCTTCCAACTTCGATATCGCCTACCGCCTCCTCGCCGGCGCGAAAGATAATAGTTCCGCCAATGCGGTTTGGCTTTATGTCTATGAGCGCAAGGTCGTGGTCGCGAGTTCGGATGCCCAGGTCTCTGGTACGAACACCCAGTATAATATCGCGTCAAATCCCTCGGTGATGGAGGTGGCCAGCTGCAAGGGTAACAATGATAACCTAACCCAGCAAACGACGGCTTTCCGTAATGTGGTCGGCACGCCGATGCGGGTGCGCCTTTCGCTTTCGAAACTCTTGGTCGGCCAACGCTTCAAGCTCGATGCCGGTACCGCTGGCGCCACCGGCGAGCCCACCACGACGGACAAATGGGCAGTGGGTTCGACGTTGCCAGTCGACCCTCGCCAGTATGCTCTGGCTTACCTGCCGGTCGTGGCGGAATTCTTCCCGCATGATTATGCGGATTCCACCATCTTCAAGTCCCGCGAAGAAGCCCCCGTCCTAGTCCAGAATATCATCATCAGCCGATGAATACCTCATCCCCTAAGCGTCTTACTCGCCGCGGCTTCACGCTACTCGAAGTCATGGTCGCGACGTCGATCATGGTGATTATCATCTTGGCCGTGGTGACCATCGCCTCGGACAGCTTTAAGGCCTACGACCGCGCGGTCTCCGACCTCACAACTCAGTCCGAAGCGCGCGGGGTCTTGGATGCCTTGGAGAATGACCTGCAGACCGCGATCATTCGCCCCGACGGACATTGCTGGATGGAAATCATTATTCCTGGCGGCCCGGGTGCCCCGGCTAAGGCCCCAGGCGTCATCGGCAATATGCAGAGCGTCGACCAGCCGATCCTGATGTTTTTCGCCGCTCCGCCTGACCGCCCGCGCTGGAGCCCGCAGGCGGCGACTCCGCGCCTGAGCCTCAAGGGCGATGTCTGTGCAGTCAGTTATCGTCTCGGGCAGCGTTCGCCTTTCGATATGCCCGGAGAATCCATCCAGCAGATCTACGGGGTGTACCGCACCATCGTCGACCCAGAGAGCACCTTCCAGGATGCCTTGCCGATTATCCTCGGTTCCTCGGCCGAGACGACGGAAGTCGCGAAAGCCCCGACCCCTTGGGATTATTGGTCCGGACCCGCGCGCTGGATTTCCAATTACTCGGCCTCGGATACCACGGGCCAGAAACAACAGAAAATCCTGATCGATAAGAACCTCTCCACCACGCCCCCTTGCTGGACGCTGGATGACCAGAACTTCATTGGCTCTAATGTCGTGGCGATGAACCTCATCCTTTGGTGTTCGTCCTCGTTGCCCTCTAGTGTGACGACGGCTGGCCAGTTGAAGGACCCCATTATGCGCACGCCCCCGGCCTTGCGCCCCGTGATTCCTAGCTCGGGTGATACCTTCAAGTTCGGCTCCAAGTTGAATGGCGGATATTTCAGCGCCATCAGCACGGACACCACGGCGAGCGCCACGAGCGTGCCCCTTCGTTACGCCCCTGCGGGTACGCCGCCTTTGCCGGCCCCCATGCCGACGGCGATTCAGATACACCCGTACGACCAATTTGGCGGTCGCCTGCGCGTGTTCGCCGATCGGATGTATCCCGACAACCTGATGACCGCCCCGGTGGGCGTAGTCACCGTGGCTCCTTTGCCTTACCTGCCTTACACGCTCAAGGCGGTCGAGGTCTCCGTCACGGTGCTCACGCCGGAAGGCTCCAAGGAACTTCGCGCCCTCCAACAACTGAGTTTTCCGCCGCCCGTGGCTCCCGGTACGATTATCAAGATTCCGGATGATCAAGCTTATCGCCGCATCGTGAATCAGCACGGCCGTAATTTCACCCGCTATATCCGCCTCTTGGCGAATGGCGGTTGAGCCTTCGTACCCAGGCGCAAAAAAGGGCGCCGATGGGCGCCCTTTTTTTGTGGGTGGCTTCGGCGGCTTACTCCGAGAAAACGCCCATCGCACGGAACTTGGCGTAACGCATGGCGATGAGCTTTTCGGGGGAGGCCTTGCTGAGCTCGGTGAGCGTGTCGCGCAGGGTCTTACGAATGGCGGAGCCCGTCGCAGCAGGGTCTTCCTGCGCGCCACCGAGAGGCTCTTTCACGACGCCGTCGACGACGCCGAGCTTGAGGAGATTCGGGGCATCGAGGCGCAGCGCTTCGGCGGCCTTGGGGGCATGGGCGCGGTCCTTGAAGAGAATGGCCGCGCAACCTTCGGGGGAGATGACAGAGTAATAGGCATTCTCCAGGATGTAGACCTTGTTGGAGACGGCGATGCCGAGCGCGCCACCGGAGCCACCCTCGCCGATGACGAAGGTGATGATGGGAACGCCAAACTGGCTCATCTCGCGGAGATTCACGGCGATGGCTTCAGCCACGTGACGTTCTTCCGAGCCGATGCCCGGGAAGGCTCCAGGGGTATCGACGAGGGTGATGATGGGGAGGCCAAAGGTGGCGGCCATTTTCATTAGGCGAAGGGCCTTGCGGTAGCCTTCAGGGTTAGGGCAGCCAAAGTTGCGACGCAGGTTTTCCTTAGTGTCGCGGCCCTTTTGCTGACCAATCACCATGACCGGGCGCCCTTCGAAGAAAGCCGTCCCGCCCACCATAGACTCGTCGTCCATGTACAAGCGATCGCCGTGCAGTTCCTGGAAGTCGTCAAAGAGCATCCCGATATAATCCAGGGAGTAGGGGCGGCGTGGGTGGCGAGCCAGTTGGACGCGCTGCCAAGGGTTCAGGTTGCCGTAGACCTCCCGGCGGGTCTGCTCCATCTTGATTTCGAGGGATTTGACCTCCTTGGAGACATCCATCCCGGCGTTCTCGGAAGAGGCGCGGAGGGAGTTGATCTTGTCCTCGAGCTCCCGGAGGGGCTTTTCAAACTCAAGGGTGAAGCGGGCCTTCGGAGCGGACATGGGCCGTAAGTTGGAGAAACGGGAGGGCGAGGGCAATTGAATAGGGGTAGGGGCAGGGGTAGGGGCAGGGATGGGAAGGGGGTAAAATGAGGCAAAAGGAGAGATTAATAAGGGGTGGGGGTTGTCGATTCGGGTGGCAGGTGGCGGCCCCCAGGTGGCGGCCCCCAGGTGGCGGGTGGCTGGAGCGACTATCCCTACCCCCGCCCCCACCCCTACCCCTCCCCTTGAAAGGTTTCCCCTTTTCCTCGAACCTCCCTCTCTCCAGCCTGTCTGCACCCTAACAACACCCATGCGTCTCGCTCACCTGCTATCCCTTCTTGCCGCCACCGGCCTCCTCGTCGCTGAGGGCTATACCGACACCCCGCTCATCCCGGGTACGACTTGGCACGTCCATGACTCCGCCCGCCCGCAGCCTCCTCGCGCCGATGCCGCCAAGCTGAAGTGCAACGAAGCCGCCGCTCCGGCTGGAGCCGTCGTGCTGTTTGGCGGTAAGGATGTCGCGGCCGAATGGGAGCCCGACGGCAAGAACACCGCCCTCTGGTTGGTGAAGGACGGCACGATGATTGCCCGCAGTAACGGCATCCACACCAAGCGCTCCTTTGGCGATATCACTCTCCATGCCGAATGGCGCTCCGCTGAAGGCTACGATACCAACCCAAAGAAAAAGGGTCAGGGCAACTCCAACAGTGGGATCTTCTTCATGCAGACTTACGAGCTGCAGGTCCTGGATTGCTCCAAGACCGAGACCTACGCCGACGGTATGACCGCCGCGATTTACGGTCAGCTCCCGCCCCTCTTCAACGCCTGTCTGCCTTCGCGCTCCTGGAATAGCTACGATATCGAATGGACGGCTCCGCGCTTCAATACCGATGGTACCGTCGCCAGCAAGGCCCGCATCACCGTCGTCATGAATGGCGTCAAGGTGCAGGATAATTCCGAATACATCGGCCCGAGCAGCCATAAGAAGAATCCTCCTTACGCGAAGCACGCCGCCCAGTTGCCGATCGCCCTGCAGTGGCACGGTGATGCGGTGGAATACCGCAACTTCTGGGTCGTCGAAAAGAAGTAAGCAGTGCGGATGGGTCTCCAGGCTCACACGGTCAAGCACCTCCTCGGGCTGCTGTTGCTGGGCTTGGTCTTCTATTTCATCGAACGGGGTATGGGGGCGCGCCGGCGGCCGGGCTTCTTCCGACCTGGTATGCTCACCGACGCTGCCTATTTCTTCACCGTCGAGCTCTTCAAGCAGGCCTCCCGGTTCCTGCTGATCGCTCCGTTCATCGTGCTCGTCGCCGCTGGAGTCACGACGGGCGAGGCCGTGAAGGCGGGGCTTTACCGCGGCTTCGGGCCGGTGGCCGCTCAGCCGTTCTGGTTGCAGGCGATCGAGATCTACCTACTGGCCGACTTCCTCGGGTACTGGATTCACCGTCTCTTCCACACGGGCGCGTGGTGGCCGTTCCATGCGGTGCACCATAGCTCTGAGGAACTCGATTGGCTTTCGAGTGTGCGCGTGCATCCGCTTAACGAGGCCGTCGACAAGATTGCTCCAGCGGTGCCGATTCTCTTTCTAGGCTTTGACCCGACCGTGACAGTGGGTGTCACGGGCTTTCTGACTTTCTACGCAATTTTCCTACACGCCGATGTCGACTGGGACTTCGGACCGCTGCGCTCGGTGATTTCGACACCCGTCTTCCATCGCTGGCACCACTCGAAGGCCCCTGAGGCCATCGACAAGAATTTTGCAGGGCTCCTGCCGCTGTGGGACATCCTCTTCGGGACGTATTATATGCCGCGCGATCGGTTGCCGCAGAACTTCGGCGTCACGGACCCGGTCCCGGCCGGCTATCTTGGCCAGCTTTGGCATCCTTTTGCGGGTTGGTTCAGGCGGAAGGGCCCGCCGCCCTTGCCTTAAGGCGATGATGCTTCCCCGTTTGCATTGGTTGTCCCCATCGTTAGGTTAGGTCTCTTAGCTGATGTACCCTCAAGACCTTCGCGAACACTGGCATGCCGGCCAAGGCCTTTGGAAGGATGTGCCCGCCGCCGAGTGGAACGACTGGCATTGGCAACTTCGGAATCGCATCACGACGCTGGCCCAGCTGGAGGAGCGACTGGAACTGACGAAGGAAGAGCGGGAAGGCTGCTTGTTTGCCCCGCATAAGCTCTCGCTCGCGATCACGCCGCATTTCTTCAATCTCATCGATCCGAAGGATCCCAACTGCCCGGTGCGTCGTCAGGTGATTCCGCGGATTGAGGAATCCTATGTCGCGCCGGGGGAGTCTGAAGATCCTGTGGGCGAAGAGGGCACCATGCCGGTCCCCGGGATCGTCCATCGCTATCCGGATCGCGTGCTCTTCTTGGTCACCGATCGCTGCGCTTCTTATTGCCGTTATTGTACCCGCAGCCGCTTGGTTTCCAATGCGCAGGCCTATGATTTCCATCCCGAGCTCGAGGCGGGCTTGAAATACATCGAGGGGCATCCTGAGGTGCGCGATGTCCTATTGTCCGGCGGAGATCCGCTACTGCTTTCCGATGCTAAGCTGGATGCTTTACTTGGTCGCCTCCGCGCGATCAAGCACGTGGAGTTCATTCGGATTGGTTCGCGCATCCCGGTCTTCCTGCCGCAGCGCATCACGCCGGAGTTCGCCGAGATTTTCCGTAAGCACGGCCCAATCTGGCTGAGCATCCACACGAATCACCCGAAGGAGGTCACCCGCGAGCTGGCCGTCGCCTGCGAGCGTCTTTCCTTCGCGGGCGTGCCGCTTGGCAACCAGTCGGTCCTGCTTGCCGGGGTGAACGATACCCCTGAGGTGATGATGTCGCTTGTGCACCGCCTGTTGATGATGCGCGTGCGGCCGTACTACCTTTACGCCTGCGACCTCATTGAAGGCTCAACCCACTTCCGTGCGCCCATCCAGAAGGGTATTGATATTATCCGGGCACTGCGGGGGCACACGACGGGCTATGCCGTCCCCCAGCTGATTATCGATACCCCGGGCGGCGGCGGCAAAGTCCCGATTAATCCAGAATACGTCCAGGCCATCCACGACGGGATTGTGGAACTCCGTAATTTCGAGGACCGCGCTTACGTCTACCCCTCGGGTAGCCAGATGCCGGACACGTATAACGTTTAAGCGGTTAGCGGTTGGCGGTAAGCGGTTGGGAAGGCAATTCACGCAAAGGGGAACCGGAAACCGGATGATTGGCTGGGGCCTGTCATTGGGTAGGGCTGACCGCCTCGGTCAGCCGCGGTTAAGCGAGGGCGCTTAACCCTACCTAAAACAGGCTAAGTCGTGACGCGGTCCCGACCCTACCCAAATCAGGTGTTGGGCTTGAGCGGCTTTTCCTATCCGCAAACCGCTAACCGCTTACCGCTATTGGTCGGCATGGCCTCCGCCATGCCGACCAATACAACTAACCGGGGGTTTAATCCGGTTAGTGCTCAAAGTGGTGGGCTCGTAGGGATTCGAACCCCAAACGTCTGATCCGTAGTCAGAAATGATATCCATTTCACCACGAGCCCGTAGTGAGGTGTTTGAGCAAAGGGTCACCGGCTCCTAAGGCAAGGAATTTTTCAGGCTTCAGCCCGATGGAGGGCGACGGTGCCGAAAAGCATCCTTTTATGGCTCACCTTACCGAATCCCACGGCTTTCAGCTCGGCCGTAAGCCCCTCCGCGTCCGGGAAGCCCGCGATACTCGTGCCGAGATATTTATAGGCACCGAAGTCGCCCGTCAGAAGGCCTGCGGCTATCGGCAGCACGCATCGCACATGGATGAAGTGAAAGGGTTGGAACCAGGCGCTTGGTTGGGAGAACTCGAGGATGAGCAGCGTGCCGTCCTTTCGCAGGATGCGGCGGAGTTCGCCAAGCCCCTTGGCGCGGTCTTCGAAATTACGCACGCCGTAGGCGATGGTGACCACGTCTTGCGAAGCGTCTGCGATCGGTAGGGCCATGCAGTCGCCGGCTTTGAATTCCAGCGATACGTTTTCTTTCTTTGCGCGGACGCGGCCCAGTTCGAGCATTGGTTCGCAGAAGTCGTAGCCGACAATCGCGCAGTCTTTACGCAGTTCGCGGCGCAGAGCAAAGGCGACGTCGCCGCTGCCCGTAGCGAGGTCGGCTACGGTCTTCGGCCGGGCCGCTTTGGTTTCGGCCACGAGCTGGTCGCGCCAGCCAACGCACAGGCCGAGGCTTAAGACGCGGTTGGCGAAGTCATAACGGGAAGCGATGCCTGAAAACATGCGTTGGACTGCGGAGCCTTCGGGCATGGGCTTACCCTCCGCACATTGCGGAGAAGGTCAAGTGAGTGAGACGGGAGGGGACACGTTGACACGTGGGCACGCGGGCAAGGGCGATAGACAAATGCCCTCATTTGACTAAAGGGGTGAGTTCTCGGCCCGTTGCTATCTCCCCTTGTCAACGTGCCAGCGTGCCCACGTGTCCCCTTATTTGAAAACTCCCCCGCCCATGAGCACGCGGTCTTGATACACGGCTAGGACTTGGCCGGGGGCCAGGCCTCGCTGGGTTTGGGCAAAGCGGATTCGTACGGAGCCGTCAGCCTGCGGGATGAAGCGGGCGGGGGTGGCGGCATCACGATAACGGACGCGGGCGAGAATGTCCTGCTCGCCGGTGACGGGCTGATTAATCCAAGTGAAATCACGCGCGGTGGCTTCGGCGGTATACAGCCACGGCGCATCGGGCTTATCGAAGGCGACGTGGAGCGTGTTGGTCGCGAAATCTTTCTTCACGACGACGAAGTATTCGTGGTCAGTGTTAGAGGGCAGTCCGATACCTTTGCGCTGGCCAATAGTGTAGCGGTGTAAGCCACGGTGCTTGCCAATCTCCTTGCCGGCGGCGTTCATAATCGCTCCAGGCGCGTCTGGGATATGACGCTCGAGAAAATCTTGCACGGGAACTTGGCCGAGGAAGCAGATGCCTTGGCTGTCTTTGCGTTCTGCGTTGGGAAGGTGCGCGTCAGCGGCGAGTTTGCGCACCTCGGGCTTAAGTAATTCGCCGATGGGAAAAATGGCTTTCGCGAGCTGTTCCTGGCGGAGGAGGGCGAGGAAGTAGGACTGGTCTTTGTTCGGGTCGAGGCCTTCCAGAAGATCGTAACGGCCATCGGCATTTTCACGCCGGCGGGCGTAATGTCCCGTCGCGATGACGTCGAAGCCGTCCGCGAGGGCCTTGCGCAGGAAGACGCCAAACTTCATCTCGCGGTTGCAGATGATGTCGGGGTTAGGCGTCAGTCCACGCCGGTAGCCATCGACCAGGTATTCGACAACGGTGCGCTTATAGTCCTCAACGAGGTCGATGATTCGAAAGGGGAGGCCGAGATGGGTGGCGACGGCTTGGGCGTTGCGCACATCGTCCTCCCAGGGGCATTCGCCCGGAAAGGGTAGGCCTTCCTCGTTCATCCAGGTCCGGAAGTAGGCCGCATGTACCTCATGCCCTTGCTGCTTGAGCAGAAGGGCGGCCACAGCGCTATCTACGCCGCCCGAGAGGGCTACTAAGACCTTGGACATCCCCGCCAAGGTAGGGCGGGGAAGGGCGGGGATACAGATTATTTAAAAGGGGCAGGGGTCGGGGTAGGGGTAGGCAAGACGAGCTTACTGAAGCCCTTGGTCGCCTGCATTTCCTACCCCTGCCCCGACCCCTACCCCTACCCCTATCCCTTGTGGTCTCATATCGCTTTGCTCTCCCGCCTTGGGCATGTTTTCCTCGTTCCATGCGTCGCGGTCTCACCCTCCTTTTCCTCGGTCTCGCCCCCCTCTGTGCCCAGAATAACCAACTTGCCGGAGTGCAGCAGGATTTGGCTGAATTACGCACGGAGGTTGAAA
>CALQLO010000009.1 GCA_943331445.1 Akkermansia muciniphila
AGTGAATACGCCGGTGATAAATATTCGCGTTTTCTAATTTTGGTAGAACCCGCGATCAGTTATCGCCGGGTTCACCAGGTGTAAGGTTTGACTAATACGATAGGCCGTATTGTCGCACAAAAAAATGAACTCTCAAAGAACCGAAAGGGGCCTCCTGTTGAAGGGAGGAACGGCGGACGGTGAATACGGCATTGATTTCGTCAACGCCTTTTTTCGAGTTTCTACGTTTTTAACGCGCAGCTGATCTCGATCACCGAAACATCCAAGGAACAGCCTTCTGTGAGAGAAGGGAAGTTCCAGAGTGAGGAATTGCGGCCTCATATTCAAGAGGATTTTTGCATTTTTTCACACGCGGCACACACACAACACACTATTGATTATCAACGACTTGTGGTGAGATTGTCAGATTTTAACATCTTTTTGACTATCAGATGCGCCCTCCCCCTTGCCTCTGTACCCCCCCTTTTTACCCAGGCGCCCTCTCCCTTGAGCTGATATTCACCCCGGACTGCCCCTACTCGTACCCCGACTTGCGGCAGCCTTACAGTGAAGGCCCCCAGTAAGGCGGGGGCGTATGCTGAGTTCTGATACGCGCCTCTTCTCTCGTCTCCTGCTAGTTGATTGCTTTAATCAACCCATGCTCCTCCCCGCGCTGTTTGCCGCCCTGCTCGGCCTTACTTCTCCTATCCCTGGAGCCACCGTCGATAGCGCGGTCGATGATCGTGCGTTGTTTCAACGACTCGAAGCGTCCACCTCGGCGCTCGCCGAAAAAGGTGACAATATTCTCAAACGCGACACGCGATTGGAACAATGCAAACGAGGCACTGCAGCGGGTCTTCGCTTAACTTCCCAAAAGTTTACGGCACCGCTCTCGGGTGAAGAAATCTACCGGCGGGCGGCCCAAGCGTCCGTCCTGATTGGGTCTGCCTACAAGTGTGATAAATGCACGAAGTGGCATAACACCCTGGCGAGTGGATTCGTGATTTCATCTGACGGGGTTATTGCCACCAATCACCACGTGGCGGCCGGCGCCACGGGCGAAGCGATGGGCGTGATGACAGCTGACGGGAAATTCCACCAAGTCCTGGAAGTGCTCGCGGCCGATAAGGCACACGACGTCGCACTACTCCGTATCGACGCCAAAGACCTTCCCTTCCTCCCGCTACGTGACGACGCCCCCGCCGGCTCGCCCATCCGCTGCTTCAGCAATCCGGCCAATACCTACGGCTGCATCTCCGAAGGTATCATCACGCGCTACTTCCACATGAACGAGGCCGAACGCAATGGCGCCATCTTCATGCAGACCACCGCGGACTATGCTCGCGGCTCCAGTGGCGGCGCGATTCTAGATGACTGTGGCAACGCCGTCGGCATGGTCGCCTCGACCGCCCCCGTGTTCACTACGGCCCCGGTACACGTGCCGGCGACCAAGGACGCCAAGCCTTTTACGCCCAGCCAGCAAATGGTGCGACATAACTGCGCCACCGCTCGCGCAATTCTTGACCTGACCCGTCAAAAATAGCGACCGCTGGGTCGCTCAGGCGTGCCCAGGCGTGCGGGGATAAGCAATCACGTCACGGATGTTGCCTTCGCCGGTGACGAACATCAGCAGTCGTTCAAATCCTAGGCCGAAACCGGCGTGCGGGACCGTCCCGAATCGGCGGGTATCAATATACCAAGCGTAACTCTCTAAATCGAGACCGTGGGCCTGCATCGCTGGCACCAAACGATCCAAACGCTCTTCACGCTGGCTGCCACCGACAATCTCGCCGACACCCGGGACGAGCACATCCATGGCCGCAACCGTCTTTCCATCGTCATTCTGACGCATATAGAAAGGCTTAGCGCTCTTCGGGTAATTATAGACGGTCACGGGGCATTTGAATTTCTCTTCAGTGAGATAGCGTTCGTGCTCCGACTGCAGGTTCTCACCCCAGACGACAGGATATTCGAAAGTCTTACCCGACTTGAGCAGGAGGTCCACCGCTTCGGTGTAAGTCACGCGGATAAAGGGTCGCTCAGCGACCAATCGCAAACGCTCAAGCAGTCCCTTATCGACGTAAGCATTAAAAAAATCGAGCTCGTCCGCACAGTGCTCTAAAGCAGATTTTACGAGGTATTTCACCAATTCCTCGGCACAATTCATGTCACCAGAGAGGTCGCAGAAGGCCATCTCCGGCTCAATCATCCAGAACTCGCTGGCGTGGCGGCTCGTATGAGAGTTCTCCGCCCGGAACGTCGGCCCAAACGTGTAGACATCCCCTAGGGCGCAGGCAAGCGTCTCGCCTTCCAATTGGCCCGAGACAGTCAGGTAAGACTGCTTGGCGAAAAAATCTGCCGCCCAATCAATTTTTCCCTCCGCCGTCTTCGGTGGCGCCACCGGATCAAGCGTGGTCACACGGAAGAGCTCCCCGGCCCCCTCGCAATCACTCGCCGTGACAATAGGCGTGTGGACATAGGCAAAGCCGCGGTCCTGAAAGAAAGCGTGTACGGCCATCGCCATGCGACTGCGCACGCGCATCATGGAGCCGAGCCGATTGGTCCGTGCCCGCAGGTGCGGGATGCTGCGCAAAAACTCAACGGTGTGCCCCTTCTTCTGGAGCGGGAACGTTTCGTCGGCCCGGCCAATCAAGTGGAAGGCGGAAGCCTTCAGTTCCCATTTCTGACCTTTGGCGGGCGAAGGCACGAGCTCCCCCTCCACGCTCACCGAAGACCCCGTCAACGCCTCCTTCAGATGCTCGGCACCCGGCACCGTTCCATCCACGACGACTTGGATGTTCTTAAAACATGAGCCGTCGTTGATCTCCACAAAGGAAAAGTCCTTGGCATCGCGCCGCGTACGGACCCAGCCTGACACCGTCACGCCCTTCAGCGGTTGCTCCGCGGCGAGCGCCTGCTTGACCTTGATTCGCATAGGCCAATTTGGACCACCCAGCCCGCCGAAACAAGCGAGAGATGCCACCCGAAGGCCACGAAGGCCGTTTTTACGGGTCGGGCTGGACAATCCCGCCCCCTTTCTCACGCTCAAAACCCTTCACTCATGAACGCACTCGAACAGCTTCGCCAACACACCAAGGTCGTCGCGGACACCGGCGACTTCGCCGCCATGAAGGCCTTCAAGCCTTTAGACGCCACGACCAACCCCAGCCTGATTCTTAAGGCCGTACAGATGCCCGAGTATCAAGTCCTCCTGCAGAAAGCTGCTCAGGACAATAAGAGCAAAGGCGTCCAGGCCGCCGTCGACGCTCTCCTCATCTCTTTTGGCACCGAAATCCTCAAGATCGTCCCGGGCCGCGTCTCCACCGAAGTCGACGCCCGCCTTTCCTTCGACAAGACCGCCACCGTCGCCAAGGCCCGCGAACTAATCGCCCTTTATAAGGCCGCCGGCATCCCGAAGGAACGCATCCTCGTAAAGATGGCCTCCACTTGGGAAGGCATCCAGGCCGCCGCTGAACTCGAAAAAGAAGACATCCGCTGCAACCTCACCCTGCTCTTCTCGTTTGCCCAGGCTGTCGCCTGCGCTGACGCCAAGGTCCAGTTGATCTCGCCCTTCGTCGGCCGCATCTACGACTGGCACAAGAAGGCCCAAGGTGCCAACTGGAACGAAACCGCCTCCTCCGGCGCCAATGATCCGGGTGTGCAGTCCGTCCGCCGCATCTTCGCCTACTACAAGCGTAACGGCATCAAAACCGAAGTCATGGGCGCCTCGTTCCGTAATTGCGGCCAAATCAAGGCGCTCTGCGGCTGTGATCTCCTGACGATTGCTCCGAACCTCCTCGATGAGCTCTCCAAAGACTCCGCCGCAGTGCCTAAAGCGCTCGACGAAGCCACGGCCAAGGCCGAAGGCGAAGCCGCCAAGACTTGGGGCGAGAAGGAATTCCGCTGGCACCACAACGAAGACGCGATGGCTACCGAGAAGACCGCCGAAGGCATCCGAGCCTTCGCCGTCGACGGCAAGAAGCTCGACGACCTGGTCGCCAAGGCCATCGGCTAAGCATTCCGTCCGTCTCTCAAGTAAGGCCGGGCCCCAAAGCCCGGCCTTACTTATTTCGGTGCACCCAGGACAGTACGAATAGAACGGCGCCCGCAAAGAGGAATAGCCAACCCAAGGGAACCAGACCGAAGGGCTCATGCAGGAAGCCTTGGTCGTCGAGGTGACTACCGATTCGCTGGAAGAACTCATAGCAGCCCTTGGCGGCAAGGAGACAGGCCATCGCCGCGACCAGATACCGGAGATTCATGAATTATTTGCGTCGCTGGCGAACGGCCTCGAAGAGGCAAATCGCCGCCGCGTTGGAAACATTGAGCGAATCCGACAAGCCGGCCTGAGGAATCGAGATCTTCTCGTCCGCCCCTTTGAGCCAGAATTCAGTCAATCCATCCTTCTCCGAACCCAGCAGCAGCGCCACCGGACCGCGACAATCGACATCCCAATAGGCCTTGGTCGCCGCCGGCGAGGTCGCCAGCGAACGCACGCCCTTGGCCTTCATCCAGGCGGCGGCCTCCTGCGAGGTGCACACGGCCACAGGCATGGAGAAAAGTGCGCCTTGAGAGGAACGGACGACGTTGGGATTAAAGACGTCGGTAATGGGGTCGCAGACGATGAGGGCATCGCAACCGGCGGAATCCGCGGTGCGGAGTAAAGCACCGAGATTGCCAGGCTTCTCGACGGATTCAGCGAGCAGGATAAGGGGATTGGCCGAAGGCTTGAGCTGGCCAAGGGAACAATCCCAAGTCTTGGCGACACCAAGAAGCCCGTCTGGACCTTCCCGGCCGCTGACCTTTTCGAAGGCCGATGGTCCTAATTCGCAACAGTCGACCCCGCTGGCTCGGGCATTGGTGACAAGCTCTGCAGCCTCCGAGCCACGGAACATCGAGGGGCAGAAATAGATTTCGAGGACCTGAACCTTGCGTTCAATCGCCCGGGAGAGCTCCCGGAGCCCTTCAGCGATGAAGAGGCCTCGGGCTTCGCGCTCGGAACGGTCCCGCAGGCGGGCCAATGCCTGCACGCGGGGGTTCTGTCGGCTCTGGATGACCTCGTCGGACACAGGCGAAGTGAGTACCAAGGGACGCCGAAGGGCAAGGATAGGCCTTCGGCAGGGATAAGTCTCGACCTCTCCGCCCGGAGGCGGACTTTGTTGCCATGTCCGATTTCGAGCCGACCCAGTCACGCAAGCCAGACTCTTCCAAGTTCCGGGAGGGCAAGTTCACTTACCATCAGGAGATCGAGGTCGAGATCGCGAGCCTGACGAACCTCGGAGAAGGCGTGGCCCGCGTAGATGGTTGGGTTGTCTTCATTGCTGGTGCGCTGGCCGGCGAGAAAGTCGTGGCCCGTATCTGGCATAACGCCGCCAACTTCTCTCGCGGCGACCTCGTGCGGGTCATCGTCCCCTCGGCCCATCGCGTCCAACCTCGCTGCGAGCTCTTCGGTGAATGTGGTGGCTGCCAGTACCAGAACCTCGCCTACCCGCAGCAACTCGAATGGAAACAGAAGCAGGTCGCGGAAGCTTTTGAGCGACTCGGCGGCATCAAGACAAAGGTCGACGCCTGTCACCCTTCACCGAAACAGTACGGCTATCGTTCCAAGATTACGCCGCATTTCATGACGCCCCGCCGAGCGGATTTCCCCATCGGCTTCCTTGCCGCCGGCACCTCTCGTCGCGTGGTGGATGTCCCGAAGTGCCCCATCGCGACCGATGCCATCAATGCAGCCTACGCCCGCTCCCGCAAAGACATCAAGGGCAACCCCGGACGATTCGAACGCGGAGCTACCCTACTCTTCCGCGACTGCGAAGAAGGCGTCGTCACCGACTCCCGTCAGGTCGTCACCGAGAAAGTCGGCGCCATCCAGCTGAAGTTCCTCGCCGGGGAGTTCTTTCAGAATAACCCCTCGGTACTCGAACAGTTCGTCGGTCACGCCATCAAGCTCGCCCACGAATCCGGAGCCAAGCATCTCGTCGACACTTATTGCGGCTCGGGACTCTTCGCCCTCTCTGGCGCCCGCCTCTTCGACTCCGTCAACGGCGTCGAAGTCAGCGCCGAGGCGGCTCGCAAAGCAGCGGAGAACGCCACGCTGAATCACTTCCTTAATTGCCGCTTCATCGCCGGCTCAGCGGAATCCATCTTCAAGAAACTGCCGGTCGAAGGTCATGAATCCGCGGTGATCGTCGACCCGCCCCGCAAGGGCTGCGATGAAGCCTTCCTCGACCAGTTGAACGCCTTCGCCCCCCGCCGCATCATTTATGTTAGCTGCGCCCCCGACACTCAGGCCCGCGATGTGAAATATCTCTGCAGCAAAGGCTGGAAGGTTATCTCGGTCCGCCCGTTCGACCTCTTCCCGCAGACCCGCCACGTCGAGTGCATCGCGGCGCTGGAACGCGCCTAAAGCGCCGATCAAGGCACAAAAAAGGGGCGCCGCGAGGCGCCCCTTCTGTTTGACCCGTCAGGCGAGTTAGGCCTGAGGCTTAGCGGCGTTCTCTTCTTCTTCCTCCGAGCGCTCCACCTTGGAGATGCCCAACAGCGACTCGCCATCCTTGAGTCGCATAACGCGCACGCCCTTGGTATTACGACCTGCCGTGCAGCGGATATCAGACACCTTAGTACGAATCGACTGACCGCCCTTCGTGAGGAGCATGACTTCATCTTCCTCTTGGACACTGAGGGCACCGGCGACACCGACCTCGGTCGAGATCGCAATGACGCCCTTGCCGCCGCGAGACTGCTTACGATAGACGGGCTCCTTGGTCTCAGGATCGTCGAAGGGAGTGCGCTTGCCGATACCGTCAATGCCTACGACAAGCAGCGTACAGGCTGGATCCACAATCTCCATCGCCTTAACCAGGTCGCCCGTATCCATACGCATACCGGCCACACCGGTGGTGTCGCGCCCCATCGAACGGACATCCGATTCGTGGAAGCGAATGGACATACCGGCCTGGGAAATCATCACGACTTCGTTATCGCCGTTCGTGAGCTTGGTGGAAATGAGGCGGTCGCCGTGCTCGATATTGATACCGATGATGCCTCCCTTACGATAATTGGCGTACTTCGAGATCTCCGTCTTCTTGATCGTGCCATTGGCGGTGCACATCATCAGGAACTTGCCTTCTTCGAAGTTCGAGACGCAGACCATCGCGGCCAACTTTTCGTCGTCCTTGAGTTCGAGCAGGCGCGCAATCGATTTACCGCGGGAAGCACGGTTGGCTTCTTCGATCTCATACACCTTCTCGACGTAGACTCGGCCATTGTTCATGAAGAACAAGATGTGGTCATGCGTGTTAGCGGTGAAGAGATGCTCGATGAAATCGCTATCGTCATCAGAAGCAGCCTTGGAGAGTTCGGCCCCCTTGGTGCCCTTGCCGCCACGCTTCTGAAGGCGGTACTGCGCGACCGGCGTACGCTTGATGAAGCCGGCGTGTGAGACGGTGACCACGCATCCCTCATTGGCCACGATGTCCTCCATGGAGAGATCGCCCTCTTGAGCGGTGACCCTCGTCTTGCGCGGACCGATGTGCTTCTTGGCCGCATCGCGCAACTCCTGTTTGATGAGCGTAAGCAGCTTTAACTCGCTGGAGAGGATGCTGCGGAGCTCTTCGACGAGCGCCATCAGTTCGCGGTACTCAGCCTCGATCTTGTCGCGCTCCAGACCGGTAAGCTGATAGAGACGCAGGTCGAGAATAGCCACGGCCTGACGCTCGCTCAGCCCGTACTTAGCCATGAGCTTAACCCGAGCTTCATCGCGATTCGTAGCGGCCCGGATGATCTTCACGAAGTCATCCAGATTGCGTAGAGCAATTTTGAAGCCTTCGAGGATGTGGGCGCGGTCTTCGGCTTTGCGAAGACGGAAACGGGTACGGCGGGTGACGACGTCTCGGCGGTGCTCGACGAAACACTCGAGCAACTCGCGGATGTTCATCTGCTTCGGGCGACGCTTGTCGAGGGCCAGGAGAATAACGCCGAAGGAGTTTTCGAAACTCGTGTGCTTGTAGAGCTTATTGATGACGACTTTCGGGTTCTCGTTGCGCTTTAATTCGATGACTACCCGGGTATTCTCGTCAGACTCATCGCGAAGGTCGGAAACCTCATCCAACACCTTATCGGTGCACAACTGAGCGATGTGCTTCACTAAAGAGGAGCGGTTGACGTTATAGGGCAGCTCCGTGAGGACGATCTGCTCCTTGCCATTCTTCATCTCTTCCGTGTGAGCAACGCCCCGAACGCGAATGATGCCACGGCCGGTGCGAAGGTACTGTTTGATGCCCTCCTTGCCGTTAATGACACCGCCCGTCGGGAAGTCCGGACCGATGATGATCTTCTCCATATCTTCGACGGTGGCCCCAGGCTTATCAATGATTAGACAGGTGGCCTCAACGAGTTCACCAAGGTTATGCGGCGGGATATTGGTCGTCATCCCGACGGCAATACCGGTCGAGCCATTCATCAGCAGGTGCGGTAAAGCGCACGGGAGGACGGTCGGCTCGGTGGTCGATTCTTTATAGTTAGGAATGAAATCAACCGTGTCCTCATCGATATCCGCGAGCAGCTCAGCGGAGACTTCGGAGAGGCGGCACTCGGTATAACGATAGGCCGCGGGTGGATCGCCGTCGACGGAGCCGAAATTGCCCTGCGGTTCGATGAGTTGATAGCGCATCACCCAGTTCTGGGCCAAGCGGACGAGTGTATCGTACACGGAGCTATCACCGTGCGGGTGGTAGTTCTTCAGCACTTCGCCAACGACACCGGCGCACTTGTCAAACGGACGATTATGGACGAGGCCTTCCCGCATCATCGCATAAAGAATACGGCGCTGAACGGGCTTGAGGCCGTCGCGTGCATCCGGGAGGGCGCGAGAGACGATGACCGACATCGAGTAATCGATGTAGGCCGTCTGCATGATGTCCGTGATGTTAGCGGACGTGAGTTTTTCTTTATCAGAATACATTTTTGAAAGAATCTAGAGGTGAGTCGATAAGGTGGCTTAGACGTCGAGGTTCGAGGTGTTGAGTGCGTTGTCCTCAATGAAAGCGCGACGCGAGGGAACGTCCTCGCCCATGAGCATGGCGAACACGCGGTTGGCTTCAGCGGCATCGGCGATATCGACCTTGAGGAAGCGGCGCTTAGCCGGATCCATCGTGGTCTCAAAGAGCTGCTTGGGATTCATTTCACCCAGACCTTTGTATCGCTGAATGGTGAGGCCCTTTCGGCCGAATTGGCGAATCTGCCCGATGAGTTCGAGGATTGAGCCAAGCGGGATCGGGTCGGCTTTCTTGACGACCTTCTTCGCGGCTTTCTCTTCGCCTTTGACCACTTCCTCGCCTTCGACGACCGGGGCTTCTTCGGCGGTCGAGCCGTCAATGAGGTGATAACGGGCGTCCTCGCCGGCCTTGAACTGCTTCACATCCATCCCCTGGGTCTCGAGTTCTTTCAGGACCTTGGTGATGGCGTCGTTTTCGAAGATTTCGATGACGTTGACACGTTCTTGGACGACGGTGCCGTCCTTCAGCTTCTTCTCGCGATCAATCTTATCGGCCAGGAAGTCTTCGACGCCAGCTTTCCGGAGGTAAGCCTGCTTAGCATCGGTATCGGCGAGGAACTCGTAGGTCTCCTCATTGCCCGTACGTGTGCGAACGATGAACCGAGGAAGGGCGTGGCTCTTATGATCCTGCTGATCGAGGTATTCGCCAAGCTGGCAACCCGTACGGCCAATGCTGGATCCGAGGGTTTCAAGGCGAGCGAGCGATTCGACAATTTTGTCCAACTTCTGGCCGGGGAAGACATGTTTGTCGCGGAGGCGAAGCAGATTCACATCCTCCGAGCCGAGCTCGAGTAAGATACGATTCAACTCTGGGTCATTATCGACGTACTGCTCGCGCTTCTTGCGCTTGATACGGTAGAGCGGCGGCTGGGCGATGTAGACGTAACCGGCTTCGATCAATCCGGGCATCTGACGATAAAGGAACGTGAGTAAAAGGGTGCGAATGTGGGAGCCGTCGACGTCCGCGTCCGTCATAATCACTAACTTGTGGTAGCGGCACTTCGTCACGTCGAAGGCGCCGTCGCCCTCATGCTTGCCGATGCCCGTACCGCACGCAGTGATGATGGTGCGGATTTCTTCATTGGAGAGGATCTTGTCGATGCGAGCCTTCTCGACGTTAAGAATCTTACCCTTGATCGGCAAAATCGCCTGGTAACGACGATCGCGGCCCTGCTTAGCAGAACCACCGGCGGAGTCACCTTCGACGATATATAGTTCGCAGACGGAAGGATCGCTTTCAGAACAGTCGGCCAACTTGCCGGGGAGACCCCCGGACGACATCGCGGATTTACGGACCGTTTCGCGAGCCTTGCGGGCAGCCTCGCGGGCGCGGGCGGCATTGAGGCACTTATCGACAATACGGCGGCCAGTCTTCGGGTCGCGTTCGAGGTAATACTTGAGCTGCTCGCCGACGACGGAGGTTACGATACCCTCGACTTCGGGGTTCGTCAGACGCGTCTTATTCTGCGACTGGAACTTCGGGTCAGGGTGCTTGACCGAGATAACGGCCACGAGGCCTTCGCGCATATCGTCGCCGTTGAGTTTGGCGTCCTTATCCTTGATGAGATTGTTGGACTTAGCGTAGTGGTTAATCACGCGGGTCAGTGCCGAACGGAATCCGGAAAGGTGCGTCCCGCCTTCGGGCTGATTGATGAGATTGGCGTAGCTAAAGACCATCTCGTCGTAGCGGTCGTTATACTGCAGGGCCACATCGAGGGTCATGCGGCGCATGCCTGGCGTGGGCTTCTCACCTTCCTCCATGACGCGGGGATTGGCGAGATCGGTGAAATCGACTTCGGCGGCAATGAGAATAGGCTTCTCAAAGAGGCGCTCTTCATTGGCATTGAGGAAGGAAACGTACTCGGCGATGCCGTCCTTGAACTCGAACTTGTCGGCGCGATTCGAGCGCTGGTCTTTCATTTCGACCGTGATACCAGGCACCAGGAACGCCAGCTCGCGCATACGGCGGACGAGCGTGTCATACTTAAACTCCTGTGTCGCGACGAAGATTTCCGGATCCGGATGGAAAGTGATTTTGGTGCCCGTGCGCTTCGTCTTGCCGATGACCTTGATGGGCTGGGTGACCTCGCCGCGGGAGAATTTCATCTGGTGAACTTCACCCTCGCGACAGACTTCGGCGATAAAGCTATCGGAGAGGGCATTGACGCACTTCGCACCAACGCCGTTAAGACCGCCGGAAACCTGATAGGCGCCCTTGTCGAACTTGCCGCCGGCGTGCAGATTGGTGAGCACGAGCTCGAGCGTCGGGACCTTTTCTTCTGGGTGCATGGCGACGGGGATACCGCGGCCATCGTCCTCGACGGAGAGAGAGCCGTCCGCATGGATTTCCACCTTGATGCTCTTGCAGTAACCGGCGAGGGCTTCGTCGATCGAGTTGTCGACGATTTCGTAGACGCAATGGTGCAGGCCCGTCTCATTCGTATCGCCGATATACATACCTGGTCGCTCGCGGACGGCCTTGAGGCCCTTGAGCCGTTTGATGTCCGCAGCGCCGTAGCTTTCATTGCCGGCATGCTTGCCGCGATTCGGGCTTTTTTCAGAATTTTCGCTCATATTTTAGTGTATAAATAAATGGTAGTTTCCCACCCTTCGGGGGGATGTTTTTATGCTGTTTTACACAGGGGGTCCTGCAACAGGAAACACCTCGACCGTGAATGTTTTTAGACCCCCAGAAATCTATACCAATCAACCCCTTACAAAAACTTATAGGGGGTGTTAGAAACCGTTGTTCACACGTTATCCACAGGCTTTTCGGAGCCGTCCGACCGGGCCGGCAGAAGGCAATTTAGGCGGGCCCAAAAAAGTCGACGATCGGACGCAGCGCCGCCTCACCCGCATCCTCAAGAACGTAGTGCCCCGCATTCGAAAAAAGTAGCTGTTGGGCGCCCGGGAAGCGGTGGATGAAGCCGTCCAGGAAGGTCCGATCGAAGCAGAAATCGCGCAGCCCCCAGCAAAGGAGCATCGGCTTATCCTTTAAGCCCGCCAAAGAGGCCTCTACGGCCGCTAAAACCACCCGGGTGGGGTGGGCGGGCTCCATCGGGATGTCGGCCACGAAATCGGCCACCGCCCTTCGAACGGAGATGGAGCCGTAAGGGGCGAGAAAGCCCGCCTTAACCGCCGGCCCAAGGGGCTTCTCCACCGACATCCAGGTGGCAGGCCAAGCGAAGCCGTTTAGGCCTTGGACGATGAACCGGCCAATCAAGGGGGCGCGACACAGGGCGATCCGGGCAGGGATCTGGTCGGAAAGGAAGGCCCCCGTATTGGTCACAAGGATTCGCCCCACCCTACTTGGCTGGCGGCCAGCGACCCCAAACCCAATAGCACCACCCCAATCATGCACACCCAGGTCGAACTCCTTGAGTCCAAGATGGGAGATCAGTGCTTCGACGTCGGCGATACGGTCGGCCAAGCGAAGAAAACGATCAGGGCGAGCGGAGAGCCCCATGCCCACGTGGTCAGGGGCGATAACGCGCCGACCTTGCGCGGCGAGCTTCAAGATCAAATCACGCCAGAGGAAGGACCAAGAGGGATTGCCGTGCAGCAAGAGTACTGGGCGGCCGTCCCGCGGTCCGTGGTCGACATAGCTCATCCGCCCCGAGAGCGCGGCGAAGTCCCTCGGTGCGAACGGATACAGCGCCTGAATGGCGGGAGAAAGGGCTACGGCGCTCATTGGCATTCGACGGCCATCATCATACTGGCGAGACCACTTCCGATTCCCAGGAGTGCGACGCGTTCACCTGGCTTGATCCACCCTTCCGCCAACCCGAGCGCCAACGTGGCGGGCACCGAGACCGAGCCGACATTACCGAGACGATCGAAGCTTTGATAATCTTTCGACGGGTCGAGGCCAAGTTTCTCAAAAAGCAGCGAGGAGTGGCGGCGGCCTACCTGGTGCGTCACCACGCGATGCGGCGTGGATTCATCCCAGCCCGTCGCACCCTTGAAACGGCCCCAGCAGCGCTGAGCCAATGCGACGCCAGCGGCGAGCAAAGCCTCGGAGTCAGTACGCATATCCAGTTCAGAAAAAGAAGAGTCGCCCTCGCAAAGTCCATTGGCGGAGGAGTCGGTTTCGGCGGCACCACCAAGCAGGCGGATCGCACCGGGAAGGGCCAAGTCATCGCGACACACGACAGCGGCAGCACCACCCGCACCAATCGTGAGATTTGCGAAGTAGGGCTTAATCGTCTCACGCGTTAGGGTGAGGTCTTCATTCAGCAGACGGATGGTGCGCTCGACGAGCGGGCGGCCGTCTTCTCCAGAGCAGACTAACGCGCGGCGAATTAAACCGGACTCCACCATTCCTGCCGCAAGGGCCACCGCATTCAGAAAACCCAAACAAGCGTTAGATACATCGAGAATCTGCGCCTGTGGACCGAGGCCAAGCAACCCATGTACGTAGGCAGCCGTGGAGGGTTCAAGCCGATCACGGCAGACGGACGAATGAATGAGCAGATCAATATCGGCTGGGCCGACGCCCGCGGCTTGCATCGCGCGACGACCGGCGAGCGCGGAAACGGCGGACGGGCGAATCGCCTGCGGCCAGAAGCGGCGCTCACGAATGCCCGTCATCAACTCAAGTCGGCCCTCGGGGAGCTTCAGACGGCCGTAAAGAGGTGCCAGGCGCCGCTCTACCTCATCCGAAGTCCAAACCTCGGGAGGAAGCTCGGCCACAAGGCCGGATAAAACTGTGCGCTTGAAAATCACGCTCCTGGAAGGCGGGAAGATGCAGCTACCAACTCTTCGTCGAAGAAATTCCAACCCATCCCAGCATCGACGACGATGCCCTGCCCATTGATGCCGCTCGAGCGTGGCGAGAGCAGCCAGACGGCGGTATCGGCGACCTCCTGGGTCTTTAGGGCTTCTTTACGGAAGGTCATTTTCTCGGCGTGCAGGTAGTTGTGGAGATAGCCAGGGATGCCCGCGCTGGCGCTGGTCTTAAGGGGGCCGGCGTTGACGGAATTAAAGCGTACGCGCGAATCAGCTGAAAACGATTTCGCAAGGAAGCGACTCGCCGATTCGAGGGCAGCCTTAATCGGTGACATGTAGCCGTAGTTCGAAGCCGTCACCTGCGAAGAGATGCCGATGGAGACGATCGAGGCATCGGGCTTCAGGTGTGGCTTCAATGCACGCGAAAGTTCAACGAGCGAGAATGCGGAGATAGCGGTGGCCTGAAGGAAGTCCGCCCGGACGGTCTCATGGAAAGGCTGCATACCCTTTGAAAAATTGGCAAAGGCCACGCTGTGCAGCACGCCATCCAATGGGCCGTGTTCACGTCCAACGGCAGCAGCAAGGTCTTGCGTCTGCTTCTCGTGCTCGAGGTCGCAGAGGTAGACTGGCTTACCGTCGAGCAGGCCTTTCAGGGAGTCGAGCCGGGCCTGCGAGCGCACGGAGTAGACCACCTTGGCGCCTTCGGACTCAAGGGTCTTGGCGACGTGCCACGCGACCGATTTCTTGTTCGCAACGCCAAGGACAAGGAAGGTCTTACCAGTTAAGCCAAGAAAGGACATAGGTCAGGCGGGTTGGTCGACAAGGGCGAGAGCGAAACGGATGGTCAAGACAGCCTTGCCATCGCGGCGCACCGTGCCCGTCATGAAATGGAACTGCTGAAGTGTCTCGACGAGTTTTACTTCGATTGAAACCGTATCACCGGGCTTCACCATCCCCTTGAATTTGGCTTCTTCTATTCGGCAGAGCACTGGGGTCTTGCCGGACGGCACGCCGCCATCGGATTCGAGTTTCTTGGTGAGAAAAACCGCCCCTGCCTGAAAGACTGATTCACAGAGCAGGACGCCCGGCGTGATCGGATTGCCAGGGTAGTGGCCGGCGTAGAAAGGCTCGTCGGCGCGAAAGGTGCGGGTACAGGTGGCACCATCGGCCCGGACCTCATCGATACGGTCCAGGAACAGGAACGGCGGGCGATGAGGGATGGTGTCGAGGACAGCCTGCAACATGGGCATATTTTTGCCTCCAGACGGACGGACAAGCGACACGAAAACACTGTCGGACGCATTTGCCTTTTACCAGACACCGCCCAACCTACCACGCATGAAGACACTCTTCGCCTCCCTCCTTATGTCCCTCTTCCCCTTCTTCGGCAACGCCGCTGAAAAGCTCGCCGTTGGCGCGTCCATCCCTGACGTCACCTGCAACGACCAGGACGGCAAGGCCGTCTCCCTCACCAAGGAAGCAGCCAAGGGCTATCTGCTCGTTTACTTCTACCCCAAGGCCAAAACCGGCGGCTGCACCAAGCAGGGTTGCTCACTGCGCGACAACTGGGAAGCCCTTCAAAAGGCTGGCGTGAACGTCCTCGGCGTCAGCACCGATGACGAGAAACTTCAGAAAGAGTTTAAGGAAGATCAGAAGTTTCCGTTCCGCCTCTTGGCTGATAAGGAAAAGAAAGCCGTCACCGAAGCTTTCGGTGTTAAAAATCTCGTGGGCATGGCCAGCCGCAGCGCCTTCCTCTTCAAGGACGGCAAGTGCGTGTATGCCGACCATAAGGGCCACACAAGCGACCAAGGTCAGGTAATCCTCGACTTCCTCAAGTCTGAGAAGAAGTAAGCCCGCTCGACACTTCCAATAAAAAGGCCGCATCGAGTAATGCGGCCTTTTTTACGTCCCGACAACAGGCTCAGTGTCCTTTAATCGGGAAGAGGTCCGTCACGCTGTTATTGCCGTGGATACGACGGATGGCATCGGACAGCAAGGGGGCGATCGAAAGCACGGTGATCGGCAAATCCTTCGGCCAGTCAGCCGGAACCGAGTTGGTCGTGATGACTTCATCGATGAGACCCTTACGCAGGCGCTCGAAAGCAATTTCCTGAATCATACAGTGGGAGACTACTGCGCGCACCGAGCGGGCACCGTTCTTTTTGAGTAGTTCGGCCGCAGCCACAAGCGTGCCAGCGGTCTCGGTCATGTCGTCGACCAAGATGATATCTCGGCCTTCGACTTCGCCGACCAGACTGGTGGCCTGCACCGTGGTTGCGCTGGTGCGACGCTTGGCCACGAAACCATAAGGTAAATTGAGCATGTCGGCCACGGCCGAGGCGTACTTCAAACCGCCGACATCAGGGGAGAAGACCGTAGCATCCTTGAGCCAAGGCTTGTTCTTGATGTGTGCATAGAACACCGGGGAAGCGTAGAGGTGGTCGACCGGAATATCGAAGAAGCCCTGAATCTGCTGGGCGTGCAGATCGACCGTCAGCACGCGGTTGGCACCGGCGGCCGTGAGCAGATTCGCGACGAGCTTAGCGGTGATGGGCACGCGGGGCTTATCCTTACGATCCTGACGGGCGTAGCCGAAGAAAGGAATGACTGCGGTGATGCGAGCGGCCGAGGCGCGGCGCATGGCGTCGATCATAATCAGCAACTCCATGATCCGATCGTTGGCTGGAGCGCTGGTCGGCTGAACGACATAGACATCGCAGCCGCGGATATTCTCATTGATCTGCACGAACGTCTCACCGTCAGGGAAACGATTAACGGTCGCCGAACCCAGTGGCACGCCGAGATGTTCGCAGATTTCTTTAGCCAATGCCGGGTTGGCATTGCCGGTGAAAATCTTCATCTCTGGTGCGCTCATGTCAGTTAACGTTTAGCAGAGTCCAAGGAGGCGGCGAGCGAATCAACCTTTTTGAACAAATCAGGTAGACGGCGGGAAAGCACGACTAGGCGGCGCTCGAGGCCGAACGGCACGGCGGGCGTCCCGTTCATGAAGCCGTCGGCGGGGACGTCCTCAAAGAGTCCCGTCTGGGCTCCGAGTTTAACACGATCGCCCAGGGTCAGATGGCCAGCGACGCCCGATTGGCCACCGAGGACGCAATGGTCTCCTAGCGTGGTACTACCGGCAATGCCGACCTGCGCGGTGATTAAACATTGGCGGCCAATGCGCACATTATGGGCGATTTGGACAAGGTTATCGATTTTGGTGCCCCGCCCTACGACGGTCTTGCTGAAGCGAGCCCGATCGAGGGTGGAGTTAGCACCAATCTCCACATCATCCTCTAACACCACATTGCCGATCTGCGGAATTCGGTGAATCTCACCATTAACGGGTTCATAGCCAAAGCCGTCGGAACCGATCACGGCGCCCGACTGAATGCGGCAGCGGGCGCCAAGAATACAGTAATCCCCCACGACAACACCGGGCTTAAGCCAGCAATCAGGACCGATGCTGGCCTGCGCCCCGACGTGACACCGGGCTTCCAGAACGGCCCCCGACGAAATTACCGCACCGTCTCCGATAATGCATAGCGGGCCGACATAGGCCGCGGCATGAATTTTAGCGGTCGGGGCGACAATGGCGGAGGCGTGCACGCCAGGTGATGGACGCGGCCAGAGCCGGGATTCGAGCACCGAGCAAAGTAAAGCAAGGGCGTAGGAGGGATTATCGACGCGAAGGAAGGCCTGACCCGAAGCAGGCTTAGCTTCAAAGGTAGCGGGGACTAGAATGACGCCAGCCTTGGAGGCAGCCACCGAAGCGGCGTACTTAAGATTCCCAAGGAAGGTGAGGTCCGCAGGGGTCGCTTCATCGAGTGCAGCGATACCCGTAATCAGCCCGGTAAAGACACCCTCGACCGACTTCGCCCCGGTGAGGGAGATCAGTTCGGCGATGGTGAAGGAGGGCGTCATGGTCTCAAATGAAGCGCCCCTGTTTAGTCAGGGGCGCGAGGGTCTTATTTAGCGGCCGGCTTATCGCCGGCAGGCGAAGCGGCAGGCACGGCAACTGGGACGGGGGCAGCCGCAGGGGCCGCCGTGGATGCGGCAGGCTTGTAAGTAGAGTTCAGCTCCTTCAGGACATCTTCGGTCACATCGAGCGAAGCGTCCGAGAAGAAGATGGCGCCCTTACCGAGGATTAACTGGAGTCCCTTGGCTTTGGCCACCTTCTCCGACTGTGCGCGGATATCAGCGAAGATCTGTTTGTTCATCTCCCCTGCCCGCTGCTGAATCAGTCCCTGGGCTTCGTTGATGAAATTCTGCAACTCGCCACGGCGCTGATTGAAGGTGGCATTCTTAGCCTCGAGCTCCGCGGTCACGGTTTTCTTGCCGTTTTCGCTGAGCATCGGGTCTTGGGCCCGCTTGGCGATACCCTGCAGCTCATCGCGGAGCTGAACAACTGCCTTTTCACGCTCACCCAGCGCCGCCTGCGCGGTCTCCTGGGATTTACGCATGTCGGCCTGCAAATCGAGGGCCTTGGTGTATTTCTTAAAGATTTCGGCTTCATCCACGACGCCGTAACCGGCGGCGGAACAAGCAGAGGCGGCGCAAAGCACGAAGAGGGCGTACAGGGACTTCATAGTAAGCAAAGAAAGCAGGAATCAGCTCTGGTTGGCAATCAAAACACCGTCCCAAAACTGAAGTTAAACTTCATCCCGCCCGCATTAAGCTTCTGACCGGCATTGATCTGGCCGACGGGAATCTTGGTGGACTGAAGCGGGAAACCGAAATCTAGGCGCATGACCGCCCCACCCAAGAGGATGCGCATACCTACGCCCCAGTCGGCATTCGCTTCGGACACGCTGAAGTCGGTCTCAGACCGATTCACGAGGCCGTAATCAAGGAAAGCCGCAAGGTGTAGATTCTCGGCCGCCTTGATGGTGTACTCGGTGCTGAAGTAGCCGTACGTGAGGCCACCCATCGGCTGATTACCGAACGACGTGTCGTAAGTAGAATACGAACCGACGTCATTGTAATTAAAGCCACGCATGTCGTAAGCCCCGCCGAGGTAGAACCGTTCATAGAACGGCAGGTAGCCCCCAGAACCAGTGAGCAAACCGACGCGACCGATGACCGAAACCGTCTGCTCCGCCGTGGGCGAAACCAAGAACCAGCGACCCGCACGCGCTTCAGATTTCAGGTATTTGAGATTACCGCCCAAGCCGTTACCGGCGAGTTCCTCAGTGAGCGAGATGCGGGAGCCTTTTGTCGGGAAGTTATACTCATCGCGTGTATCGTAGACGAGCGAGGCCGACAGCGAGGAGATGACCTTGGGGTGGCCGTTCTCGGTGACCACGTCAGCGGGAGCGGAGGCCGTCACATTGCCGACACTTACGCGGCGGAGGTTGTAGGCAATCCGGCCTTCAATATCGCGGAAGATACGGCGGCGGGCGTAAAGACTGGCACCCTCCGTCAGCACGGAATAATTGGCCGAAGCGTAGCCAGCGTAGCGTCGCTCCAGCGAGTAGCCGACCGCCAGATCGCGACCCCAGAGTGCTGGCTCCTCAAAGGAATGTTCCAACGCGCTCGACAGTGAGCCGACTTCGAGTCGGACACGGAACTTTTGGCCGCCGCCACGATAAAACCCTTCGGAATTCGAGTAATCGAAATTGGCTTCGGTATATTCAACGAAACCAACGATGCCTTGAACCGTATTATAGCCAGCGCCGAAACTCACCGAGCCGGTGGGACCCTCCTTCACGGTGATCCGTAAATCGCGCTGACCGGGCACGGTGGTAGGCTGAGGCGTCACGCGAACTTCTTCGAAAAACTGGGTGTTACGGAGACGGGCCTCGGAGACCCGCGTGCGAGCGAGGTCAAAGACTTCGCCAGGCCCGAGGGCGAGTTCACGGGCGATGACCGTAGAACGGGTTTTAGTGTTACCCTGGATTTCCACGGCCCGCACCGTGAAGCGCTGACCTTCATTAATCGTAAATTTAAGTTCGATGGCACCGGTCTCGAGCACGGGCTTGCGCACGAGTTCGACCTGGGTGCTGATGTAGCCCATCTGGCCGTAATATTCGCGCAGCTTATCAACCGCAACTTCGACGGCCGTGGTGGAGAACGAATCACCCGTGGCAATGTGATCGATGTCGACAGGGTGAGCGCCCCGGCGGAGCGAAGGGGAAGCGATGACCTTGAGCAGCGATTCCGTTGAGAAAATCGGCTCTCCGGCGGCCAGGCGATTTCCCTCAATCGAAATCTTCCCGATGGAATAACGGGGGCCTTCCTTCACCTTGAAGACGGTGTCGAGCCAGCCACTGCCAGCCTCCAGGTTCTTGATCTTACAAACTTTCTGCGGGTCGAGATCCTCGATTTGGACGTCAAGAAAACCCTTTGAACGGTAATAGTCGCGGATGCGCTGGCAGTCTTTCCGATAGTCTTCCGGATCAAGACGACCACCCGAAGTCAACCAGGAGAACTTCCACCAGCGCCAATTCGAGGCCTTCAGGTCGGCGCCAGCGATAATCTGTTCCTGCGTCATCTTTTCAGCACCCTCGATGCGGATTTCATCTACCCGGAGATCCGCACCTTCATTGATGACGATGACAAGCTGAACCTCGGTCTTACTATTCTTGCCTTTAACCAACTGAGGATCAACGACCGTAAAGGGACGCTTCTTGCGAAGTTCGGCTTGCAGTTTGAGCACCGCACGACGGAGAACGGCTGGATCGAGGGGTTCACCCACTTTCACATCCTCAAGCGCGACGGTCCCACCGAAGAGGCTGCTACTACCGGTGCGGTCGACGAGCCCTTCGCCCCCGATATATTCAATGCTTTTTAAAATACTCCGCGGCGTGACAATGACTTCGACGTCCACCTTGCCTGACTGGGTATCGAGCTTCGGCACAACCTCAACCTGCTCGAAGCGACCAGTTGCATAGAGCGAACGGACCGTGCTGGCGACCGCGTCAGTCGTGTAGGGCTCCCCTGGGCGCAGGGCCACGAATCCGAGGACAAACTGTTCGGAGGCGACCCCGAGTTCGGTAGTGACCCGAATCGACTTCACGCTCGGATCCTTGACCTCGGTCAAGGCCTGGGCGGTCGAAGCCAGCGGGCTCAGCGCTAGGGCGAAACAGGCGGCACGGAGCCAGCTGCGGCATAGGGGGGCATTATTCATTACGATGTTCTTTGACCGGTGATTCGAAGCGTGTGAGTCCTGGGTTAAAGAGCAAGTTGATGTCGGAGGTGGGTCCGTTACGATTTTTGGCCACAATGAGCTGGCGAGAGTAGCACCCATCCTGCCCCATCTGCTCCGCTTCAGCCTCGGCGGCCTTGCCTTGGCTCATGGGGGGTTTCGAGATTAACATGACGATATCGGCGTCCTGCTCGATGGAGCCAGACTCACGCAGGTCGGACATGCGAGGCTGGCGAGCTTCGTCCTCGGACTTACGGTTCAACTGGGCCAAGGCGATGATGGGAATCTTGAACTCCTTGGCCATGGCCTTGATGCTACGGGATACTTCGGCAATCTGTTGCTCGCGCGGTAAGCCGGAATCCAGTCCGTTAATCAGCTGGATGTAATCGATTACAACCATGTCGAGCGGCGTGCGGGCATGGACGCGGCGGCACTTAGCGCGAATTTCCAGGATATTCTGGCCGCCGTTATCATCAACCGTCAACGGGAGGCCTTGGTACTCCTTGGCGGCCTGTACAAGGTCGAGCTGCATGCGCTCATCAGGGTGGGCCGTACGGAGTTTCTGCATGTTCACCCGGGCACGCGAACAAAGCAAACGTAGCGCCAGTTCGCGGGCCGGCATTTCAAGGGAGAACAGCAGGACGTTGGCCGGCTTTCGTTCCTCGCTGGGCTTAGGGAAAAGGGCGGCTTCGATGAAATTCAAGGCGATGGAGGTCTTCCCCATGCCTGGGCGAGCGGCGACGACGATCATCTGGCCAGGCTGAAATCCGTAAGTCAGGGCATTAAGGTCGGGGAAACCTGTCGGCACGCCTTGGATGGAATTACGATTGCGAATCATCCGCTGGACAAACTCCATCGCCTCCCGAATAGGCACATCGATGGTTTGGGCTGATTCGGAAATACGGTCCTCGCTGATGCGGAAGAAGGACTGCTCGACGTCTTCGAGTAAGCGCTCAATGCCCTCGGAATGGGCGTGGGCTTTCTCAACCGTGGTGACGGCCGTGGAAATCAACTGCCGGAGAAAGTGCTTCTCCCGGATAATCGCGAGCCAGTGCGGAGCGTGGGCACTCGAGGAGATTAACCCCGTGAGTTCGTTGACGTAGGCAGCGCCGCCGGCAGACTCGAGTTTGCCTTCACGTCGGAGCTGTTCCGTGAGAGTGATTTCATCGACGCCGGTACTCGCCTGGGAAAGCTTGACGGCGATATCGTAGATATCTTGGTGCTTGGGATCGAAGAAGTAATCAGGCGTGACGCGTTGCTCGAGGCAGCGCTGGAGGGTGTCGCCGCCGTCGACGATGATACTGGCAATCAACCCGCGCTCGGCATCGAGATTGTGGGGCGGGACGCGGTCGCCGTAATTAGGCTGGGTATCGCGTCGTTGACGCTGGGGTCTTTCGGCCATGAGAGAAAGGAAGTGTGCGGAGCGGCGGAGGGGAGGACAGCGCCAAAAGCCGCCGACCGTTCACGCCTTGTTCACGGGCCTATTCACAGGCGGCAGCAAGGCCGAGAAAGAAAAAAGGCGCGAAGCCAGAGCTTCGCGCCTTTTAAGGGGTCGCTGAGCGGATTACTCGGACTTGGCCGGCTTGTCCTTGCGAGGCTTGCGGGCCTTCTTGCTCTTATCATCGCGATACTCGCGCTCTTCAGCCTCAGGGGCCTCTTCGGCGGTGGGCTCGATCGGGTTCTCGGAGACCACTTCGAACTCCTGCTCGACCATGACAGAGCCATGGAGACGGATGCTGGTGGTATGCTTGCCGAGAAGCTTGACGGGGCCTTGGCCGAGGTGGATGCGCTTGCGCTCGATTTCGATACCATGCTCGGCGAGCTTCGAGGAGATTTCGGCGGTGCTGATTGCGCCGAACATCTTGCCTCCTTCGCCGGTCTTGACGGCGAAGACGAGCTTCACCGAAGCCAGCTTGGCGGCCGTGGCGTTGGCGGTTTCGAGATCGCGAGCCTCGCGAGATTCGCGGGCCTTCTTGAGGGCCTCGACGTATTTCGTGTTGGAGCGACTGACGGGGAGCGCGATGCCCTGCGGAAGCAGGAAGTTGCGCGCGAAGCCCGCGCGGACGCGGACTTGCTCGCCTTCGGCGCCTAGGCCGTCGACGGGCTTGATGAGGAGAACTTCGGTGAATGCCATGTTATGCTCTTGCTTGGGTTATAAGGTTATAGGTGATCAGAAAGGGACGTCGTCGCCGCCGTTATCAGGCGCGGGCGAAGGGCTGTCGTTGCCGCCGCGGGAGCGAGGAGCGGAACCGCCCTCTTCGCCACCTTGGGCTTTGCCGCCGATGAAAGTGAAGTTTTCGAGGACGACGCCGAGGCGCGAACGCTTCTCGCCTGTCTTCTTGTCTTCCCACTGGTCGAGCTTGAGTCGGCCTTCGACCAGAATGCCGGAGCCCTTACCGCAATACTTGGCGATGATTTCAGCCTGCTTGCCGTAGCTCTCGATGTCGACGTAGGTGACTTCTTCGCGCTTCTCGCCTTCCTTGGTCGTGTAGGCCCGGTTGACGGCGAGTGAAAACTTGGTGAGGGCCTGACCGGACGGAAGGGCGCGGGCCTCAGGATCCCGGGTCATATTGCCCGCGAGAATAACGCGATTAAAGGAGGAGGCCACGGCGAGAAAAGTCGGTGGTGATTACTTGCCGACCTGGACCAGCATACGATTGACCGTACGGTCGAGGCGCAGCTTTTCGCGGAAGGCGGTCGGGGCCGTGACTGGTCCCTCGAAGTGGAACTGGACGTAGAGGCCGGAAGGGAACTTGCGGTCCACGACGCGGCTAAATTCTTTTTGGCCGAGATTTTCGACTTCGGTGACGGTGCAATCGATGGACTTGATGACTTCCTTGAGACGGTCGATGACGGTCTCGGGAGCATCGACGGACCCGCGGAGGTCGAGGATGAGGCTGGCGCGGTAAGCGCGGCGGATCGTGGCGGTGGTCATGGTGATGGTGGTTTTCTGTTGGTGAGGTTTTGGGCGGCCGGGAGGCCTTGGGAAAGGAGGGTTTCGAAACTGCGGGTGAAGTCAGGGATGCGTTGAGTGAGGCTGGTCAGGTCGGCGTCAGGAAAGCGGCCGAGGACGTGGTCGGCGAGGTCTTGCTCTGGGTGCTTCTTCGGTCCGATGCCCAGACGGGCGCGGACGAATTGGTCGCCGAGGTGGCGGATGCAACTGGCCACGCCGTTGTGTCCGGCGGCGGAACCTCCCAGGGAGAGGCGGAGCTGACCGGGCTCGAACGCGATGTCATCATGGAGAACAACGAGCTCGCTGAGCTCGATCCGGTGAAACCGGAGGAAGGACGCAAGGGGCGTCCCGCTGTCGTTCATAAAGGAGAGTGGCTTGATCAGCTGCACGGAGAGACCTCCGAGTGTGACTTTGGCGACTGCAGCCGGAAAACGGCTTTCTTCCTTCCACTTCGCCCCAGCCTTGTCGGCCAGTGCGTCGATGACAATCCACGCGGCGTTGTGCCGGGTGGCGGAATATTCTCGGCCGGGATTGCCGAGGGCGGCGAAGACCGAGAATGACATTTGACTTCAAAGAACAGGTACCGGGGACGCCCGGCGCGGAAATTACTTCTTGGCGGCAGGAGCAGCAGCGGCCGCAGGAGCGGCGCCAGCGGCAGGAGCGGCACCAGCGGCAGGCGCGGCGGCTCCATCGGCTCCAGGGGCAGCGGCAGCACCGACGACTGGCTCGGGTGCGGCTTCTTCTTCGGCCATTTCGGAGCAGACAATGACGACGCGCTTCGGGTCGCCTGGGAAAGTGATGCCCTTGGGGGCCTTGACCTCGCCGACGTGGATGGACTCGTTGACTTTGAGCTCAGTGACATCGATTTCGATGAACTCGGGGAGATCCTTCGGGAGACAGCGGACGTTAATGGTCTGCGAAACGATGGCGAGCGTACCACCGTCGGTCTTAACGCCATGGGCTTCACCAATGGCGCGCACGGGAATCGCGGCGGTCATCGGGGAATTCGGGTCAATCTCCATGATATCGATATGGAGGAACTTCTGGGTGATCGGGTGGCGCTGGAATTCCTTAATGAGGGAAAGCATCTTCTTGCCGTCGACATTGAGGTCGATCAACGAGGCTGCATTACCCTTGGCACGCATGAGGTCGCGGAAAGCTTCCTGGGCGACAGCGACGCTCTGGTTGCCGGATTTGCCGTAGATAATG
Source organism: Akkermansia muciniphila (assembly GCA_943331445.1). GTDB lineage: Bacteria > Verrucomicrobiota > Verrucomicrobiia > Opitutales > UBA953 > UBA953. The sequence goes on from CALQLO010000009.1 coordinate 25,072, forward strand.
GCAGGAATGGATCCATCGGCACGGAGGCGACGGGCGGGTCCGCGGCCATGGAGTGCGCGGCTGGTGACGTTAAGGGTGAGCTGCTTCATGTTGGTGTAAGGTCTTTTGGTGCCTGGTAAGTCGCGGACCCGCGTTGTGCGGCCGTGCCTTGCCCAGGGAAAGGAGGGTCGAACCTGATAAACCCAGCCCCAGAAGCAAGCGGTAAATTAAAAGGGGGTCTTCCAAGTGGAAAACCCCCTCAAAACGGCCTTCGGGGTGCCCGGGCTTACTTATAGGTGGCGAGGAAGGCGGCTACGTCGGCCACATCTTGGGCGCTCAGTCCCAACTGCTCGCCGGACATCATCAGGGAGCGGGTCATCTTAGTCTGGCCACCCGTAACGCGATCCTTGGGGACCAGTTGAGTAATGCCGCCGGTGGAGGTAATTACGATGGGGTCATTATACGACATGAGGCGGCCATCGATTTGGCCGCCAGCCTTGAGCTTCAGGGTGACACCTTCGTAACCCAGGGCGATTTCGGCCGAGGGGTTGACGATGGCGCGGACGAGGGCCTCACGGCTCTGGCGGGAAGCCCAACCCTTAAGTTCCGGGCCATAAGCCGGGCCATTGCCATTCAGCTGGTGGCACATGATGCAGCGCTGGGCGAGGGCGGCACCCTTGGTGGCGTTGCCGGTCTTAGAGAGCACATCCTGCTCAGTGAACGTGCCGGCCAGGGCTTCGGGAACCTGAATGGCGTTCACGACCACCTTCTTGGCGTCGTAGACTCCGGCGTTTTTAAGTTCGTTGCGGATATCAAACGTCGACCACGTCCCCGTCATACGCATGAGAGCCCAGCCCTTGGCTTCGGAGGCGGAAGGCGATCCTTCGGCACAGAGTTTGATCATCGCGAGAGCGGCTTCCTTCGTCTCAACAAAGGAAAGCGACTCGACGGCGAGCGAGCGCGACGCTTGTGAAACCTTGGCGGAAGAAGCGCGGGCGACAAACTCCGAGACCGAGGAAGCCGGGTGCAGGAGCCAAGCGATACGCTCGACGGCCGGGGACCACGCTTCAGGACCATCTTTGGCGAGTTCTGACTTCACGGCGGACCACACGGCGTCCTGTTTATTGGCTGAACCGATGCCGAAGGCAGCGACGGAGTTCTTGTCCGTCACATCAAGTTGACGAGCCAGCTCGATCAGAATCGGTAAGGCCTTGTCTGCGGCGACGGTATGCAACGAGGTGGCGACGTCGCGGCGCACGGCGACATCGGCGTCCTTGGCAAGGTCAGCGGCGATGCCCACGGTATCGTGACCTGCACGGCGCAGCGACTGGAAGGCGAGACGACGCAGCGAAGGGTTCGAATCCTTGAGCAAAGCCTTGGCACGGGAAACGCCTTCATCACCAAGGTACGGGAGCAGCCACACGCCACGCGCGGCGACATAAGGATTAGCATCGCGCAGGACTTCCGCGACCGCCGGAAGGGACTTCGCGCCGAAACCCTTGAGCGCGTTGAACCCAAGGTGGCGGACGTTCACGGCCGGATTGCGTAGCACGGCAGCGGCGCCTTCAGGAGTGGAGAGGTCGACCTTCGGGATCACGGATTTGAAGCCCTTAGGGGCGATACGATAGATCGCGCCAGTGCAGGTGTCGTCGAGCGTCTGGTGGCCACCCACGCGGGAGTCGTACCAGTCAGCAACATAGATAGCGCCATCCGGACCGACGGTGACATCGGACGGACGGAACATGATACGCTCATTCGGCTTAGCGGTCGCCGCGGTCTTGATCTTATGGAAGTCAGTACCTTCGAATTCGCGAGTGGGATTCGAGGTGATTAAGTCCTTACGCGTATCGGCATTGAGGGCGTAGGTGCCCTTCTGGGCGGCGAGTTTGTAAGCCAGCACCGTGTTGCGAGACGGCTCGCAATTCAGAAGGGTGCCTTCCCAGGCGGCACCAAGGGCCCCGTTTTCGTAAACAGTGATACCCGTGGGCGAACCTGAACCGTAAACATCGCCGACATCCATCGTGTCGGGGTCGTCCTGACGCCAGTGAGCGCGAGGCGTCGACTGTCCGGGGCGTTTAACGGAATTATAGCTAGCGCCGCTGGGGGTGGTGTAGCCGGCCGAACCGTATTCGAGCACGAAGGAAGTGCGGCAGCTCTGGGAGTCGTCGTTGTCGCCTTGGAAAAGATCGCCGAGCGAAGACGGGAAGCTCTCGAAACTATTGCGGTAACCGTTACCGAGGATTTCGAGATTCGTGCCGTCGGCGTTGAGGCGACCAGAGAAGCCCGAGGACCAGATAAACCCATCATCGCTCTTGGCGCCGGCAACAGCCTTCGGGTCGTAGGGCCACTTGCCGCCGCGCTGGTCGACATAACCGCTCGAGATACGAAAAGCCTTACCCGACTTGTCGGTGATTTCGCCGCCGCAATTACCGGCGTTGATGTAGAGCTTGCCGTCCGGGCCAGCGACCACCGCATGGAGCGAGTGGTCATGATCCTGGCCGCCAAAGCCCGTGAGGAAGACTTCCTTCTTGTCGACCGCTGGGTCAAACTTGCCGTCACGATTGACGTCGGTGAACTTATAGACCGTCGGGGAGTGGGAGACGTAAACGACGTTATCGATGACGGCGATGCCGAGAGGCGAGGTCCACTCCGGATCCTGAACGAAAGTATTCACCGAATCTGCGAAGCCCTGTCCCTTGGTGTCGCTTAAGACGATGACGCGGTCGCCTTCGGCGCGGCGCTTCCCGCCCTTGTTATAGACGCGGTAGTTGACGCCTTCATTCACCCAGAGCCGACCTTGAGCATCGAAATCGATGTTGGTGGGATTGGCGAGCATCGGGGAGCGGGCCCAGACCGTCACCTCGAGCCCTTCCGGGACTTGGAAAAGATTCAGTGCGACCGAACCGCCTTCGGAGGGCTGGTAAGGAGCAGGGGGCGTGGGGGCTGCGTAAAGGGAAGCAGCAGCCAGGAGGGACAGGGCTAGGCGGGGCATGGCGGGAGTTAAATGACTACACCCCCAAACAGGACAAGTTCCAGCCTAAGTTTACAGGAATCCCCTAGCCCACCCCTGGATTAGGACCACCACTCCTTGAGGGTGGCGAAGTCCTTGCGGGTGGCCTCGACGGCGACCTTCAGAGCCCCCGGATCCGTGACCTTGTCCTTAAGGTACTCAACGTGGAGGCAGACGGGGCCCGAGTAATTGGACTTACGCAGGAGGACAACGGCATCCTTCCCGACGGTCCCTTCTGAAAGCGGACAGCCTTCCGGCACCCTCCCCTTCCAGGTGAAACTCTTAAAATAAACCATCGAAATATGGTCACGGGCGAGGGCTAGGTGATTCGGCCAAGACAGGCCGCCCTCCACCATCGCGTGAAAGAAGTCAAAGTTCCAGGAAAGCTCGTCGGGGCGATAGTCCTTCATCAAGGTCGCCATGTCCCAGATCGCGGCGCCGATATTCTTCGGGCCAGAGTGATTCTGATAGCAGGGCAGAATGCCAACCTGCTTACTAAGCACCACCAGCTCCTTGAGTCGGGGACGAATCTCATCGAGCTCGCCCCAAAGTGATTTCTTTCCGGAGTACGGATACCACTTCATGCGGTAACGCGGAATGCCTAGCGTGCGGGCCGTGCGCAGTACTTTCTCGGACCGATCGGCATCGTTCACCTCATTGATGTCTGAGGTCATGAGTGTGATGGAGACGCCGCACTTTTTAAAAGCCTCAACCAGTTTCGGGAGGTCTTCTTCGACGCGTGCCGGCTCGACGTGGCCGCCTTTACGCACGGGGGCCTCGATGCCCTTAAAGCCAAGTTCCGCGACAGTCTCGGCGAGTTGATTGTAAGGTAGCCCGACGAGATGCTTCGTGAAGAGGCTGAATTCAGGGGCCTTCGGCGCAGGCCCAGCTGCGCTCGCAAGCACCGGCCGCAGCATAGCCCCCGCCATCAACGCACCGGTGTGACCCAGCATGGAGCGGCGAGAAAGCATGCGGGTTACTTCTTAACGATGCGCTTCACCTGGCCGGCGAGCGACGCCACCAAGACATCGCCATTCGACGGATCGTAGCCGAAGCAAGAGATGGTGCTGTCCTTGGCGACCTGCTGAGACTCCCACTTGCCGCCACGTTCGTTTAAGGCGAAGATGCGACCCGAAGCGAAATCGGCGAAGACATAGGCATCGGCGATGGCCGGAACCCGGTCGCCGCGGTAGACGACACCACCGGTCACCGAGTTGCCGAGTTTGCGGTCGTACTCATGAATGGGAGCCTTGAAAGCCGAAGCCGGGGCGAGCTCAGGGGTGCCCTTCTTACCGGAGGGGTCCTTCTGGCTGAAGACGTGGTGGCCCTCAACTTCGTGCCAACCGTAGTCGCCACCGGCGACCAGAATATCGATCTCCTCGAAGAGGTTCTGACCGACATCCCCGGCGAAACAGGTGCCAGTCTTGGGGTCGAACGAAAAGCGCCACGGATTGCGCAGGCCAGTCGCCCAGGTCTCAGTCCGGACGGCCTTGGCCTCAAGGACGAGCCCACGATGGGAGGTCGCGCCCACGAAGGGGTTATCGGCTGGGATGGAGTAGAAGGCTACCCCCTGGGCATCGGCGATGACCGAAGGATGGGGATTGGGGGCAAGGTTGCCGGCCTTCTTGTCCACATCGATGCGGAAGACGGCGGCATGGAAACCCTTGTTGATGAAGCCAGCATTGTCGAAGGCATCACCCCCGGCGCCGCCGTCGCCACAACTGATATAAAGGTAGCCATCAGGACCAAAGTGGAGGTCCCCGCCGTTATGATTTCCTGCCGGGTCGAGCTGGGTAATCAGCGGCTGCTCCGAAGCCGCGTCGACGAGGAAGGGCTTGAGGCTTGAAACCGTGAAGCGGGAGACGCGCTGGTGAAGCTTTCCATTAATGTTAAGGCTATAATAAGCAAAGACTTGCTTCGTTTTACCCACATTAGGATGGACCGCAAAACCTAGAAAGCCGCACTCCCCATTAGCATCAAATTTCCCATCCTTGGGATCGAGCTGAAAGACCTGTTGTTTGGTCACGTTTCCTGAGCCGACGCCCGACAACATCTGGACCTTGCCGCCAGAGAAGCCGCTCGGCTTCTTCTTTTTGGATTTATCAGCGGTCTTGTCCGCCTCCGGACTCGGGATCGGGTCGCCCTTCTCGATGATGAAGACGATGTCCTTGCTGCCGGGCATCGGCGAGATCGCCACCGGCAGACTGAAGGTCAGTCCGGGGAAGGCTTGTTCGAGACCAACGGTGTCCTGAGCGTGCGATGCGGAGGTCCCGAGCAGGAGGGCGAGCAGGAGGGTGGAAGTCGGTCGGAGGTGCATGGGGTGATGTCTGGATAGAGACCTATGGTCGAAGCCGAGCGTATGCAAAAGATTTTTTGAGCCCATCCAGGGGGGCGAATAAACCTGCACCTCGCCCTTATTTTTCGCTGGTTTTCAGCGGACGGTTCGATACTTAATGTATCCGCATCACTGCACAACCAACCCATAACCAACATGTCCAAAGCCCTCACCAAGTCTCAAATCGCCAGCGCCATCGCCGAAAAAGCTGAACTCAGCAAGAAGCAGGCCGTTGCGATTCTCGAGATCATCGCCGCCCTCGCCTACAAGAACGCGAAGAACTCCTTCACGCTCCCCGGCCTCGGCAAGCTCGTCCTCGTCCACCGCAAGGCTCGCCTCGGTCGCAACCCTGCCACCGGCGAAACCATCCAGATCAAGGCTAAGAAGGTCGTGAAGTTCCGCGTGGCTAAGGCCGCTAAGGACGCGATCCTCGGCGCCAAGTAATCTCTCACGAGATTCACGCCAAAAGGCGCTCCGCAAGGGGCGCCTTTTTTGTTGTCCGCGTTTTCACGAAGCACGAACCATCCACATCGCACGGTTTTTCTTGCACGCTTCGACGCACGTGGAATGAATGCATGTCCGCAATCCGCCCGGGTGGCGAAATGGCAGCCGCAGCAGACTCAAAATCTGCCGCCCTATAAAGGCATGAAGGTTCGAGTCCTTTCCCGGGCACTTGCGGAACAATCGCCGATGCGCTCAAACGCATCGTGCGTGCGTTAATGCCTGAAAGCAACGAACCCAGCGAGCGACGCGGCGGCGAGGAATCCAAAGATAAATAGCGAAGCACAGCCTCGATGAGAGAGACGCTCCTTATAGGAAAGACCACTACCAGGCACGCCGACGGTACCGTCCACGCGATCCTTGCGAATATTCACCGTCGCGCCAGGGCGACCGGCCGAAAGCGAAGCTCCCGTCTTCGAAAGATTTATCCGCAGGAATTTACCGAGCGAAATGACTTTGCGGAATCGGAAGAAACCCATGGAACCAAGCTGAAGCACCGCGCCCACCACCGCAAGAGCGGGAAAGCCCGCCGAAAGAGGGGACTTTTATGACACACCATCCCGTAAGACAGGCTTGAAGGCCGCCCGCCCCTCCGCATTGTTAAGTCAGTTCCTTATTAGTCGCATCACGAGCGAGACCGGCGAAAGCCAGATCCCGCACCAACCGAGCCCTTCCGGGCCACGGTGGTCATCGAAACCGCAAGGATTCGAGATGAGAGCCGAAAGGCTAAAACAACCCAACACTGGGTTGACCGTGATGCGCGCCCCTTTCACCGCACGCCCATGATCAACACCAACGACAACAACACTCCAGCCGGCCCGCGACTCTCCATCCGGGTCGACGGGGATAACCGCCTGCACCACCTGTGGAATAATAACGGGACCTGGTGGCTACACTACACGGAGCACCTGCCGGACTTCACCAAGCGCCGGGTACGCCGCTCTCTGCGCACCCATGACCTCGAGCTCGCGATTCGCCGGCGCGATGAATGGCTGACCGCAGCCTAATCACGACCATGAGCTTCGCCCTTGGCCTCTTCATCTTTCACGTGCTCGCGGCGCGTGAACTCTGAACCGAAAACTCAGAAGCGCGCGCCGAAGCGAGCCGCCAGCCCCCAAGAGGCCCCGGGCTCGAAAGCACCCTGCCCTTCGCCGTCATGTCGGAAAGACTGGCGAGCAAACGGGACCCATTCGGCACTACCGCGCACGAACCAAGTGCCGGACTTCTCGAGAAACTGCGTGACGCCCAGGCGCATCGGGACTTCGCCGATGGCGACCGCCCGCGAACCATAGGTCGCACTGGGCGTGAGCTGGAAATTCAAAGTCTCATAGGCCACGGTGAAATCAATCGTCGTCGCATGGTCCTCGGTCGGGAAGCCGCGGATGATGACCCCGTTCTGCAGGCCGGTCGCCCGCAATTCTACTTCGGCATATTTACACGGACGCCAGATGGCCTTGATGTAAGGAATCGGTAGAACCGAAGCCTCGAGTCGATCCTCCAAGAGCACCCCGAGCGCGATATCGGTTTCCGCATCTGGCCGCCAGCGCATGGCCCCACCAAGCCCCCAGCGGCGACCAGCACCAAGGCCGACGCCCTCTTCCGCCGCACATTCGGCAGCATAGATAATCTGGACTCCATATTTCTCATTCCAATCCCACTGCTTGAAGCCGGTAAGCATGACGTCCGTCACGGCACCGTAAGACCGGTCGGTGCCAGCAATCGCACCGCTGAAACGATTCTGATAGCGATACCACTCTAGGTCCACCGCCTGATCGGCCGTCTGATAAACAAGTTCCAAGCCGACGCGCGAGCGCCCATACTCACCCGTCACACCCCCCGAATGGCTGACGCTGTCATCCCCTCGATACTGCCAATCTGTAATCGCCAACCAGTTCTTGGCGGCGGGGGCGACTTCGGCGGCTATTGTCGAAGAATAGCATGCACAAAGTAAGGCAATATGCTTAACTTTAAGCAGTTGTTTCATGTGTTTAATTTAATTTGGCCCAGTTTTCCTCGATAGCAAGCGAGTACGGCAGCGTGCCGAAAAAATGGCACGATATTTGCTTAATAAAAAGCATCATGCTTATTTTTGCCTTACCCGCCCCGACTGCCGGCGATAATGCCTGGGTCCTCATCAGTTCCGCCTTGGTATTGATGATGTGCATCCCGGGATTATTTTTATTCTACGGCGGCTTAGTCCGAAGCAAAAACGTTCTCTCCATCGCCGCCCAGTGCCTGGCCCTGACCGCGATGGGCATCCTTATGTGGTGGGCCTTCGGATACAGCCTCGTCTTCGGCAAGAGCTACGCCGGCAGCCTCGTTGGTCACATCTTCGGCGGCGGCGAACATTTTGGTTTCCTCGGACTCGGCGCCGAGTCGAGCGGCTATGAACCCCGGATCTCCGGAGCCACGTTCGCCCTTTTCCAAGCCATGTTCGCGGCGATTACGCCGGCCCTCATCATCGGTGCCGTCGCCGAGCGGATGAAGTTCTCCGCAGTGTTGTTCTTCTCCTTCCTCTGGACGATCTTCGTCTACTACCCTATCGCGCACGCCGTCTGGGGCGGCACCGGCGACTTCTCCGGTCTCGCCAACACCGACGCAACGTTCAAGGCCGCAGACTTCGCCGGCGGGATTGTTGTGCACATGACTTCCGGTTGGTCCGCCCTCCTCCTCTGCATCCTCGTCGGGCCGCGCGCGGGCTTCGGCAAGCGCCCGATGACCCCTCACAGCATGGTGCTTTGCGTTGCTGGCACGGGCTTGCTCTGGGCAGGCTGGTACGGGTTCAATGCGGGTTCCGCCCTGGCGGCAGACGGCATCGCGATTCAAGCCTTCCTGACGACCACCTTGGGGGCGGCCGCGGCCACGCTCGCTTGGGCGGCCGTCGAGAAGCTCCATCGCGGCAAGATCTCCGTGCTCGGTCTCTGCTCTGGCGCTATCGCGGGGCTCGCCACCATCACTAACGCGGCCGGCTTCGTATCGGCCGGTTCCGCCGTACTGATTGGCCTACTCGCCGGCTCGATTTCTTACTGGGCCTGTTCGGTGCTTAAGCCCAAGTTCGGCTATGACGACGCCCTTGATACTTTCGGAGTGCATGGCATCGGTGGCACCATCGGTGCGCTCGCGACCGCTCTGCTCATGAACGCCCAGGCGAACCCCACTGGCGGTGCGCTGGTCGCGAAGGGCCTGCTAAAGGGCCAGCTTCTCGCCATGCTGCTTTGCATCCTCGTCTCGCTAGCGATGACCTGGCTGATTGCCAAAGTCGTGGCGGCGACGATCGGCCTACGGGTATCCGAAGAAGGTGAAGCTCAAGGACTCGATATCGCGGACCACGGCGAAGAAGGCTATAATCACAATTAAGGCACCGGGACGTGATGGCGAAGAAGCGACTTGCTCGAAAAAAAGCAGGCCGCCGGGGTCCGTGCGTCTGATTTTAAACACATTTAGGGGTTAGATTCCAATCCGGAGGGTTGGCACGAGGGTTGCGAATGACCTCTCGCCATGAACTCCCTGCTACGAACTCTCACCATCCTCGCTCTGGCGGCAGTGCCCTACCTGTCGTCCGCGCAGAACGCTCCCGCCCCCGCTCCGGCGGCGACCCCCGCCGCTGAAGCGGCCAAGACTCCGCCGCCACCCGCGCCCTCCCTCGAGCAGCGCTTAGCTGGCATCGAAGCCTACCTCTCCAACGGAGACCCCACCGTACCACTAAAGACCGGCCCGAAGGACAAGGATGGCAACCCGACCATTCCGGCCGGCCTGACCACCCCTGCAGCCGCGACGGCCGGACCTGGCCATAACGGCTTCATGATGATCTGCGCCGCCTTGGTGCTCTTCATGACGCTCCCGGGATTGTTCCTCTTCTACGGAGGTCTAGTTCGCGCCAAGAATGTCCTTTCCGTCGTCGCCCAGTGCTTCGGCTTAGCTGGCCTAGTCACCGTCCTCTGGTGGGCCGTCGGCTACTCCCTCGTCTTTGGTAAGAGCTTCGACGGGACCTTCCTCGGCCACTTCTTCGGCGGCAGCGAATACTTCTTCCTAAAGGATGTCACTTCTGCCCCCAATACTGACTACGCCTTCTGGATCTCCCAGAATGTGTTCGCGATGTACCAGCTGATGTTCGCGATCATCACCCCGGCCTTGATTGTGGGTGCCATCGCCGAACGCATGAAGTTCTCCGCGGTCATGCTCTTCATGCTGGGATGGATGTTCATCGTCTACTTCCCGATGGCCCACGCCATCTGGGGTATCACGGGCGACATGAACGGCGTCTGGAACGCCAAGGCCTCCATCAAGGCCATCGACTTCGCCGGCGGCACCGTGGTGCACATGACCTCGGGCTGGTCCGCGCTGCTCCTCTGCATCATCCTCGGCCCGCGCCTCGGCTTCGGTAAGAAGACCATGGCTCCCCACAGCATGGTCCTCTGTGCCATCGGTACGGGCATGCTCTGGGTAGGCTGGTACGGCTTCAATGCCGGTTCCGCCCTCGCCGCCGACGGTGTCGCTGCGCAGGCCTTCACGACCACGACGCTCGCCGCAGCCGTCGGTGCCTTCACCTGGGCCGCCCTCGAATGGATTCTCCGCAAGCACGCCAGCGTGCTCGGTTTCTGCTCGGGTGCCGTCGCCGGCCTCGTCGTGATCACGCCAGCTGCGGGCTTTGTCTCCGCTAGCTCCGCGGTCCTCATCGGTGTACTCGCCGGGGTGGTGCCCTTCCTCGCGGTGGTCTACCTGAAGTCCAAGCTCGGCTACGATGACGCGCTCGACACCTTCGGGGTCCACGCCGTCGGAGGCACCCTCGGCGCCATCGTGACTGGCATTTGTGCCACGGCCGACGCCAACAGCAACCTCACCACGAACCTCAAGGACATCGTGGGTAAGACGCTCGTGAACGAACAGTTCAAGGCGATCGGCGTGACGCTGATCATCTCGCTCCTCGGTACGCTCATCCTCGCCTATGTGGTCAAGGCCATCGTCGGCCTGCGCCCGACCGAAGAAGAGGAAGCCCGCGGTCTGGATATCTCGGACCACGGCGAAGAAGGTTACAGCCACAACTCGTAAGCGACTCTCCAGGGAGTGGGCTCGTAGGCCGTCCGATTTCGGACGGCCTTCTTCTTTGGTGAGAATCCCCGTAAAAGCCGACATTCCAAGATTGCCAATGCGAGATGCTGACACCATAGTGTCTCTATTAAATCAATAATATGATGAAAATATCCGCCCGCCTCCATGATGAGGAGTTTCTCGGTACCGCTGAAGAACTCGCCGCCTTCGTCTCGGACAAGCTGGATGAACTCGGCTTTGGCGACCGACACCGCTCGACTGAGCGACTCGTCCGCTTTTATACCTACCAAGGCCTGCTCTCCAAGCCCGAGCGCGCCGAGGACGATCGCCGCAAAGCCAATTTCGGCCCCCTGCAGGTGCGCCAATTGCTCCTGGCCCGACTTCTAGCCGAGCGTGGCTGGGATCTCGATCGGATTGGTAGCCTACTACGAGATAACCCCAACGTCCAAAAGCTCAACCATCTGATCGACGAATTAGCCACCCCCACCGAGGCGGAAAAGCTATTCTTTAAGACCCGAAGTTCGCCTGCCATGGCCGACTTTAATGACGATATGGATACGATCCGGGAACCGGACAGCAGCTTCCCTCTGCGCAAAAAAAGCCCGGTGCGGACCCTCGCCAGTTCGGGAGCGCCATCGGCCAGCCAAGGCATGCCCCGCCAACGGTCCTATGCGATGATCCAGCAGATTAAGCAGGTGGCCGACTCCGAAAGTCCGGCGGAAAGTTTCCGGGTATTACTTAAAAAGGAAATGATGCGGCCGGACATAAGTGAAGAAGCCCGAGAGTTCCTCGCGCAACTTCAGGCCTTCAACCCCACCTCGCGCGGCGATGAACCAAGAAGCGAACGGTGGACGAGATTACGGCTCACTTACTGGTGCGAGGCCCATTTCAATATAGACAGTAGGGTTAACCCGACCAAACAGGAACTGCAGGAAATCGTGGACGGATTTAGCAAAGCATTGATGAATAAGTACTTATAATTATGACAGTGACTAATTAGTGTTATTTTAAGGAAAGATACTACCTAACTGTTGACACTTTTTGGGTTTAGGTAAGAGTGGGGGTGATGATTGCTCCCATGAACCAACCCAAGATTGAAATCCTGCCCCTTAAGAAGGGCTTCCTCCGTGCCGCCACCGAAGCGTCGCACGTCCTCGTCCGTATCGTCGCCCCGGCCCAACCCGCCGACCTCGGCAACACCACCCGAGCGCCACTCGATCTCGCCCTCGTGATTGACCGCTCGAGTTCGATGTCGGGTCGTCCCATCGAAGCTGCCCTCGAAAGCGCCGTCCGCATCGTCCGCGGTCTCCGCAATGATGACCGCGTCACCGTCATCGCATTCGATGACCGCATCGAAGTGGTGCAGCCACTCACGGCAGTCACCGATCGCGAAGCCCTAGCTAGCCGTATCAAGGCCATCGATGCCCGCGGCTCGACGAATCTCTTCGGCGGCTGGGAGGAAGGCGTCAAGCAGCTCGCCCCCTTCACCCGCAAGGATCGGATTGCACGCGTCATCCTCCTCAGCGACGGCCAGGCGAACCAGGGCCTGCTCGATGAGGCGGAAATCTTCCGTCAGGTCGCCAAGGCCGCGGGCGCTGGCATCACGACCTCGACCGTCGGCCTCGGCCACGGCTTCAATGAATCGCTGATGACGGGCATGGCCAACGCCGGCGAAGGCGTCGCCAACTTCGGCCAGACGGCCGACGACCTCGACGAGGCCTTCGAAGAACAATTCGCCATTATCTCCAATTCATTCCTGCGTCAGGTTAAGGTCAGCGTGCAGGGGGGTAGTGATGTCCAAGCCCGCCTGGTCGGAGAGATCCTCGAGAACGGCATCGCCCGCAGCCGCAAACTCGGTACGCTGCCTTGGGACGCTTCGCTTGTCGCAGTCATCGAGCTGAAGGTAGGCGCCCTCGCCAAGGCTGACGCGCTCGCCGCCGTCAACTTCGAGGCGATCACCAAGGAGGGCGAAGTCGTCAAGTTCGGGCCCGAGCTCATCTCGCTCCCGGAAGTCGACCTCGCCGCGTACTCCACCCTGCCCGTCGATGCCGATGTGGCGGCGGCGGTGGGCGAAGCGATTACCTCAGAGAAGATTGAAGCCATCGAGCACCTGGTCCGGAGCGGCAAACTCGCCGAGGCGAAGACGGAACTCGCGGCCCTCTTGTTACGCAGCGACCTCTCCAACTGGGCCAAGCAAAAGATCGAATACCTTAAGGAGCTTCTCGACGAAGACGCCATCATGGCGATGAAAGCGATGCGCTATGGTCGTAGCCGCATGATGAGCCAGACGAAGATGTCCGCCATGGGCGAATTCAGCGCCGAGCTCTGCGAGGCGGATGAGGTCATCAAGCCCGTCTACCTTCGCCGCAAGCGCGCCGACGGCCAAGCCTCCAAGCCACAGCCCCCTCAGGGCGGCCAGACACCTCAGGCCTAAACTCAAGATAACGGCTCAACCTAGCCCGGCAGAAGTAATTCTGCCGGGCTTTTTGTTGCCCGTCCGGGAGCCTCCCTCAAGATGAGTTGCTGTCCCCATGTCCCGCTTTCTCCGCATCTCCCTCTGGACCCTTGGCATTCTCACCCTCGTCATCGGCACCACACTCTTCTGGGTCGAATCGCAACTGCGCCCTACGCCCCTTGGCGAGCGCGTCAAAGGGCTCCTCGCGGATGCCAAAATCAAGGGCACGATCGCTAGCATTGAGGGTTCCCTCGACGGCACCTTCTCCGCGGAAGGCATCGACCTCACCCTCGAAGATGGCACCCATCTCGCCGCGAGTAGCCTCAAGGGCGAGGCGCGCCTCTTCTCCATCATTCGCGGGACTTACGCGCTAAGCCGCCTAGAGATCAAGGGCATCGACGTCGACCTAAGCCTACGCAAGAAGGCAGCGCCCGCCGCCATCGCCGTCCCTCCATCAACGAGCAAAACGGTGCTGCCACCTTTCGTACTCGGGCCCTATGCCGCTTCCGGTCGGGTGAAACTCGCCGATGGCACCCTACTCCGATTCAATGTCCAAGGCGATGAATTCGATTCCGCCGGCAAGGCTGACTTGCGCGCGGGAATTGCCTGGCCGGGATTCGTCACCGGGAAACAACAGACGGACCCTCGAGGTGAGATTATCCTGAAAGCTGAATTCAACCGCACCCTCGGCGCCGCGGGACTGGATATTGAAAATATCAGCCGCGACCTCGCGGCGCTCAACCTCGATTTATCTGCCAAGGATAGCAGCCCCCTGGCCGCCGGCTCAGCGGGCCTTAACCTCATATTCACCAAAGGTCGGACCGACTTGACAGCGCAGCTCGACATGAGTCCGGCCCTCTTCGGCATCCTGAGCCAGCAGCTCACGGATGTGCGCTTAAACGGTAAGCTGAAAGCCGCCTTCAGCCGACCCCCAGGCGCCGCGGGACTCGATCTCGAAAACCTCAGCCGTGACCTCGCTTCGCTCAACCTTGATCTCGTCGCCAAAGATAATCGCCCAGCCGCCGCCGGCTCGGTGAGCCTCAATCTATCAGCAAACCACCCAGCCGCCAGCAACGCACTCACCTTCAAGGGCTCCCTCAGCGACTCGACCAACCACCCAGCCGTGACCTTCAACGGCACTCGCGACAAAGGCCGCATGGACTTGGCCGCGCAGCTGGACATCGACCCAACCCACTTCGCCCTCCTGAGCCAGCAACTCCCCAACGTGCGCCTCACCGGAAAACTTTCGGGCACGCAGGAATCTGCGAACTGGCAGGTCGCGGTCGACCTCTTGGGTAAGTTCTCCGAAAAGGTCAGCGGACATTCTTCTGAATGGAATATCAAGGCAGACGCCGCCGGCTCCGACGTCAGCCGCTCCCTCAACCATCTGGCCGTGACCGGCAACGGCATCAACATCAGCATGCCCAAGCCCCTCAACTGGAAAGGCGGTCTCCTCCCGGACGATTCTTCCGGCGCCTCCCTCTCCGTCATCGCCAACGATGCCGACCTCGTCGCCCTAACGCCCTTTCTCGCGATGGCTGACATCAAGCCCACCGCCGGTAAATGGACCGGGGAAGCGGCCATCTCTTTCGTCGGCGGCCAGGCCACGGTTGCCAGTATCCGCACGCACCGCTTTAAGGGACTAACGATTGAAAGAGGCGGCAAGGTACTGGTCCGAGAAATCGATGCGGCCGTACCCTTAAAATCTGAAAACGGTGCGATCACCGTGGGGCCATTCACCGTAAGTTGTGTCGCTGGCAATATTGCCACTGGCGAAGCCACCCTTAAGCCCGGGGCGAATGGCGCATGGTCTGCGACGGCCAATATCGATCTCGGCATCGTCGAACTCGCCTCTCAGCCAAACTGGGGCGACCTGCCGGTTGATAAACTTAAAGGCATCCGCATCGCCGCCCGCGGAGCCGTCGATTGCGCCGCGGGAAAAAATCCCGTGGTAAACTCCGCGGACGCCCGAATCTTCCGCGATGGCAACAACCTCTTGGCCTTGAAACTTCGCCAACGATTTGAAATCGGCGGAGCTAAACCGACCGGCGTGCTGGTGGAAGCGTCTGCCTCCAACCTCCCGCTGGAATCCCTCGCGGCGGTCGTCCCCGGACTCAAAGTTACGGGCAATCTCAATCGGGCTGACCTTGTGGCCGGCTTTCGGGCTGAAGGGCTTTTTATCCGCACGGAAGGAGCCCCGCTCGCCTTCGTGGGTACCAGTGTGAACTGGAAAGGAAAGCTCTGGGTGAAAGATTGCGACCTGTCGGCGGGCTTGGATCTCTTGGTCGGCGACAAAACCACCGTTATCGGGTTCAACCAAGCCGCCCTGACGAGCCACGGCCGCACCTTGGCCGCAGGCAACATCTCACTCGGGCTGGCCGCCAACGGACTGGGCGCCACCACCCTCAAACTCGAAGGCGACCTCGGTGAGCTCGCCAACCAACCTTTCGCTGGGCCGCTCAATATCGTCAGCGGCGGCCAGTATAGCGCCTCGGCGGAGTACGCCGCCTCCGGCGAAATCGCCGTGGCCCTGAACGTCGTTGATGTCGGCCTGCGCCAGAGTGATGGCCGCGTAAAGCAAGCTCAGGTACGCGGGAAATATACCCCTACCGCCAGCGGCCTTTCGGCCGAAGGCTCCTTCCTCCTGAAGGCGAATAATACCAGTGCCGGGAAGTTCACGCTGACCCAAACGAACGCCGGCCCGAAGACCGACTGGCAAGGCGTTGTCACCATCGACAATGTGGATGTGGACGATGTCTTGGCATTACTTCCCAAGAGCACAGAGGCCCCAGAAGAAATCAAAAACCTGCCGACGCCCAAGCCAGACAAAAACCCTTTCTGGCTGAATCAGACTGGCACCATTCAAGTCGCCATCAATAAGGCTAGCGCCTATGGGATTGTCGCCCAGAAAGTACTCCTACGCGCCGAGGCGGACGACAAGGCGCTGCGCCTCACCCAACTCTCTGGCCAGCTAGCCGAAGGCGACCTAACCGGTCGCGGTCAACTGGCGTTCGTGCCCTCGATCAATAATGGCCCCTACTCGCTTTCCGCCACCATCGGGCTGAAGCAGTTTGAAATCGGCGCCATCGCCCTTGCCGTCCCTGCCATCAAGGAATTCCTCCAAGGTAAAGCCAATGTCACCGCATCACTCACCAGCATCTGCGGCACGCCTGGTGAACTCTTATCCAAATTACAGGTTGATTCCGAAATGCGCTCGGAAGGCGGCCGCATCCGGGCCTTCGGGGATAAAAACAGCGGCTCCTCGCTCGCCGCTAATAAGGCCGGCGATCTCGGCCAAGTCATCGGCCTCGGAGCCATGATTTTTGGCGGAGCCAGTAATAACCCCAAGGTGGCTAAGATTGGCGCCGCCGTCGCCGCCGCCGCTAAACTCCAGAAAGCACTCTCCGACTTCAACTACGACACCGTCACGGTGAAAGCCTCCCGCCTCGCCTCCGGCACCATCAAGCTCGATCAGGCCGATGTTCGTAATCAGACGCTACACCTCAGCGCCAAGGGCGGCATCAGTATCGATCCGAAAGCCTCCTTCACCGACTGGCCGATGGTCGTTGACGCGCAGCTGCGGGGCTCGGGCGAGTTCGCTAACTTCTTCTCCGCCCTCGGCTACGGTACGGCGCCCTCGAAAGCCGACGGGATGACCGACGGGCCGGGCGTCAAGGTTACCGGCTCCATCAACAATGTGAAAACGGATCTCTCCGAGCGACTCCAGCAGGCCATTGATGGCGTCAAGTCCAGCGCCGCACCTACCCAGCCCGCCCAATCTTCTTCCACGCAGCCCACGACGACCCCTCCCGCCACCAAGAAACGCAATCCGCTCAACGACCTGCTCCGGGAATTGGGCAAATGAAGAGCCGCGTCGCCGCCTTCACTTTCGTCGCGCTCATCCTAGCGGCACTCATCGCCGTCGCGCTAGCGACTGGACCCAAGGGCTTCGGCTGGGGCGACAGTAACGGCCTCATGCTTCTCCGGACGCCACGCGTACTGGCCGCACTCGCGGCCGGTCTGGCGCTCGGCATCGGCGGTGCGGCACAACAAGGGGTGTTCCGCAATCCACTGGCAGACCCTGGACTGACGGGAGTCTTCGGCGGTGCGTTATTCGGTATCGCGATTCTCCTTGGCCTTGCTCCGGACATCGCCTGGCAAAAGTCATGGCTCATTCCAGCGGCGGCCTTCGGCGGGGCACTCACCGTCTCCGCGGTGCTCGTGACTATCGGTGGGCACGGCTCCACCGCCCGACTACTCCTAACCGGACTGGGCCTCAATGCCTTCACCGCGGCAGGCACGCTCGTCATTGCCGCTCGCAGCGGCGAATCTCGCGAACTCCTCACGAATGGTGCCTATGGCGATTGGCTGGGCATGGCGACCATTGAGCTCACTTGGTTTCCCTCCCTCCTCTGTCTGCTTGCGGCACTCCTACTCCTCACGCTCGCTAGATCACTAGACCTACTTTCCTTCGGCGAGGACGCCGCCAAAGGCTTCGGCTGCGATGTCCCCTCGGTCCGCCGTCGCGCGGTTTTACTCACGGCACTCGCCGCCGCCGCCGCCACATGTCTGGTCGGCCAGGTTGCGTTCATCGGCCTACTCGCCCCACACCTCGCGCGTACCTTAATCGGCCCGCGCCACGCGTTGGTCTTGCCCTTCTCCGGCCTGCTGGGGGCCGCCCTCCTACTCGGCGCAGACACCCTCGGTCGCGGGCTTTGGCCGCAACTACCGCTCTCTGCCGCAGCGGTTACCGCCATCCTCGGCGCCCCGGTTTTCATCTGGATAGCCAAGAGCCGCCATGAGTAATGCTTTCGTCATCCGCGCCCTCGGCCTCGGGGTAGAACTTAACGGACGTCGAGTCGTTGATGGCGTGTCTCTTTGTGCTGCGGGCGGCACCCTCACCGCCATCGTCGGCCCCAATGGCGCTGGCAAGACCACTCTATTGCGAGCCCTCGCCGGACTGACGCCGAGGACGGATGGAACCCTGATGATTGCTGGCGCCGACCCAGCGCAAATCGGGGCAGCCGAAGCCGTGAAGACTCGGGCCTATTGCGCACAGCGCCCAGCTTGCGCCTGGAACTACCCACTCACCGATCTCGCCAACATCACCAGTCGCCCAGAAGCATTCGCCGATTGGCTGGTGAAGTTGAACCTAGAGGAAGTGATTGACCGACGCCTAGCCGAACTTTCGGGCGGTGAACAAAAAGCCGTGCATCTTGCCTTTGCGCTCAGCCAGCTGGCTGAACCTTTTGGCCACGCCATCTTGCTCGACGAACCAACCGATTCCTTGGATCTCCGTCGCCAGTCGGCAGTTCGCCTCGCCCTCAGAGGGCTCGCGCAATCCGGTGCCGTCTGCGTCATCGCCACCCATGACTTCGAACTCGCCCGCCATTGCGATCGCGTCTTGGTCTTGGCCGAAGGCCGATTAATCGCGGAAGGCACCCCGGCGGACACACTCACGCCAACAGTCATCCGCGAGGTTTGGGGCGTCGACCTGACGGCCATTCCGTCTTCACGCTAACCGTCGTCAAGCGGCCAGCCCGCGCCGCCGAAAAGAGGTACTGCTGGGCCAGTCCTGCGGCCGCGCCAAAATGCCTGCGGCCGAATTGCTCCAACTGCGCAGGCTTCCATCCCTGCAGCCCGTAGGCTGAGCCCAACGCCTGGACCACCCAAGTATCAACGGGGAAACTCTCGAGTCGCCCGAAACCGAAGAGCGCAACACAAGCGGCGACCTTCGGGCCAACCCCCGGCAGAGATTGTAATTCCGTCATCAAATCCGGTGTCGAGAGTGCCTGAAATTCCTGAGCCCAGTCCGGGCGATGCTGAAGTTGCTTCGCCGTGCCACGCACATACGCCGCCCGGTAGCCGAGGGCACACGCACGGAGAATGGCATCATCAGCCGAGGCTAGCGTGCGCCAATCAGGCAGAGCCCGGAAGTCGCCGCCGAGCGGCTCCCCCATTTTCTCCGCCATGGCTGCGACCATTGCACGAATCTGCAGGATGCGCTTATTGGAACTGCAGAGAAATCCGAGGAGAGCCTCCTGTGGATCTTGCCGCAGGATTCGTAAGCCTGGATAAATTTCGATGGCTGAGCGTAGTACTAAATCCGATCTCCATGGCAAAGCCTCGACGAGGCGACCCTGCACGCCCTCCGCATCAAGATAGTCCGACAACGCCGCCGCCGCGTTAACCGCCCCCACTAATCCGCGCCACTCGACGCCGCTGGCGGAGGCTCGCAACGCCGCCACCGTCTGGCCGAAAACGCCGACCCAACTCCCGTCTGCTAATTGATTCCAGCGAAAACTCTGTCCGCCGTCGAGTTGCTCCGCGAACGTTCCAGCCGGTAAGTTATCCGCCAGTCGCAATAGACGCCAAGGAGTCCAAGCCGGGGACTCCATCACATCAACGACGCTCGAGATCGAGCGGCGTTCCCCAGAGAAAACTGTGCCGGGAAGCGAGGAAGCGTCCCTTGCCATCCACCACCGAGACCCGCCAAGCGACGGGACGCCAATTAGCCGAACCCGCCTGTTTACCTGTGAGGCCGATGACAAATTCTCCGAAAGGGCGACCTGGCTTTAGGTTGACCGCAAAGTCGTAGCGCTCGGGCGCGACGTTTTCAGTGCGGACCACTTCGACCACGAGACGTCCATCCGCCGGCGGGTCGATGTCGAGTTTGACGAAGAAATAATAACCCGGACGGACATTCTCCTCGGTGCGGAAAACCACGTCGTCACCATGATGCTCTTTGGCGTGGAATGCTTCCGAAGCGCGGGCCACATCGGCTTCACTTCGACGCCTTTCATTAACGTAGGCGATACCAGGAACCTCGACTCCCGTTGGAGGCGGAGTCCCGCAACCCACCAAGACCAGCGCGACGAGCGCGGCCTGCAGAGAGGCCTTACCCGCCGCCCAGCTCACTTCTTGGCCTTCTTTTTGCTCGCGGCAACGCGGGCAGCCTTAATGCGGTCCTTCTTGCGCTCGAGGTAGGCGCGGCGACGGCGGCGCTTGATGACTTTATTGCTCTGTTGGCCCATAGTGAATGCATCCTCCCGCAACCTCTCCGATGGTCAAGGAGAAGGTTGCAAACCCGCCCCCGGAAGACCGGGAGGTGGAAAGAGGCCCTTTCTGGCTGCCTGGGTAGGGATCGAACCTACGACCAAGTGATTAACAGTCACCTGCTCTACCGCTGAGCTACCAGGCAGTGCGAAAGGAGTCCAATCAAGGCAAGGTCGGGGTGGCTCTGTCAAACAAATCCTCGGGTGACCAAGCCCTCCCCGCCGCCTGCACGGGCGCCACATGGCGCATAAAAGCTCGGATTAGCGGGGCTCCGGACGACATTCACCCCAGCCACGCCTAATCTCTGGACACCCCCTTGCAGCCTGTCTTCCTATTGAACTCACAAAACCATGCGCTGGTCCCGACTTCCTGAAACTCCCAATGCTCCCGGCTTCGGCGGCGCCTTCCTCGGCACCTCCGGCGACCTCCTCCTCTGCGGTGGTGGCTCTAACTACCCAGCGAAGCAGGCATGGGAAGGCGGGCTCAAGGTCTGGCACGATGAAGTCTACTCCCTGGCCAGCACGCGCTCCAAGAAGTGGGCCAGCGTCGGCAAACTGCCTCGCCCTTGCGGTTACGGCGTCAGCGTCTCCATTCGCCAAGGCCTGCTCATGATCGGCGGGGCCGACTCCCATCGTCACTATGCCGATTGCTACACCCTCGCCATCGAGGATGGAGAACTGAAGGTGCGACCTTTCCCCTTCCTGCCTCGCCCCCTGGCTTACGCCACGGGCGCACTGGTGGGCAGCAAGGTGATCGTTGCCGGAGGCACCGAACGCCCCGACGCCACCGCCGCCTCCTCGACGGCCTACGCCATCGATCTGGCCAACCTAAACGCCGGCTGGAAGGAACTCCCGCTCTGTGCTGGCTCCGGACGAATGCTCGCCCAGTCAGCTGGCACCAAGGATACCTTTTTCCTATTCGGGGGAGTGGCCTTGAGCCCAGGCGCCAAAGGCGTCGATCGCGAATACTTATCCGACTGCCACGCCTTCACCCTGGGCAAGGAGTGGCGACGCCTGGCGCCGATGCCACGCCCACTGGCCGCCGCACCTTCGCCCTGCCCAGTTATCGACGACAATATTTTAATCCTCGGAGGCGACGACGGTAAGATCGCCGGCAAGGTCGAGGCCCCCAAGCACCCAGGTTACTCGAAGTCCGTTCTTTCCTACGATAAAGTAAAAGACGCGTGGTCCGAAGCCGAAGAAGGCTCTTCGGCCGTGCTGTCCACCGGCTGCACAAAGTGGTCAGGTGGCTTCGCCGTATCGAACGGCGAGCTCCGTCCATTCGTGCGCTCCGCCGAAGGCTGGCTCCTGCGGGCGGAATAAGGTTGGGGCTGGCGAACCCTTGGGGGCAGGCTACAAACGCCCACGGGACCCCATGCGAACGCTCCTGCTTCTACCCTGCTTACTCTGGGCCGCCTATGCCGGCGCCCAGTCAGTCAATCTGCCCGATATCCCCGACTCCTTAGGCCGCGCCGGTATGATGGCCGCAGTGGTCAAGGATGCGGATGGCTCTGAAGTCATCATCGCCGCCGGCGGGTGCAACTATCGCGATAAAAAACCCTGGGAGGGCGGGGTGAAAAGTTTCTACAAAGACATCTACAAACTTCGCAAGAAAAGCGGCGTCTGGGCATGGTCCCGGATTGGCGAACTCCCGATGCCGCTGGCCAGCGGAGCGTTTTGCGCGACACCGAAGCTTGATGGTCTGATCATCGCGGGCGGGTGCGCCCCGGACGGCCACCGGGCCGAAGTCATCCTGATAAATCCTGACGGCAAGGTGACCCCGTTCGCCGACAACCTACCCACGCCGCGTGCCTTTGCGGGATTCGTAGCGACCAACGGGCACCTCATCCTCATCGGCGGCACGGCTCACCCCGATGATACGGCCGCCATCGGAACTTTGACCTCACTGGACCTTGATGACCCGGATAAGCCCTGGCGCACCAGCTTAGCCGACCCAGCGTTCGCACGGATTATTCCATTATGCGGCGCCGCCGATCGCACCCTCATCTGGGGTGGTGGCTGCGCCCTCACCGCTAAAGATAAGAAGCCGCTACGCGATTATCGTGAGGACCTTTCCTTCCAACGTTTCGACGGCCAGGGCAATCGCTTCCACGGGCTACCCGGAAAGCTGGCGGGCTGTGCCGGCCCGGGCGTGGCCGTGCAGACGCATTTATTTTTCGTGGGCGGCGACGACGGCAGCCAATACGATCAGCCTCCCCAGAATCACTCTGGACTAGGTCGACGCATCATCGCCCTTGATGTCGAAACAATGGAGACGGAGGAAGTCGGCGAATGGCCTCACCCTGTGGCCGTCGCCCCCCTTCTGCGTCTTGGCGATGACCTCATCACAATCAGCGGCGAGACTAAGCCCGGCGTCCGGACTCCGGCGGTAACCCGCTGGCCCATCCCTTCTAAGTACCGATGATCGGCGAGCGAGAAGCCAATGGTTTCTGCAACTGAAATTTAAAATCATGCGCCACCTACTCCTCATTGGCCTGCTCGCCATTCGCCTTCAAGCCGCCGACGGCGCCGACGTCATCGTCTTTGAAGCTAAAAAGAACCTGCCGCACCCTTCGGTGCGTATCCCGGCCTTACTTCGCACAAAGCAAGGCACCCTGATTGCCGCCGCCGAAGGACGTGATAAATCCTCCGACCAGGCTGGCAATGACCTCGTGGTCTCAATCTCAAAGGATGATGGTGCCACCTGGAGCAAGCCATGCGTCGCTTACGAACAAGGGAACGACAGCTGCAACAACCCCTGCCTGATTCAAGAAGCCAAGTCCGGGCGCGTCTTCCTCTTCTACCAAACTTTTCCCGCCGGCGGACATGAGTTTGGCGGCCTCCCGGTCGGCCCAGCAGACCCTAAAGGCAATCGATCCTGCTTCATCACCTCCGACGATGAGGGCATTAGCTGGAGCAAGCCGACCGACGTTTCCGCGACCCTCAAGCCGGCTGAGGCCATCACCACTGCCTCCGGCCCAGGCATCGGCATCCAGCTCACGACCGGCCCCAAAGCTGGTCGACTCGTCGTCCCCTTCAACTCCCAGGACACTAAGAAGAATTTCTTCAACTGGGTCGCTTACAGCGACGACGCTGGCGCCACCTGGAAGCGCGGCGCACTCGTCCCCCAGACGGCTTTACTGCAATTGAACGAAGTCCAAGTAGCGGAAACCTCCGATGGCGGCCTCTACCTGAACTCCCGTCGATGGAAAGGCACCAACTACCGCAAGGTCTCTTGGTCGAAGGATGGCGGCGAGACCTGGACCGCCGCCCAAGATGACCTGAAGCTTCCCGAGCCCACCTGTCAGGGTAGCCTGCTGCGGATTGATGACCATACCCTCGCCTTTCTTAACCCCGTGGGCAAGGGCCGGAACAACGGGACCCTTCGCCTATCGCACGACAAAGGCCACACCTGGGAGGCCGCTCACCTGACCTTCCCGGGACCGTTCGCCTACAGCAGCATGGCGTTACTCAAAGACGGTCGCCTCGGCGTGCTCTACGAGCCGTCCGGCGACACCCTCGTACGCTTTCGGGCAGTCGAACTACCGCGCAAATAAAACTCAGGCGCGCGGAATAAACGGCGCCGCACTTGGCTCAGCGCCCTGATAATAATCAAGGATCGCACCAGCGAGGAACTCCTTCACGCCGGCGGGCAGGAAACTCCCGAAGCTAATTTCCTTACCCTGAGAAGAAATCACCACCGCGGGGAGCGGCTGTTCATCCTCGCTGGAACCGCGAAAGGCGAGCGTCACCGCCACTTCTTCACCGGCGCTCAGCCGCCATGTCCAACCAATCCACGGCAGAATCCGCCACCGCACGGCTACCGCCGCCGACGTCAGCTCAACACGATAGCGTGCGAGCGTGAAACCGAATCCGACCAAGAAGAAGGGAATGTAAAACAAGCCCAAGAGGATGAAGTCCCAGAGCGACGGATTGCTCAATAGCCGATGGTTCATCGTGACCGTACCACCCCGCAGGCCACTAAACATGAAGCAACAATGTACCGTCGTAAAAATCAGCCAACACCACCCGAAGCCACTCCCCTGGCGCACCCCGTAGACGAGCCCATCTCCGACCACGGCGCGCGAGACCTTTGGATGCCCCTTGGCCAGCACCTCGGCTGAGAGTAACGGCACCGCCGTCGGAGCCGCCTGCTGGGCGCGCGCATCCGCCAGCGCCTTCCAAGCCTGCATTTTCGCCAGCAAATCGTCTCTCAATCCCATCTTGGTAAATTAGCCCCAAATAAAACCACGGCAAGACATCGTCGGCTTGAACCCGACAGCGATTCGGGTGTCTATAAGCCAACCCCATGCGACCCTTACTCGCCCTGCTCCTCCTGCCCTTGGCCGCTCTGGCTGATGGCACCAAATATTCCGTGAGCTACCCTGCCTCGGATAAACCTGGCGAACTGATCTTCGCCTCGACCTACAATCTTTGGTTGCCCGAAGGCGTGAAGACCGTCCGCGGCGTCATCGTGCACCAGCACGGCTGTGGCCTCGGCTCAAATAAAGGTGCCGTCACCGTCGCCGATGACCTCCACTGGCAGGCACTCGCCCGCAAGTGGGACTGCGCCCTTCTCGGCCCCGTGGTCCAAGAGCCCGATAAAGCGAACTGCCGCATGTGGTGCGATCCGCGCAATGGTTCGGATAAAGTCTACCTCCAAGCATTGACCGATCTCTCCAAGCAAACCGGCCACGCCGAAATCGCGTCGGCTCCGTGGTGCCTTTGGGGCCACAGCGGCGGCGGCTTCTGGGCCAGCATCATGCAGGCAAATTATCCCGAGCGCATTGTCGCCATCTGGTTCCGTTCCGGCACGGCCTACGCTGCTTGGCAAAATCCCACCGACCCCACAAAGGCTCGCGCCATTGCCGAAGTAGTCCTCCCTCCCGAAGCCTACGAAATCCCGATGATGGCCAATCCGGGCGTCAAAGAAAATGGCGACAAGCGCTTTAACGGAGCATGGGTCGATAACCTTGCGATGTTCAAGGCCTACCGCGCAAAGGGTGCACCGATTGGCTTCGCACCAGACCCTCTCACCGGACACCAAACCGGCGACCAGCGCTACGCCTCCATCGCCTTCTTCGATGCCTGTCTAGAACTTCGCCTGCCCGCCTCAGGCAACAAACTCCGCAAAATCGACCAGTCGAAAGGCTGGATGTCCCCTCTGCTCGGCAATGAAGCCAAGCCCGCCGGAGAATATAGCGGAGATAAGGCTGAAGCCAACTGGTTGCCCAATGCCACCTATGCCAAGGCGTGGACGGAATACGTGAAGACCGGCTCCACCGCCGACACCACGCCCCCGCCCGCACCGTTCAACGTTGCCTCTAAGGCTACGGCGGATGGCGTCGAAGTAACCTGGGATGCGCATGCGGACTTCGAAAGCGGCATCCGCCAGTTCCTTGTGCAAAAGGACGGGCAGACCGTCGGGCGTGTGCCCGAGACCCCGAAGAACACCTTCGGCAAGCCGCTCTTCCAAGGCATGAGCTACGGCGACACGCCCCTGCAACCCCTGACTCAGATGCGCTTCGTCGATAAGGGCGCCAAGGCTGGCTCGAAGTACAAGATTATTGCCGTTAACACGGCGGGCCTAGAATCCAACTAAGTTCCCGTTCGGACAATAAAAAGGGCCGCCCATTGGGGCGGCCCTTTTGCTTCACGCACCGCGAGGCTTATTCGCCCCAGGTGCAGGTATTGCCAGCGTAGATGGCGCGATTACCGAGCTCGCCTTCAATGCGGAGGAGCTGGTTATACTTTGCGACGCGGTCAGAGCGGCAGAGCGAGCCAGTCTTGATCTGGCCAGCGTTGAGGCCGACGGCGATGTCCGCGATCGTCGCATCTTCGGTTTCGCCGGAGCGGTGAGAAATGATCGCCGAGTAACCAGCGCGCTGAGCCATCGAGACAGCATCGAAGGTCTCGGTGAGGGACCCAATCTGGTTCACCTTCACGAGGATCGAGTTGGCAGTCTTGGTCTTGATACCGCGGGAGAGGAACTCGGTGTTAGTGACGAAGAGATCATCGCCGACGAGCTGGGTATTGGCGCCCATGGCGTCAGTGGCCTTCTTCCAGCCGGTCCAGTCAGCCTCAGAGAAGCCGTCTTCGATCGAAACGATCGGATAGCGCTTCTGTAGGTCCTGGTAGAACTTAATCATCTGATCGGAGTTACGCTGGGACTTGTCGGACTTATGGAAGGTGTACTTACCGGTCTTCTCGTCGAAGAACTCGGAAGCGGCGACGTCGAGGGCAAGGAAGACTTCCTTGCCGAGCTTGTAACCGGAGGCCTTAACGGCAGCGGCGATGGCTTCGAGAGCAGCTTCGTTGGAAGCAACCTTCGGAGCGAAACCGCCTTCATCGCCAACCGAAGTGGAGAGGCCCTGCGCCTTCAGCACCTTCTTGAGGGCGTGAAAAATCTCGGTGCCCATGCGAAGGGCTTCGCTGAAGGACTTGGCACCCTTCGGGACGATCATGAATTCCTGGATGTCAACTGGGGCGTCAGAGTGAGCACCGCCGTTCATGATATTCATGAGGGGAATCGGGAGCACCTTGGCGTTCGGTCCGCCGATGTAGCGGTAGAGGGGCTGGCCGAGGGCCTTGGCCGAAGCGTGGGCGGCGGCCATGGAAACGCCGAGGATGGCGTTGGCACCGAGCTTGCTCTTGTTCTTCGTGCCATCGAGGCCGATCATCGCGGTATCGATGCCGATTTGGTCCTGGGCATCCTGGCCGACGAGGAGAGAGGCGATTTCTTCGTTAACGTTTTCCACGGCCTTGAGGACGCCCTTGCCGTTATAGCGTTTCTTCGGGTCGATACCCTTGGCGAAGGACTTCGGGCTCACATCGCTATCGCGGAGTTCGTGGGCTTCGTAGGTGCCAGTCGAGGCGCCCGAGGGGACAGCCGCGCGACCGACCACGCCCGAGGCGAGGACGACATCGACTTCGATGGTGGGATTGCCGCGGGAGTCGAGAATCTCGCGGGCTTTGATATCAACGATTTGGGTGCTGCTCATGATGGAAAATGAAGACCATAGGGGTAGGGACAAGGGGCGGGTATGAGCGAGAAAAAAGGTGCGCCCAGACGGCATTCCCCCGCTTGAAACCCGACCAACAAAGAGCCCCGGACTGGGGTTGCCAGGCCGGGGCTTCGAAGTGGTGGGGTTAGATGGACTTGAACCATCGACCTCCTGAATGTCAATCAGGCGCTCTAACCAACTGAGCTATAACCCCAATAAAAGGGAAGGTGAACAAAGGGAGGCGAGGGCTGGCTGGCAAGCCTTCAATGAATGTCGCCCAGATAGGTGGCGGCTCCACTTTCCAAGGCCCGCGGAATGACCTCCCCCAGGCCCTGGGGCGAAAGCGGATAATCCGCCAAGCGGGCCAAGGGGAGCCACTCGAAACCGACCTGACGGCGATCCCGCTCCCGACCTTCCCCGATGGGCGAAAAATCTGCACACTCACAATGGAAGACGGCCTCGACTTGATGAAAGTGACTGTGAATCCGATGCATGCCATGGTTCTTGCCGACATACTCCCGGACATAGAGCAAAGCCTTCGGAGCAACCCGCAGCCCCAACTCCTCCAAGACTTCGCGCATGACCGTGGCCTCCAAGGTCTCGCCGTGATTCTGTCCACCCCCCGGAAGGACCAAGAACTCGCCCTCTTCCGTGCGGATCCGGACCACAAGGATATCCCCACCGCGCAAAATTACCGCACGCGCAGCCGTGCGGACGCCAGAAACGTCATGACTGGATCTACGAGACGGAGCGGCCACCTCCAGAGTGTGGATGATAACCGACCAAGGGAGAAGTCTATTGAGCGAGGAGGATTCCTCAGCCCATCAACTTCTCATCAATCTCCTGGTTGCCGTGCACCGCCTTCACGTCATCCAGAGACTCAAGGGCATCAATGAGCTCCAGTACCTGCTTGGCGATCGCGGCATCCGCAACCGGCACTGGCAGGCTCGAAACATAGGCCAGCTCGGCCGACTCCGGCTTGATTGCTTTCTCTTGCAGCGCCTTGGAAATCGCATCGAAAGCCGAGACCGGCGAAAGCACTTCAAAGTGGTCTCCGTTGTTCACGACGTCTTCAGCGCCCACCTCAAGGACCAACTCCATGAGGGCGTCTTCACCCACCTGGGAAGCGCCAATCAGAAACTGCCCCTTCTTCTGGAAGCTGTGCGACACCGCGCCAGTCTGAGCCATATTGCCACCATTATCGTTAAAAGCCTGGCGGACCTCAGCGGCTGCCCGGTTCTTATTGTCCGTGGTGACTTCGACAATCAGCCCGACTCCGCCTGGGGCGTAGCCTTCATAGACAATCTCCTCGTAGGTCACGCCCGGAATCTCGCCCGTGCCCTTCTGGACCGCGCGCTTGATATTATCCGAAGGCATGTTGGCCGCCCGGGCCTTATCCATGAGCGTACGCAAGCGTACGTTGGACTCCGGGCTTCCGCCGCCAGCACGGGCTGCCAGTGAGATTTCCTTGGCCAGCACGGAGAAAATCTTGCCGCGCTTCGCATCGATCACGGCCTTATGCCGCTTGGTCGTGTGCCATTTACTATGACCAGACATGGGGTGGTGGGGGGTTAAAATCAGCCTTTGGGCTTCCTGCGGGTAGTGGTCGGGAGAATCACCTCGACGTCTTCATCCTTGATGCGAGCGTCTTCATCCTTGGTAAGCCAAGTCTGCAGAATCGTCAATAGGTTCTGAATCGTCATGTACAGCGTCAGGGCAGCAGGCATCGGGTAACAGATGACCGGGAACATCAACGTCATCATCAAGAAAATGGTCTTCTGTGAGCCGTCCGCCGAAGGATTCGGGGTCATGCGCATCGATTGCCACATCGAGAGTCCCATCAAAATCGGGAGGATGTTCACCGGGAAGCCTCCGACGCCACCGATGGTGTAAACCGTATCCGGGGCCGAAAGGTCGGCGATCCAGAGGAAGGAGTGCAGGCGCAGCTCGACGGTCGTCTGGAAAGCGGTATACAGGCCAAAGAAAATCGGCATCTGGATGAGAATCGGTAGACAGCCGGCGAGAGGATTAATCTGATTATCCTTATAGAGCTTCATCAGCTCCTTCTGCAGCTTCTCCGGGTTGTCCTTGTACTTCTCGCGGATGTCCTGCATCGGTTTCGCGAACTTCTGCATTTTTTTCGCCGCCTTCATCTGCATCGAGGTCAGCGGCCAAGTGATGAGTTTAAGCAAGCAGGTCAGCAGCACGATGGCCCAACCCCAAGACCAGGCACCACTCCAAGCGAGCAGCAAATGGACGGCGCCGAGAACAAAGAGGAGCAGTTTGCAGATTCCGCCAAAGGAAATGAAGCCAAGCAACTTGGAGAACTGCAGGACGTAGACCTGGCTGTCAGGTAGCGCGGCGACCCGGGCGTATTCCTTGGGGCCGACGAAGAAATCTCCCTCCATTGTCCGGACCCCATCCTTATCGGCGGGCGTCTCCCATGAGGCGAACGCCTGTAAGCTCCGCTTGAGTGGATCAAAACTCACCGGAAGCACGATGACTTCGGTGCGGGTACCCCGAACGGCCGCATCAGGATGCAGAATCGAGGCGAAGAATTGATTGCCGGAGGCGACCCAAGTGAGGGGCTTGGCCACGGAGGCAATCGGGGAGCTAATCGCCGCATCATGCTTACCCAGGCCCAAAAAGCCGCTCGCGGCAGTGAACTTATCGAGACCGATGCGGGTCAAATCGTCGCCGTCATAAGCGAGCACAGAGAGGAACTGGTTGGAAGTGTCGCCCGCCGTTGGCATCCAGCAGCCCGTGGAAATCCAAACGGAGGGAGCAGATTTACCCGCGACAGGGATCACCCGGGTAGAGAAACGAAGCGAATAAGACTCACCGACCTCGCCGACCTTGGGCGTCGCCACGGAGTAGGTGCGCTCCACGCGAGAACCGTCGGACAACGAGCCGACCAGCGTGACGGCGGTAGCTGTCTTGGACCGAACCGAAAAGCCTGAATAGACACCCACGAGGCTGCCAGCATTCGAATCCCGATGAGCCAAGGCCAAAGCGGCATCTTCATTGCCGACATTGAACGCGATGGGGTCATTTTTACCGACTTCCGAAAATTCCTTCTTCAACTCGATTTTATGGACGGCACCACCTCGGGTGGTCAGGGTCACCTTGATTAAGTCGTTTTCGATGACGGGGTATTCGGCCTTCGACTTGTCGATGGCCAGACTGTCAACGCGCGTAGCGGAGCTGGGCACGGCACTCATCGTCGGCAGTGCCTTCGTCGCGACCACCTGCGTCGCAGCCGGAGGGATAGCCGCAACCGGCGTCGGGGGTTTAGTCAGAAAGAAAAGAGCGAAGGCGCCGACGATGCAGGCCATACCCAGGAGGAAGTTCTTGCGATCCATGGAAAGTGAGTGGTTTGGCGTAGGGAACGGACCGCCCGTGTGCAAGGCACAAGGCGAACCCACACCCTTAATAAGGGGTTTTAAGGCTCAATTTCATCCACACCGGAGCACCCTGCCCCGTTCAGTTTAGGAACCCGGCTTGCTGGCGGGAATCTTCGCCAGTTCGGGTGGCACCGCGTCGGCCGTATAAGTCGGGAAATTCAGTTCCAGTAACGACACGAAAGGCACGCTGAACTTGGTCTGTCCAGCCGACCGGTCGACAAGCGAGACGACGGCCACGGCGGTGGCTCCATTGACCTTAAGAATATCGAGACACTCCTGGGCGCGGCCGCCGCGGGTCACAACGTCTTCGGCCACGAGCACTCGCTCGCCGGGACGGAACGTGAAATTACGGCGCAGCACCAGCTTGTCGTTTTCCTTTTCAACAAAGACGAAGCGGACGCCGAGCTGGCGGGCGACCTCCTGGCCGACGACGAGGCCGCCCATCGCCGGAGCGAGCACGGTATCGCAAGGGTGTGCGGCAAGCTTCGGGCGCAGCAACTCGATGAGACGCGTGACCTTATCCATATGCTGGCAGACCTGCGCGCATTGGAAAAAGTGGCCGCTATGGAGGCCGGAGCGGAGGACAAAATGGCCGGTCAGCAGGGCCTTCGAATCACGGAAAATCTGGAGGACTTCTTCTTGGGATGAGCTCATGATTAAGGCTTCGATAAGGGAAAACGCCCCAGAAGGGCGAGGCGATATCGCCCAAGGATGCAAAAGGTTCGACCCCCGTCGACCTTGACCTAGAAATAAGCCTCCCATGACCGCACCCCGCGAAGGCCAGTCAGCCAGCCAGCTCGCCCGGCGATGGATTATCACCCTCGCGACGATCTTCATCGTCGCGCCCTTTGCGGTCTTTGCCTGGAAGACCCATCGCGACGCCGACACCAGCCGAGGCGGCCTCGACCCGCGACTCGCCCTGATGGTGCGCATACCCGCCGGCGAGTTCAGCATGGGCACGGATAAGGCTGATGAAAAACATGCCGAAGAAGCCCCTGGGCACTCCGTGCACCTCAAAGGCTTCTGGATGGATGTCACGGAGGTTACCAATGCACAATTCACTGCCTTCGCAGACGCCACCGGCTTCGTCACCGATGCCGAAAAGGACCTTAGTGCGCGCGACTTCCCCAACGCCCCACCCGAATACCTCAAGGGCGGGTCGCTCTTGTTTAAGAAAGTCGCCGGCGTAAACCCGCTCCAGTGCGGCGTCGGCAATCTGCCCTGGTGGAAATTTACCGCGGGCGCGAACTGGCGCCACCCCGAGGGCCTTGGCTCCGACATTAAAGAGCGGATGAACCACCCCGTGATTTGCCTCACCTACAAGGATGCGCAGGCCTTTGCCAAATGGGCGGGCAAGCGCCTCCCGACCGAAGCCGAATGGGAATACGCCGCCCGCGGCGGCCTAAAAAATAAAGCCTACGTTTGGGGCGACGAAGAACGCCCTGGAGGCAAGGTCATGTGCAATCACTGGCAGGGTAAGTTCCCCGAACGCGACACCGCCGAGGATGGCTTCGCTGGCATCGCTCCCGTAAAATCTTTTCCAGCCAACGGCTACGGACTCTATGATATGGCCGGTAACGTCTGGGAGATGTGCGAAGACTGGTATCAGCCCACCTATTACCGAGTCTCCCCGAAAGACGCCCCGTCCGGCCCCGCCATCGGTCATGACCCTGAAGGCACGGGCTACGGGCAACACGTCATCCGCGGCGGCTCATGGCTCTGCGACGAAGGCTACTGCTTTCGCTACCGCGCCACGGCCCGCCAAGGCCTGGATACGCTGACCTCGACGAACCACGCCGGCTTCCGCTGCGTGCGCGACGAGGCAACGCCGGCCAACAAGTAAGGCTTACTGCTTCTCCTGGTAGTCCAGGTCCTTGCCGAAGGTCTCTTCCATCATCCAAAGGGCAATGAAGGCGGCGCCAAAGCAGATCACGCCGAGGATTGCACCGGCGATCGACGGCACTACCCGCGCCTGGTTCAAGGGCATCGCTAAAAAAGTAAATAGGAGCGTCAGTGGCACCAATGATCCGCGCGCGAAATTAGGCACCGTCGTAGCCACGGTGGCACGGAGATTGGTGCCAAACTGTTCCGCCGCGATGGTCACAAAAAGAGCCCAGTAACCCATCCCGAAGCCCATGAGGAAAATCAAGCGGTAGTAAGAAGTCGAAGTCCAACCGGAGGTCCCGAAGAGATACACGCCGACGCACGCCAAGCTGAATAACAGAAAGCCCAACACGACTTTCTTACGCGAGCGCAGCAACTGACTGCAAACGCCACTAGCCAGGTCACCAAAGGTAAGCCCTAGATAAAATGCCGCGACCGACCAGTTATCCTTGATGGGCTCGCCGACGACCCCTGAAGCGGGCGCGAAGACCGTCGAGGCACGCTGCACGAGAATGCCAATCATGTACCACGTCGGCAGGCCAATCAGGATACAGCGCGCATAGCGCAGGAAGCGTTCACCGCTTGAGAACAAAGCAAAGAAATTACCACGGGCCACGGAACCGACCTCCGCATGCTCCTTGGCCTGATGATACATGCCGGACTCACGGACGCCGACGCGTAGTGCGAGCAACATCAGACCAAGTCCACCGCCGATGAAATAACTCATCCGCCACCCTTCGACGGGCGCACCGAAGACTCCACCGACCACCCGACCGATATCACCCACATGATCAGCCATGTAGCCGGCGACAACGGCACCGAAAACACCGACAGTCGCAACCATGGCCGTTCCATAACCGCGCCGCTCTTTAGATAATGTCTCCGAAACGAGCGCAATGCAGCCACCGAGTTCGCCCGCCAAACCAAGGCCAGCAATGAAGCGCCACGTCGCATAAGCCTCGAAACTATGCACCATCCCGTTGGCGATATTCGCCACGGAATAAAGCAGGATAGACCCAAACAGCGTGGTCAGTCGGCCCATGCGGTCACCCAGGATACCGAAAAGAATTCCACCGATGAGCATGCCCATCATCTGCCACGACAGCAGATCCTGATACCAAGCGGCTCCGCTGATGAGGTGCCCGAGGCCGAGGCTCGTCAGGCTATCCTTACGGATCGTCATGAACAGCGTGAGGTCGTAAATATCGACGAAGTAACCGAGGGCGCCGACAATCACGGCGGGCTGGACGAGGTCGCGCCAGAGGGGTCTGGGCGCGGCGGAGAAATCAGGTTCGCGCATGGGTAGGGGTTACGCCTTCAGACCGTGCAGGTTGGCCATGGAAATGCCAGATAACATTGCCCCGGTGACCCCCAGGAACCCTTGGTCGGTCCCAATCAAGAAGAGGTTATCGAGGTCGGTCCGCCCATCGCGCCGCTTCGTTGTCGATCCGTAAATCGCACCGTTCAGATGCCCGGTGAACTTACGCACGGTCCGCGGAGTGAAGACGTCGGTCGAAGTAAGGGCGGCGTCATGCATCGCGTCCGTGACCACGGGCAGATGGCGTCGGGCTACCCGGTTAAGCTGCCCACACCACTCCTGCTTACGCGCCTGATAATCAGCTTCAGGCAAGGCACACCAGGCATCGTGATTGGCTAGCGCCGTCACCCGCAACCATCCTTCATCGAGCACCCTGCCCTCTCCGTATTGATAGTTATTCGGAATGCAGATGACCCCGGAGGCGGGATCGACCAGCTCCTTCGGCGAGCGATAACTGAAACGCTCCGCGTCGCAGAAAAAGACAATGGTGTCCTTCCATCCAAAACCAGCGAAAGCCGCGGGCTCATACGTGGCGATGGTCTCGGCATAACCGAGGCGACCGATGGCCGCAGCCCCGGCAACAGGCTCCACATCGGAACGCAGGCGCAGCGTCTCAACCGCTCCCGCCGATGAATAAACCGCCGTGGCGGTAATTTCGGTACCATCATCGAGTTGCAACGCGGCCACCCGGCCGGCGCGCACCTCCATGCGTTTGACGCCGCACTTCATCCGGCGCTCGACCCCGTGCTCGCGGCATCGGTCAATCAAGAGGCGGATGACCTGGCGTACCCCGATGAACGGACGGGCGAAACCCTCCCGAAAGAGCGACCGCCACATGACGGCGAATTGGGAAACTTCGATGTCATCCTCCAGGGCACTGCCGTAGAAGCACGTCGGCAGAAGCAACATATCCCGGAGTAAGGGGTCCCCGAGGCGCTCCTCGAGCAAGGCCCGAGCTGAACCGCCATGGGCCTCAAGCGCAGCCTCATCGAGCGACGCAATCCAAGCATCGAGCTCGCGAAAACGGTCGACCGACTTCGGAAATTCCTTTGCGACATCCGCCAGCAGGTCGTCGAAGTTATTGTTCAGCCGTAAATTCTTCCCCGCCATCGTCACCCGCGAACCCAACTGCGGGCAGAGATCGAGTTCTTCTCGGCGGATGCGTAATTGGCGCATCAACTTCACCAACGGCGCCCCTTTGACGCCTTCGGGTACCCAATTGGTCAAGGCATGCAGGCCGACATCATACTTACGCTGGCCCCGGGCATAGAATGAGTTCAAGCCGCCGGCGGCATTATGCCGCTCCAGCACGAGAACCTTCCGGCCAAACATCCCTAGGCGCACCGCAGCCGCCAATCCAGACATGCCGGCACCGATGATCACGGCGTCGTAATGAGAAGCAGGGGCGGACACAGGGCTAATTTCGCGGCGAAGAGGCGAAGGTCAAGCGGCAGCCATCAGGGTGCGGTAATTCGCAGAACTTCCTCGGCCGCCTGCTCGACTTGGAGCGCCGTAATGCGAGCTAAGGCTCGATCCATCCGGGCAAGGTAATCCGCCTGCGGCTCGCCTTCATACCGCGAGGTATCCACACGCACCACGCGGTGTACGCCACCCCAGGGGCGGGCACGCGCATAGTCCGACGGCCCGAACACCCCCACGATGGGCGCTCCGGCCGCGGCCGCGAGCTGGAGCACCGAGGAGTCCGAGCCGAGGAATAGCCGGGATTCTTTAATCAGCCTAGCAAGCTGGGAAAAGCGGAGGCGCCCGCGGGTCGACATCGCTGCTGGACCGATTAAGCCACAGATAGCCTCAGCCATGATGCGCTCCGCGCCGGTCGGTCCGGCTGAGACGACGATGCGCTCAACCGCGCGGCTGGCCAATAATGTCCGGGCCACGGCGGCCCACTTATCGATTTCCAAAATACGCTCCGGACGGCGCGACCCAGGGTGAATGACGGCATAGCGGCCCTCCTCTACCAGCAATCCGTGCTCCTGCATGCGCGACGGCGCAAACCACATAGCCGGTGCTTCGGCATGGAAGCCAAGAGCTCGGGCCAACACCTCATGATCCCGGGCGACTTCGTGGGGATCGACAATGGAGCCGACGACTTTCCGATGTAGAAATGGTCGCACCCACCAAGCAGGCTGGCCGGCACACACACGAAGCTTGGCCCCGCTCAGCGCCACTAGGCGGACCGCAGCCGGATGCGAGCCGAGGGCTACCGCCGCGTCAAAGCGCTGACGGCGCAAATGAGCCAGCAGTGAAAATGTCCCCGCCTGCGGATCAGCGCCCACCACATCGACAATCGCCGGGCAACCTTCCAAGGCCGGCTCCGAACCCGGTAAGGTTACAAAAGTCACATGGGCACTGGGATGGCGGTCGCGGACTGAACGCAAACCCGCCGTCGCGGCCAACGCGCCGCGCAGTCCGGAGAACTTGACGACCAGCAATCGCATCAGCCTAAGTTCTTGGACTGATTATCCCAAAGTCGCCGGAAAAGCTCTGAGGACTTATAAAGCTCTTCCCGGGAACCGTCCGCGACGATGCGGCCTCCATCGAACACCAACACCCGATCAACATCGCGGATAGTGCTAAAACGGTGAGCGACAATGAGGGTAGTCCGCCCCTTCATCAGCAGCGCCAGCGACTGCTGGATACTGCGCTCCGTATCTGTATCTAGGGCGGAAGTCGCTTCATCTAGAATCAGAATCGGGGCATTCTTCAGGAAAGCGCGGGCAATGGAGATGCGCTGGCGTTGGCCACCGGAAAGACGACCGCCGCGCTCGCCCACCTTGGTCAGGAAGCCCTCGGGCTGCGCCTCGATGAATTCCAACGCACCGGCCAGGCGAGCGGCCTCGCGGACCTCGGCGTCCATGGCCGTTGGCCTACCAAGGCGGATATTCTCGAGGATTGATTCGTTGAAAAGCACGGGCTCCTGGGAAACTAGGGCGATATTGGCGCGGAGGTCTGCCTGCCGCACGCTCCGGACATCGTGACCGTCAATCAAAATTGCGCCCCGCTGGGGATCGAAAAACCGGGGCACAAGATTAACGAAGGTGCTTTTGCCGGCGCCGCTGGGGCCCACGAGTGCCACCGACTGACCAGCGGGAATCTTTAACGTGATATCAGCCAATACCGGTTCGGCCCCATAATGAAAAGTGACGTCCTTCATTACCAGTTCTCCGCGGACACGAGCCAGCGGACGGGCGTCGGAAGCGTCCGCAACTTCGACGGGTGCGAGGATAATTTCCTCTAAGCGGACGAGGCCAGGGGCAGCCATGTTCAGTCGGCTGCTCACGCCGCCAAGTCGCTTGATCGGACCATACGCAAAGTAGAACGCGATAATCAGCGAGATAAGTTCGTTGAGCGTGAATCCATTCATCGCCCCGACCGCGATAGCCGCCGAGATTCCCAAGCCGGCGGTGATTTCAACCAAGGGAGAAAGCGCCTTTTCGTAGCGGATGAGCTTACCCTGAATCCGCAACCCTTCCTGACTGGCCTGATTGAAGCGCTGGGACTCGCGATCCTGTAATCCATAGGCCCGCACCTCGCGAGCGGACTGAAGGTTTTCAACCGCGATACTATTCAAATCGGAAGCCGACTCCATCCCTTGGCGGGTTCGTTGTTGGATACGCAAACCGACACCCCGAACAAGCAGCACCGCAATCGGCACGACCATCAGGCAGAGCAGGAACCAGTATCCCTTCTCGTGAGAGAAACAGATCAAGACCACGTAGCCCAAGGAGAAGACCATCGTCAGGGGCTGGACGATTAAGTCATTCGAGACGTCGACCAACACCAGCCGTACCGAATTAGCGTCAGCAATAAGGCGGGCGAGCAAATCGCCGATCGACATTTTGCCGAAGAAACCGAGGTGTAACTGCTGAAGTTTGGCGAAGACATCACGCCTCACGGCCTCAATGACGCGTAAGCCTGCGAGATTAAGGAGGTAAGTTGAGAAAAACTCCCCGACGCCGCGGATCAGCATCACAACGGGAAGGAAGCCCACCGCGAAGGCCATCTCATACCCCTTGGGCAGAGTGAACGCCGGCTGACCGCCCAGCCATTTCGGCCACGTCAGGAGAGGCGCGGCGCGGGTTACCTCATCGCCGAAAACGGCCGGGAGAACCTTGCCCACAAGAAACGGCAAGCCAAGGGCATTGGCCGCCGCGAAGACGGCGGCGGCCAGCAGAGAAAAGGTCAGCAACGTGCGGCTTCCCTTTAGATAGGGCAGGTAAAGC
The DNA here is from genome assembly GCA_943331445.1 of Akkermansia muciniphila. Taxonomy (GTDB): domain Bacteria; phylum Verrucomicrobiota; class Verrucomicrobiia; order Opitutales; family UBA953; genus UBA953. The sequence goes on from CALQLO010000009.1 coordinate 63,307, forward strand.
TTGTAGCGGCCTCGGAACACGCCACCAGCGTGGCGATGAGCCCCGCAGGTGGAAACACCAAATCTTTCCTATTTCTTCTTCGGGAAAGCCACCGAGAAAGCTACCGCAAGCGCCAAGATGAACCCGATAATCGAGAGCGAGACGGCCGTCGGGACATGGACCTTGCCTTCATGGATGAGCACGGGGGGCACCCATGCACCCAGCCGGCCCTCCAACTGGCCGAGTCCGGCCGCCCAAGGCAGGATCATCTTGAGGCCGATGAAGACTAAAATGAAAGACAGGGCGGGCTTGAGGAAGCGGAAATAATGCATGAAGCCGGAGATGGCAAAGTACATCGAACGCAGGCCCATGATCGCAAAAATATTGGAGGTGAAGGCGATGAAGCGCTTCTCCTCGATGGCCATCTCGGCCGGCAAAATGCCAAGCACGGCCGGGATGGAGTCGACCGCAAAAAGTAGGTCGGTACCCTCGATGACAAGCAACACCACGAAGAGTGGGGTGAAAACGCCGCGACCATCCTCCTTGGCCCAGAAAGCATCGCCGTGGAGGCGATTGGTCACGGGCAGGAATCGCTTCGTCATCCGGACGATGAAGTTCTCCTCGATGCCTTTGCCCTCGGCCTCGTCATGCGAAAGGGCAAGTTTGACTCCCGTGAAGAGCAGGAAGGCGCCAAATAAGGGCAGCAAGAGGGCAAAACGGTCGACCGCGGCGACGCCGGCAATAATGAAGACCGCCCGCATGGCGACGGCGCCCAAGATGCCCCAAAAGAGTACGCGATGCTGGAGGCGTTCAGGAATGCCGAAGTGGGCGAAAACGAGGATGAAGATAAAAAGGTTGTCGACCGATAGCGCGAGCTCGAGGACGTAGCCCCCCACGAAGAGTTCAGCATCCTCCGGCCCGCGCCAAGCGGAGAGCAGGAAGGCGAAGCCGATGGCCAGTGACACCCAGACGATGCACCAGGCGACGGCTTCCTTGAAGCTCGGGGCTTGGTCGCTGTTCTTTTTGAAGACGCCAAGGTCAAGGGCGAGCATCAGCCCGACGAAGCCAAGGAAAGCCGCCCAAGCCCAGTTAGGGACCACCATCAGTGCCTCAGCGGCGGAAAGGACAGCGTACATGAACTTGAAGTTAGCCTATACCCCGGGGAGTCAAGCCAACCCCGCCGATGCGGGCTTGCCCGCCCCGCCCCGCCCAGACTTACTACCCATCGCGTTCCCGTAGTTCAATGGATAGAACATTGGTTTCCTAAACCGAGGATGTGGGTTCAATTCCCGCCGGGGACAGCGACACAGGCCCACGGCCTACTTCTTCAGTCGGTAGCCCTGAATACGCGTGCTGGCGGAACGACGGTAGACTGATTCCACATCCTTGATCTGCATCATCGCCCAAGGCGCGAGGATGCTATCGCCGTTCTTGGTCAGAACAATGTCATCGGCAATGAAGACGCAGGTGTGCAGCCCTTGCCCGTTATCCAAGAAACAGAGCACGTCACCAAAACGATAAGGGGCTTCAACCGTGGTATAATTCGCCAAGAGATGCTCGGCCGCCAATCGAGTATCGAGAAAGAATTCCTTGGGCACGCTATTGAAGAAATTCAGCGAGGTCCAATGGCAATCAGGGAACCGGCCCTTCAAGCCGAGTTCCATCTCTGGAAAGGTGTAGGCCCGCTGACGCATCAGCGAAGGAAGGAAGTGGGTGATGTCGATCGTCTGCGGCGCCCGGCGCTGCGTAATCGCGTGCATGAAGGTGAGCCCCGGAGTATCGGTCTGGCCGGCGGACCAGTAATCAAGGAATTCCTTGCGGTCGGACTTAAGCGGGAGCTGCAATTCCACGATCAGACTCCGCACCCTGGTCATCGTCCGGAAGACATTACTCACATCTTCGGGGCCCTTGGAGAGCGTCAGGAGCGCTTGGATATCGCTGAATACCAAGGCATCGCCGCGCTTCCAAAGCAGGCTGCGGAACAACTGCTGCTGCGAGGAACTAAGGGGCACCTCCGAAAGCCAGTCATCAACATCCCCGCCAAGAATATAGACCGGATCGCGTTGATATTCGTTCGCCGGATATTTAGCTAACTCCACGTAGAGGGCACTGCGGACCTCGGTCGACAGGGCAGTGAGATCCTCGACCTGCGGATAGAGGCTCACCGAGTTACCGCTTACAAGGGTGCGACCGGACGCAAAGAGGCGACCGACGATCGGGGCAGACACCCCCACCTTGGTCAAAAGTTCGCGAACGCCCTGCTCGGTGGTCTGCTCGAATGACCAGCGTGTGACCGAGTTCGGCTTGGCGATCACGGCCAACAAGCTGTCCGGCGGCTCAAGATAAACCGCCCTCACCTCCAGTTGCCCCCACGGGCCGGGCTTAGCCGTCCAGACGGGTTCCTTGGCAACCGACGCCAAAGGCGAGAGAAGCATGACTAAAAAGAGACCCCAGGCGGGGAGACGATGATTCACGTCTTTCCTAACATCATGCTACCGCCAATGTTCCAGCAAATATATTTAAATTATCAGCAGGCGCGTTGACTCCACCCCAGACTCTGGAAGAAATGTGGTTATGTCCCACGACGGCTTCCATGTCCACGGCCCGGATCAACACGCGCTGGAGCATCAGGCGCAACATGGCGAAGCCCTCGCCATCCGCGTCTCCATCATGACAGCGATCCTCGCCACCTTCGGGGCGGTCTTCAGTTTCCTGGGAGCCAGCCACCAGAGCGACGCAGCCAATTTGAAGAATGATGCCATCCTGGTGAAGAACGAAGCTAACCAGCTGCGCACGCAGGCGGCCAATCAATGGGCCTTCTATCAGGCGAAAAGCACGAAGCAGAACCTCGCCGAACTCGGGGGTAGCCTGACGAACTCGGAGACAACCCGCAGCAAACTCACCGCCGACATCGAGCGCTACAAAACCGAGAAAGCGGAGATTCTTAAAGGTGCCCAAGCCCTCGACGCCGCCGCGGACCGTAAGGATGCCGCCGTCGGGCCACTCATCGAGCAAAGTCGCCGCCTGATGCACCCGCACCACACGCTCGCCCAGGCCATCACGTTTATTCAAGTCGGTATCGCGCTGGCGTCGATCTGTGCGCTGACCAAGGTCAAAGCGCTCTTCTGGGCCTCCGCGACCGCCTCGGCGATTGGTATCCTCCTCGCCCTCTCCACCCTCTTCCCGCCTAGCGACGCACATCCCTACGGCATCACGCCCGCGCCCGCCGACGCCCACGCGAAGTAGCGAGCCGTAGTGTTTCGCATTGTAGGCTCGGGACTTTGGCCGCACGGATAAGGGCCTCTTTCACTCCCGTGGCCCGTCCTAAATCCAAGAAGTCCGCTCCCGCCCCGCGCAGCCGCGCCAGCAAGCCAGCCAGCCGTCGGGCTAAGCCCGCCGCGCCGCGCCAAGCCAACGCCAGTTCGACCTCCACCCCGGAGGCCGCCAAGGCCCAGCCTAATCAGCGCATCGGGGTGCTCATCGATGCGGACAACGTTTCACACCAGCACCTCCCCACCCTGCGCCGCTTCATCGGCGAAACCGAAATCTCGGCGGCACGAGCTTACGGCGATTTCAACGGGCGCCTCAGCGGCTGGCGAGCCGCGGCCCAAGAATGGCCCGCCCTCGAGCTCGTTGATCAACGCAGCTACACCCCTGGCAAGAACGCGGCGGATATGCGCCTAACCATCGATGCGGTTAAGTTAATGGCCGGAACGACGCCGCCCACGACGCTGATTTTCGTTACGAACGACAGCGATTTCACGCCCGTCGTCGAAGACGCCAAGCGCCTCGGCGTCCGCATCATCGTCATGGGTGAACGCACCCACAAAGCCCTCCGCTCCACCGCCCATCATTACCTGAATCTCTCCGAGCTCCGTGAGCGCTTGGACGATGAACAGGCCGCCAAATCCGACCCGCGTCGCGCCCTCGGATTAATCGCACAAGCCCTGCGCGCCCTCACACCCAAGACGAATAAGGAAGTCGGCGGTCTCTTAGATCAGCTCGAAAAGATGCTCCCCGAACTGCAATTCGGAGCCGCCCCACAAAGGGCCGCCCGTGAATCGCGTCCGGAGCGTGAGCCCCGCCCGACTGCACCCCGCCGCGAACCACGGCCAGCCCGCGAACCTCGCCGGCCCTCCGAAAATTCTGGTCACGATTACCGGGACACCCCGAATCTCACCCCCGCCCAACAAGCCCAGGGTAAGGCCGAGTCCGACCAACGCCGGGCCCAACTTCACTCGCGTCGCGACATCATCGAAGCCCTCGCCGACGTGGCGTTGGGCCTGGCTCCTCCCGGTGAATGGCTCAAGGTTGAGGTGATTAAGAAATTCCTCCTCCAGGAACACCCCGGCCTGGAAGCGAACGCCCCGCGCTATGCGAAATTCTATCGCATGCTCGAAGACACTGGCCGTTTCGACGTCCAGCTTCAGGGCTCGACGGTGATGGCTCGACTGAAGGAGTAAGCCTACTTCCCGATCGTCCGCGCGAGAAAAGCCAGAACGACCTCGGTCAGGTCCGGCTGAGCTGACTGGCTGACGACCTCGGCCCCGGCGACCTGCCCCGTCCGCTTCCATCCCTTGCCCCGCGGGTGCAAATCGAACGTGTGAGGCGCGCCATCGACCATCACATACTCATAGGAAGTTTTTGCCGTGCGGAGCGCCTTGGCCATCTCGGTGGACTGGGCGATATCTACCGTGGTATCGGCTGTGCCATGCAGGATGAGCACGGCAGGATCATTCGCGTCGCACTGCGTCACCGGGAGATAATTCCGCTGGTCTGCTGCCGGCACCCCGGGAATATCGCCCGCCCCATGCTTAGAAAAATCCACGACCCCATACATGTCGATGACGCCAGAAACTTTGGCCGAAACCTGGGCCCCTACCTCTCCTCCCGGCCCTGTCTTGTCATCCGAAAGCCCGACCATGAGCGCGAGGTAGCCGCCCGCTGAGCCGCCCGCGACGGCGATCTTTTCCGGGTTCACACCGAGTTCTTTCGCATGCATGCGCAGCCAGCGGATGGCCTGTCGGCAGTCCGCGATATTCTGCGGCCAGACCCCGGGCGCAGACTTGGACCCCAACACGTAATTACAGCTCACGACGACATAGCCCGCTCGACACAGATCGGCGCTCACGCTGGCGGAACGATATTCGGCCTTATCACCAGCCGTAAAACCGCCGCCGTGAATGAAGACGACGGCTGGGCGATCGGTACGTGCCGCTCCAAAAGGAAAATATACGTCGAGCTTCTCCTTGCGCGCGGCCCCCAGGAAGGCGACGTCGCTCAAACGAAAGACCGGAATGGGCGGCGCGGTCATGTGCGGCCGGCCATAGGCAGCGGCGGCAAGCGCCGGAATCTTGGCAACCTCGCTGACCTCTCCCGGCTTCGCCATCTCGAAGATATGGAGTTGGGCGGTATCGGCGGCGGAGACAGCCGCCGCAGCCAGGACGAGGAACAAGAGGGAACGCATAAAGGGCGGGGTAGATGATTGCTACCCCGCCCTTGAAGGCAGTCAACGCGTCAGCCGGAAGCTCAGGACAAAGCGTAGGCGTAACCGTCGACAATCGCCTGTAGCGAGGCCTCGACAAGATTTTCGCTCACGCCGACGGTGCCCCAGGAGTCCTTGCCGTCGGAGGAACGGATGACCACACGGGTCTTAGCCGCGGTGCCATCGGCCCCACCAAGAATACGTACCTTATAATCCACGAGGCTCACCTTCGCGAGCTTCGGGAAAGATTTCACGAGGGCCGAACGTAGGGCCTGGTCGAGCGCATGGACCGGTCCATCGCCCTCGGCCACCGTCAGCGTTTCCTTACCGGCGATGCTCAGGCGGACCACGGCTTCGCAATAAGCAGAGCCCTTGGCACCGCGGGCGGTGACATGATAGGAAGCGACCTCGAACGGCGCGGCCTTGCTTTTGCCGATATGACGGCGGAGCAGAAGCGCCAAAGAAGCTTCCGCATCTTCGAAACTCCAACCGGCGTGTTCGAGTTTCTTCAGCTCATCAAGTGCGGTGGCCGTGGCCGGAGAATCGCGATCGAGATCGATGCCTAGGGCCTTCGCCTTGAGGACGATATTACTGCGGCCAGACTGATCACTGACGAGCACCGTGCGCTCGTTGCCGACGACCGTCGGATCAATGTGTTCATAGGCCGCCGAGAACTTACGGACGGCATCGACGTGCGTGCCGCCCTTGTGGGCAAACGCTGCGGTGCCGACCCACGGGCGGCGGGGATCGGGAGCAAGGTTGGCCACCCCGTCAACAAAGCGGGACAGGCCGGCCAGGCCTTTCAGTGAGGTCGCGGAGACGCACTTCCAACCAAACTTCAATTGGGCGCAGGGGATGACGGCGGTAAGGTCGCAATTACCCGTACGTTCCCCGATGCCATTGACCGTGCCCTGGACGTGCGAGGCACCGGCCTCAAGGGAGGCCAAAGCGTTGGCGAGGCCGAGGCCGGCGTCGTCGTGCGTATGAATGCCGATGGGCGTCTTCCTGAGAGCCGCCAGGGCCGCACGGGTCGCGGCAGCCACTTCTGCAGGCAGCGAACCCCCATTGGTATCGCAAAGCACGATGCGATCGGCACCACCTTCGACGGCGGCGAGCATGGAAGCGATGGCGTAGGCCGGATCTTCCTTCCAGCCGTCGATCGCGTGTTCGCAATCATAGACCACTTCGCGGCGATGGGACTTCAGGAAAGCAACCGTGTCGCGGATCATCTCGAGATTCTCCTCAGGGGAGCAGCGGAGCACTTCGCGCACATGGAGCGCGGAAGTCTTGCCGTAGATAGTCACCACTGGGGTATCCACCTCGAGGAGGCCGCGCACTTGGGCATCTTCGGCTGCCCGCACGCCCTTACGGCGGGTCGAACCGAACGCGGCGAGCTTGGCATGCTTAAACTTGATTTTCTTCGCCCGGGCGAAGAACTCGATATCTCGCGGATTAGAGCCCGGCCAGCCCCCCTCGATATAAGTCATACCGAAGCGCTCGAGCTCGACCGCGATGCGCAACTTGTCATCAACGGTGAAATGAATGCCCTGCCCCTGCGAGCCGTCGCGGAGGGTGGTGTCATAGACTTCGATGGAGCGTGCCATGGTGTTTTAGGGTGGTGAGAGAGAAAGGGATGTAAAGAGGTGGGGCCGTTCCGAGTGCCGCGGAACGGGGAGTCGCCCGTCGGGCGTTCCGTTCAGCGGGCTCAGAGCCCGATGATGGTAATAATCGCCGGAATCGAGGCACGACCAACCGCGGAGCGGAGGGAGGTCGAAGACTGTGCCGGGGATTCCATGACGAAGACCCCGACTCCAACGGACGGCCACGGGTGAGTCAAAGGCAAAGGCATCCAGAGAGGTCGAGACTCGCCAAAACCCCCTCAAAAGCCCCACAATCCCCCATGCGCTGCCTGTTCTCCCTTCTTTTACTCGGGGCCAGCTTCATTCCCGCCCGCGCTCAGTGGCAGATATTCGCGGAGAATCTGCCGAAGCCCGGCTCTTGGGCACGCTATCAAATCGAGAACCGAATCGGCGGCAAAGTCGTCTCCAAATCTGAGATTAGCATCTCCATCCGCACGGGCATGGAAGTCGGCGGCAAGCCCCACGTCTGGTTTACCGTTGAGCCTGTCGGTTGGCTCGGCTCTCGCGAACAAGCCCCGCTCCGTTTACTTCTGCGCGAGGACATGGATCGAACAGGGGCGAGCCGCCTCATCGAGAACTCCCATGAGATTGTCTTCTCGAATCCGGTTAAAGGCGCCTACCACATGACCCGCGAAGATATCGACTGGGTCTCGAAATGGGCGAACCTCAGCTACACCAGCGAACTTACCGACGACGTGCCCGCCCAGGAAGTCATCGAAGCTGGCGGCCGTAAATTCGGCTGCGCGCGCATGAAGATGCGAGCCTCGACGATTACCGATCCCCCCATCGTCCCGAAGCAAACCATTGAATTTAAGGGCACCGTCTGGCGCTCGGCCCAAAGCCCTTTCGGCGTCGTGCAGGCAGAATGGACCGAGAAAACCACGAAGAAGGACCAGAGCCGCGAAGAGCTCAAAGCCCTCCGCTTAATAGCTAACGGCTGGGAGCAGCCGCCCGCCGAAACCATCGACCGGGGGCGCGAATTCTCGGTCTGGCGCCTCATCTTCGGCCGCTAAAAGGACCAGCCCACCCGGGTTAAAGCGGATGGGCTGGCGTTAAATGGTGGCCTGAGTCGGAATCGAACCAACGACACGACGCTCTTCAGGCGTCTGCTCTACCAACTGAGCTATCAGGCCAATTAACTGGACGTTCAGAAGGACAAA
>CALQLO010000010.1 GCA_943331445.1 Akkermansia muciniphila
GGCGACGTCACGAAGGGCCACATCCATTATCCGCAGGCCATCGAGCCGCTCCTCGCCAGCAGCGTGGTGCCCGACAACACGCCGACCCGGCTGAAGTTCCGCGTCTGGCTCGAGGCCGGCCAGACCCCTCGCTTCATCTTCCCGAACGGCCCCTACGAATCGCGCGCCTCGGTGCTCACGATCAATCGACGCTACAAAGATGAGTTCAAAGGACCGATCGGGTCCTCGGGCGTCGGCCGGGATAATATCCTCAAGGAAGGCAAACTGCCGCACATTCGCATCAGCGAGATCGTCGTCCAGGGGCCCGTCGCCGAGCCGGCGGGCGGCGCCGAAGAGGTCGCCGTCTTCGGCAGCGATGGCTTCCAGCCCGACCGTGCACTCGACCAGCTTTTCGCGTTTGCGGCGAAAGCCTACCGACGTCCACTGCAGGACACCGACCGCGCGCCGATTCGCAACATGGTCGAGAAGCGGCTCGCCGAAAAAGCCAGCCCACGACAGGCGGCGCTCGATGCCGTCAAACTCATCTTGTGCTCGCCTTCCTTCCTTTACTTGAGCGAGGTCACCCCGGAAAGCGAACGGCGCCTCAGGCCCCACGACCTCGCCACGCGCCTCGCCTATGCCCTCTGGGCTGCACCGCCCGACGAGGCCCTATCCACCTCGGCGGTGTCAGGTAAACTCAGTAGCGACGCAGAACTAAAGAAAGAGATCGACCGCCTGCTGTCCGATGAACGCGTCAACGGCTTCGTCAATGGCTTCCTCGACAGCTGGCTCAACCTGCGCGACCTCGGAGGCATGCCACCGCCGCGCGAGACGAATCGTGCCTACTACGCCGAGGACCTACCGGCGTCGATGAAGACCGAGGTGCGCCTGTTCTTCCGCGACATGCTCAAGGAGAACCGGCCGGTGAGCCAGTTCCTGCACGCGGACTATAGCTTCATCGACAAGAAGCTGGCTAAACTTTACGAGCTACCGGAGCAGAAGACCCTCCGGCTGGCTGACGGCTTCCAGAAGGTCAGCCTCAAGGGCGACCCTCACCGCGGCGGCCTGCTCGGCATGGCGGCCGTGCTGACGGTCAGCGCCAACGGCGTCGAGACCTCACCCGTCACCCGCGGCGCATGGGTCAGCGAGAACATCCTCGGCATCAAGCCGCCGCCTCCGCCGGACGTCGTGCCCGCCATCGAACCCGACGTCAGCGGCACGACCACGATCCGCGAGCGCCTCGCCAAGCACAGCACCGACCGCGCCTGCGCCGAGTGCCATCGCAAGATCGACCCGTTCGGCTTCAGCCTGGAGTCCTTCGACCCGGTCGGGCGCTGGCGCGTCACCTACCCGAAGCCGAAGAAAGGCGCGGCGCCGAAGATCGACACCACCGGCGAATTCGCCTCCGGCGAAAAGTACCAGGACTTCGCCGGCTTCCGCGACATCCTGCACGACAAGCGTGAAGAGATGTTCACCCGCCACCTGATCCGCTCCCTGCTCTCTTACAGCACCGGCCGCCTCATGGAGCCGGCCGATGAATTCGCCGTCGACCGCATCCACGAGAAGGTGAAGCAGCAGGGCCTCGGCCTGCGCAGCCTCGTCGTCGAGTGTCTGACCAGCGACCTCTTCCGCTCCCGCTAAGCCGCGCAGGGGCAAACAAAGGGAGGTGGGGGCAAGGGCTACAAGCCGACGCAGGCCAAAGTGAGACAATAGTGCCATTCGTTGGAACAAGGGGCGTAGCAAGCCGTCAGAAAGAGAGTACAATACAACCACGCTGGCACCACACCCACCCTCTCCATGCAACGCCTCAGCACCCTCGCCCTCCTGCTGCTCAACGCGGCCGTCCTGGGTGCGGCCGTCGACTTCGATAAAGAAATCCGTCCGCTCCTCCAGGAGCGCTGCGTGGAATGCCACGGGCCCAAGAAGGTTAAAGCCAACCTCCGGCTCGATGCGAAAGCTCGTGCCTTCAAAGGCGGTGAGTCAGGGCCAGCCATCATCGCCGGGCAGCCCGAAAAATCGCCCCTCCTCCAGCGGCTCACCACCACGGATGAAGATCAGAAGATGCCGCCCAAGGGTGCACCCCTGACGGCCGCACAGGTGGCCGCCGTCCGAAGCTGGATTGAAGCCGGTGCTATCTGGCCAGAGAATGAACTCGAACGAGCCGCCTCGCGGGACCCGCGCCTCGACCACTGGTCCGTCCAACCGTTGCGGACGGAGTTCGGTCAGGCCAAATCGATTGATGATTTCGTTGCCGCCAAGCTGAAGTCCGCCGGCCTCACCCTTTCGCCTGAGGCCGATCGGCGGACGCTCGTCCGGCGCCTCAGCTTCGACCTGCACGGCCTGCCCCCCGAACCCGAACGCGTTGAACGCTTCGTCCAAGATGCCGACCCGAAGGCCTACGAGAAACTCGTCGATGAGATGCTCGCCTCGCCTCGGTACGGTGAGCGCTGGGCACGGCACTGGCTCGATATCGCCCACTACGCGGACACCCACGGCTTCGAACGTGATCAACTCCGCCCGAATGCTTGGCGCTACCGCGATTACGTCATCGATTCGCTAAATGCCGATAAGCCGTACAACCTCTTCATCAAGGAGCAAATTGCAGGTGACATCCTCGCACCAACAGCGCCGCCGTCCGTCATTGCCACGGGCTTTCTCGCGGCCGGTCCGTGGGACTTCGTCGGGCATGTCGAAACCCGCAGCGACGTCTTAAAGCGCGCCGCGCGGGCGGGTGACCTCGACGACATGGTGACTCAGGTGATGACCTCGACGATGGCCATCACGATGAACTGTGCGCGTTGCCACGACCATAAGCTCGATCCGATTTCCCAGAAGGAGTATTACGGACTTTGGGCCGTCTTTGCCGGGGTGAAGCGTGAAGACCGAACCATCGACGCAACTGAGCAGAGTCGCTACGCCGCCGACAAGAACCGCCTGGCCAAAACCCTGGCCGATTTAAATAGCCAGATTGCCCAACTCAGCGGGCAAGGCTTCGAGCTCGCTTCGCTTCTGCCCACCGAGAGCGGCATCGACTATCGCACCGGCAAGATCACCAAGGAAAAACAGGGCTACCACAGCGGCCTGCCGGTCAATACCCTGCAAAAGGTCGATCAAGTCCCCGGCGTCCTCGCCATCTTCGTCCCCGACGGCAAAGGCACCGTCATGGTCGCCGCCAATACTCCGGTCAAGGGCATCCCAGCGACCAACGGCCACACTTGGGACGCCATCGCTAACCGTCCACTTAATGCGCAAGAAAGCACCAAACTGAACGGCACCGACTTCAAGACCAAGGGCCACACGATACTCGGCATGCACGCTAACAGCGGCATCACCTTTGACCTGCCGAAACTGCGCGAGCTCAGCCACCAGCGCACCATGCGCCTTACTGGCCTCGTGGGCTTCGGCGCCGGGGCAGCCGCCGCAAATTCGCGCGCGGACTTCACCGTCTACGTCGACGCGGAACTTAAATTCCAGAAGCTCAAGATGCGGAAGAATGAGACGGCCGCCCTCGACATTGAAATCCCTGACTCCGCTAAGACGCTCACCCTCGTCGCCACGGATGGCGGCGACGGCATCGGCAGCGACCTGCTTTTTATCGGTGACCCGAAACTGCAAATGAGCGGAGCGGAGACCAAGCTGACCCCCGCCGACTTGAAGCGCCTCACCGCCCTGCGCGCGGAGGCCAAGCTCGCCGAAGCCTCCCTCGCCAAGCTTACTGAGCCCGCCAAAGTCTACGCCGCCGTCCCGCAAGCCACCGTGGCCGTCATTAAAATCAACCGCCGCGGCAACCCCGAGGACACGGGAGCTGAGGCCGAGCCCACCGCGTTCGCCTGGGCCAAGCACGCCCCGGTGGCCTTCGGCGGAAATGAACTACCCGAAGGCGACCGCCGCCTCGCTCTCGCCGAGTGGATCACCCACCCAGAGAACCCCCTAACACGCCGGGTTATCGTCAATCGCCTTTGGCACCACCACTTCGGCCAAGGCATCGTGACCACCCCGAGCGATTTCGGTCTGGGCGGCGACCGTCCCAGCCACCCCGAGCTCCTCGACTGGCTGGCCACGGAATTCCAGCGCAACGGCTGGCGCCTCAAACCACTCCACCGACTGATCGTCACCAGCTCGACCTATCGCCAGTCCTCGCGGACGACCGACACCAAAGCCACAAACCTCGACTCCGCCAATCGCCTGCTCTGGCGCCAGAACCCGCGACGCCTCGACGCCGAATCTCTCCGCGACGCCGTCCTAGCCACCAGCGGAAAACTGGACCTCACTCAAGGCGGCCCGGGCTTTAAGGACTTCGACTACATCGAGGCCTACGCCCCAATCTATAATTACGTCTCACCCGATAAACCCGAGCTGTGGCGCCGCAGCATCTATCGTTTCATTGTCCGGACCACCCCGCACACCTTCCTGACCGCATTGGATTGTCCCGATCCAGCCAATCTCGCGCCCGCCCGCATGCGCACCACCACGGCAATCCAAGCCCTCGCCTTGTCCAACAACGAATTCATGCTTCGTCAGGCCACGCATCTGGCCGCCCGCGTTGAGAAAGAAGGCGGCAACCGGTCAGCCGCGATTCGCCGCGCCTTTGCGCTCACCTTCCAGCGGGAGCCGCTGCCGACCGAGCTACAGGCTGCCGAGACATTGGTCGCGAAAGACGGCCTCTTCGCGCTCTGCCGCGCCCTGCTCAACGCGAACGAGTTCGCCTACCTCGACTGACCACCACCATGGACTCACCCTACTCCTGTAATCGTCGCCAGCGCATGGTCGGGCGTCGGGATTTCCTCTGGGAACTCGGTGGTGGTCTCGGCGGCGTCGCCCTCGCCGCGATGCTCAACGAGGCGCAAGCTGCGACCGGTCCAGCCAGCCGCAACGGCCTGCACCATGCCGCCAAGGCCAAGGCGGTCATCCAAATCTTTTGCCCGGGCGGACTCAGCCACGTGGACACTTGGGACTACAAGCCCGAGCTGACGAAGCGTCAGGGCAAGCCGTTTGATACCGACGGCAAAGTACAGTTCTTCGCCTCCAAGCCGGGCAACTGCCAGGGCAGCTACTGGCCGTTCCGTCAGCACGGCCAAAGCGGACGCTGGATGAGCGACCTCTTCCCGCAACTCGCCGGCAAGGTCGATGAGATGGCCTTCATCCATTCCATGCAGAGCAAGTCGGCGCTCCACGGTCCGGCAATGTTCATGGCTAACAGTGGGTTCATCCTGCCGGGCTTCCCGAGCATGGGCGCATGGGTCACCTACGGCCTCGGCAGCGAGTCCGCCGATCTACCCGCATTCGTCGTCCTCCCCGACCCACGCGGCCTCCCGCCCGGCGGCGTTATCAACTGGGGCGCCGGTTTCCTCCCCGCGATCCACCAAGGCACCACGCTAAACAGCGACCCCTTGCAACCGCCGCTCCAAGACCTCTTCCCGGCGAAGGAGTTTTCCCACCTCCGCGGTGACGCCGAGAAGTCCTCGCGCGATTTCCTCGGAGCCCTCAACCGCGCCCACGCCGAGACCCGGGGAGCCAATTCCGAACTCGAAGCCCGCATCGGCGCCTACGAACTCGCCGCCCGCCTGCAACTCAGCGCACCTGAAGCGACGGACCTCACCGGCGAAACCGAGGCGACCAAAAAACTCTACCGACTCGACCACGCGGACATCGGCACCTTCGGCCGCCAATGCCTGCTGGCCCGACGCTTGGTCGAACGCGGCGTCCGCTTCGTGCAGATCTACTGCGGAGCCGAGAACACTGGCGCCAAAAAGATCCGCCCCAATTGGGATAGCCATGAAGACCTCGTGCGCGACCACGGCTACTGGGGTCCGATCCTCGATAACGGAGCGGCCGCGCTACTGACAGACTTGAAATCCCGCGGGCTACTCGACAGCACGCTCGTCACCTGTACCAGCGAGTTCGGACGCCAACCCGCCGCCCAAGGTAAAGGACGAGATCATAACTCTGGCGCCTTCACCGCCTGGATGGCCGGTGGCGGCATCAAGGGCGGCAGCGCCTACGGCAGCACCGACGACCTCGGGGCCAAGGTCGCAGAGAACCCGGCCTATTGCTACGACCTGCACGCGACCGCCCTGCACCTACTCGGCGTCGACCACGAGAAGCTGACTTTCTACAACAACGGCGCCAAACGACGTCTGACCGACGTCCATGGCCACGTCATTAAGCCGCTCCTCGCCTAACGCCCAGTTACCGGCGGGCTGCGTGAGGCACTAAATTGAGATGGAATGGTCGGAAGGAGAGGCTATGCCTTGAGCATGCCCCTGCACCCCGCACGCCTCCTTGCCTTGGTGTCATTCAGCCTGCTCACCGCAGCCGAGCCACCGTCGCCCAAAGCCAAAGCGCCAGATCAAATCGCCTACCTGACCGCGGAGGCCGCCGGACCCGACTTCCTCCTGCAAGGTGAATTCGAAGTCAAAGGCACCGGTGCCGACATCATCGCGCTCGGGGGTGATCAATATCGGTTAGTAATCTTCAAAGGCGGCCTGCCCGGTGCGGGTTGGGACGGTTCACCGCGCCAAGAACTCGACGGCAAGCGCGAGGGCGCGGCCGTTCATTTCGCAGCCAAGACCGGCGGCTCCACCGCCTCCCTGAAAGACGGCACGCTCTTGGTCACGCTCGCTGGCGCCGAAGTCGCGCCCCTCCACCGCCTCGTCCGCCACAGCTCGACGGAAAACGCTCCCGCCCCTCAAGGGGCAAAGGTTTTGTTCGACGGTAAAAACGCCGACGCCTGGAAAGGCGGCAAGATTGATGAACGCGGCTTCCTCCGTTGCGGGACCACGTCCAAGGACATGTTCAAGGACTACACGATGCACCTCGAGTTCTTCCTGCCCTTCAAACCCTACGCGCGCGGTCAGGGTCGGGCAAATAGCGGCGTTTACCACCAGGACCGCTACGAGGTGCAGGTACTCGATAGCTTCGGCCTCAAAGGAGAGAACAACGAATGCGGAGGCATCTACACCATCTCCGCACCAAAGACGAACATGTGCTACCCTCCCCTGCAGTGGCAGACCTACGACGTCGACTTCACCGCCGCCCGCTTCGACACCGAAGGCAAGCGCACCGCCGCCGCCCGAATCACTGTGCGCCAAAACGGCGTGCTCATCCAAGATAACGTCGAGCTTACGCACACCACCACGAGCAGCGGCATCAAGACCATCACAAACACCCCCGGACCCTTTCAACTCCAAGAACACGGCAACCCAGTCTACTACCGCAATATCTGGGTCCTCGAAAAATAAGTCCTCAAGCGAAGGAACCACCGGGATTCCGGCGGGGTCAAAATTCAATCCGTCACCCTTCGCCTTTGTGAGATAATAGTGCCAACCCCGGAGACGGTGACGGTAGCCTTTTTGACTTTAGGTGTTAATATCAAACGACCCCCAAGCCTCGCCTCCATGCGTGCCCTCCCCGCCACCCTCGCCGCTTGGCTGCTCACCGCAGCCAGCCTGAGTGCGGCTGTGGATTTTGACCGCGAGATTCGCCCGCTCCTCCAGGACCGTTGCGTGGAATGCCATGGACCAAAAAAGAATAAGGCGGAGCTTCGTCTCGACGCCAAGTCGTTCGCCCTCAAAGGCGGCGAATCGGGTCCAGCCTTCGTCGCTGGCAATGCAGCCAAGTCTCTCATCTTCGAACGCATCACGACGCAAGACGATGACAAGAAGATGCCACCCAAGGGCGAGCCACTCACGGCAACCCAGACGGAAAAGATCCGACAGTGGATTGCCGAGGGCGCGATTTGGCCCGAGAACGACGCCGACCTAGCGGCACGCCGCAACCCGCGCCTCGACCACTGGGCCTACCAACCCATCCGCCGACCTGCGAACGGCCGTTCGATCGACGACTTCATCGCATCAGGATTGAAGTCCAAGGGACTGACGATGTCTCAGCCAGCTGATCCGCGCATCCTCATCCGCCGGACTTACTACGATATTACCGGCCTGCCGCCCACGCCTGAAGAAGTGGCCGCCTTCGTCGCCGACCACTCAGATCATGCTTATGCCGCGATGGTCAACCGCCTGCTGGCCTCTCCGCGCTTCGGCGAGAAATGGGCCCGCCACTGGCTCGATGTGGCGCGCTTCGCAGAATCTGATGGCTTCGAGACCAACCTGGCCCGCCCCAACGCATGGCCCTACCGCGACTACGTTATCCAGGCACTGAACGCCGACCTACCCTACGATCAATTCATCCGCGAGCAGCTTGCCGGTGACCAGTTCGGTGCCGACGCCGCGACTGGCTTCCTCGTCGCGGGCCCCTTCGATAAGGTGAAATCGCCTGACCCCGTCCTCACCGCCAACCAACGGGCCGACGAGTTGCACGACATCATCGGCACCACGGCGTCCGCCTTCCTGGGCACGACCCTCGCCTGCGCGCGCTGCCACGACCACAAGTTCGACCCCATCCCAACGACCGACTACTACGGCTTTATGGCCATCTTGCAGGGCGTCCAGCATGGCGAACGAGAACTACGCACCGTCGAAACGAAGGAACGTGAGGCCAAGGCCGAGGCACTGCGCACCGAACTCCGGCCGATCGAGCAAAGCCTACGTAGTTTCAAACCCAAGGCCTACCTCGGCCGTATCCAGCTGACCGACGAAGATGACGTGCGTTACGCACAACCAATCGCACCGACCAAGCAGAGCCACCTCATCCCCTATGATAAGGGGACGGGTAAAGGGCTCGCCCAAGACCCAGGGGATTCCCAGCGCCTACCCAATCTAAGCGAGAGCTACCGCTGGTGGAATGCCGACAAACCGGGTGAAAACTTCCTGACCTGGAAACCCGCGCTGAGCGGAGAGGTGCGCATCTGGATTTCCTGGGGCACTTGGACAACCCATGCTGCGGACGCCCGCTATGTCCTAGATCTCGATGGCGACCTAAAGACCACTGCTGACCAAGTCGAGATCGCGCGGATTAATCAGCAGTATTTCGCCGACGGCTCCCCAGCTGTGCCGAATGAGCGCCGCTGGAGCGGATTGAAGTCGGCGGGAATGCACCGCATCACCCCGAAGAGCATCCTCATCCTGCGCGCCGGCGATAAGGGCGGCCCCACCGCCGCGGACATCGCGGTCTTCGAGGAAGTCGTGCCAGGCACCGCACTCCCCTTACCACACCTCCGCGTCCCCGTGACGCAGCTCGCCAACGAAGAAGACTTCGCCCCGATTGACGCGAAGTTCGTTCGCTTCACCATCAACGCCTCTACCACCGAGGCGTGCATCGACGAGCTCGAGGTCTTCGACCTTGCTGGTAAGAATATCGCCTTGGGTGCTAAAGTATCTGTCTCGGGGCTGTACGCCAACGGCAAGAGCATCCACCAGACCCGCTTCCTTAACGACGGCAAATATGGCAATGCCAGTAGTTGGATTTCCTCCGAGAAAGGGGCCGGCTGGGCGCAGCTGGAGTTCACCGAGCCGACCCAGGTCAGCCGCGTCGTTTGGAGCCGTAACCGTGACCCTGCTAACCCCACCCTCAAGGACCGGCTCGCCACCGGCTACCGCATCGAGACCTCACTCGATGGCGTGAAGTGGACGCGCGTCGCTTCCAGCAACGACCGCCTACCAAGCTCCTTTAAGGAACGCATCACCTCCCTGCCCAGCCTCGGCGAAGTCCCCGCAGACAAGGCAGCTGAAGTGGCCGCGCTTTCCCGTCGTCAGACCGAACTACAGGCCGAGCTCACGAAGTTCACCGGTAACTCTAAAGGCTATGTTGGCAGGCTCGTACAACCAGGCCCGACCCTCCGCAAGCATCGCGGCGATCCGACCCAGCCACGCGAACCCGTGCCGCCTGGTGCGCTCTCACTCATTGGCACCAAGATGATCCTGCCAGCCGACGCACCCGAGTCGGATCGTCGCAAAGCCCTAGCCGACTGGATTGCCTCGAAGAATAATCCGCTGACCGCACGCGTCATCGTGAACCGCCTCTGGCACCATCACTTCGGTAGCGGCATCGTCGATACGCCGAGCGACCTCGGACTCAATGGCTCGAGGCCCACGCACCCGGAGCTCCTCGATTTTCTCGCTTCCGAACTCATGGACCACGGATGGTCACTGAAGCACGTGCATCGCCTCATCCTCAGCTCCCGCGCCTTCCGTCAGGATTCGAAACGCATCGAGCAGGCCGCCGCCCTCGACGCTTCCGCCCGGCTCCTCTGGCGTTACCCACCACGTCGCATCGAAGCCGAGATGCTGCGCGACTCCATGCTCGCGACCGCGGGACAGCTCGACTTCACGATGGGCGGCCCTGGCTTCGACCTCTTCGAGCCCATGACCAACTATGTGAAGGTCTACGTCACCAAGCAGGAGTTCCTGCCTGGTGACTACCGCCGTATGGTCTACCAATCCAAGCCGCGCGCGATGCTCGATGATTTCTTTGGTGCGTTCGACTGCCCTGACGCCGGCCAACCTCAGCCCAAGCGCAACGCCTCAATTACGCCCCTTCAATCACTCAACCTGCTTAACGGAAGTTTCTCCCTGAAGCAGGCCACGGCCCTGTCCGACCGCTTGAAGCGGGAAGCCGGCGAAGACCCAGCCAAGCAGGCCGCCCGCGCCTTCGAGCTGCTCTTCCAGCGCGTCGCCAGTGGCGATGAACTCGCGGATGCGAGCCGCTTGATCACCGCCCAAGGACTGCCCGCCTTCTGTCGGGCGATGTACAACGCCAACGAATTCGTCCGCATCGAATGAACCATCTCCTCAACCGCCGCGGCTTCCTCAGCCGAACGCTCTCTGGCCTGAGCAGCATCGCCTTCGCCCACTTACTCACGCAAGACCGACTGCTCGCCGACTCGCCCCTGCGCCCGCCGATTGACCCAGCCAATCCTTACGCCCCGCGTCCGCCGCACAAGGAAGCCAAGGCCAAGCGCGTCCTCGTCATCTTCTGCTCCGGTGCGCTCAGCCACGTCGACACCTTTGATTACAAGCCCGAGCTCATCAAGCGGCACGACACACCGATGCCGGGAAGCGAGGGCTTGGTCACCTTCCAAGGCGCCAACGGCAATCTCGTCAAACCCATCGCTGAATTCAAGCCGCGCGGGCAATCTGGCAAGATGGTCAGCGACCTCCTGCCGAACCTCGCCGAGATGGCTGACGAGATGTGCTTCATTCATTCGATGACCGGGAAGTCGAACACCCACGGCCCCGCCGAGAGCCAGATGGGCACGGGCTTCACGCTCGATGGCTTCCCGAGTATGGGCTCTTGGGTGACCTACGCCCTCGGGAGCGAGAATCAGAATCTGCCCGCGTTTGTCGCCATCCCTGATCCGCGCGGCGTCCCCCAGAACGGCCCCCGTCACTGGAACAGCGCGTTTCTTCCCGCATCTTTCCAGGGCACGGCGTTTAGCGCCCAACGTGCGATCCCGAACCTCGCTCGCCCGGCCGAGATCACTCCCGAGGCCGATCGCGCAACGCGCGACTACCTCCGCCGGCTCAATGACCGACACCTCGAGAAGAACCCTGGCGACTCCGACCTGTCGGCCCGCATTTCATCTTATGAACTCGCGGCCCGCATGCAGCTCAACGCCGCCGAACTTTCCGACCTCTCTGGCGAGTCCGCCGCGACTCGCGCCCTGTACGGCGCCGACGACAGCAACGTCAACAAGGCCGGGTTCGCTAAGAACTGCATCCTCGCCCGTCGCCTGCTCGAGAAGGGCGTGCGCTTCGTCCAGCTCTTCAACGGATCGTACGCCATGGGCGAAGGCGTCGGCAACTGGGACGGCCACAAAAGCATTGTCAGCCAATACGCCGTCCACGCCCCCATCCTCGACCAGCCCGCCGCCGCCCTCCTCAAGGACCTCAAGGCCCGCGGCCTGCTCAAGGACACCTTGGTGGCTTTCGTGACCGAATTCGGTCGTATGCCCACCTTCCAAAAGGGTGCCAACGGCCGGGACCATAATCCCAAGGGGTTCACCATCTGGTTAGCCGGGGCCGGCGTGAAACGCGGGTACAGCCATGGAGAAACCGATGATTTCGGGCACATGGCGGTCAAAGACGTCACGACCATCTACGACCTGCATGCCACCATGCTGCACCTGCTCGGCCTGGATCATGAACGCCTCAGCTTCTACAACAACGGGGTCGAACGCCGCCTCACCGACGTCCACGGCCACGTCATCAAGCCCATTCTGGCCTAAGCGCCGCCCGCAATATTGCGGGATATTTTGGGAACTTGCCCGCCGCCGCGAGGGTCACATAAATACCTCGGCGACCACCCCCCTTCGCCCCTCCCTTTTTTGTCACCCAAAATGTCTCTTCGCCGTCACCTTTCCCCGGCCTGCGTGCTCATTACCCTGAGCCTTGGCTTCACGACCGCCGTCCGTGCGGCGGAACCCTACGAAGCCTTCATTGAGAAGCACTGCGTCCGTTGCCACGGACAGGATAAACAGAAAGGCGACCTGCGTTTCGATAAGCTTTCGCGCGACTTCAAACTGGGCGCCGACACCCATCATTGGGCCGAGGCCATGGAAAACGTGAACAGCGGCGAGATGCCACCGAAGAAGGACAAGGAGCCCAAGCCGACCCAGGCCGAGATCGCCGCCTTCGTCGCTAGCCTGGACGGAGCCCTAAAAGATGGCCGCGCTTCGCGCATGGCGGCGCGCCCTTCCGTCGCCCACTACCGCCTCAGCCGAAAGGAATACCAGAACACGGTCTACGATCTGCTCGGTGCTCGCTATAACCCAGCCATTCCGGGCGGCCTGAATGAAGACTCCCTCTGGCACGGCTACGATCGCATCGGCTCCATGCTGTCGCTTTCGCCCTCGCACGTGGATCGCTATTATCGTGCCGCCGACACCGTCCTCGACCGCAGCTTCCCCACGAAATCGAGCGAAGCCCGCAAGGTTCGTAAGACGGCCGAGGAGATGGGTTACGGTGACAAGAATTCCATGAAGTCCATCCAGGAGTCGCTGGATAGATTCGGCATCAAGCGCCCACTGCGTTACCTCCTCTACCCAGGTCGCGTCCCGACGGCCCTCTCCCCTCAGTGGTTCGGCAAAACTGGCCCGGAACACAGCGGGCTCTACCGCATGCGCATCCAAGCTAGCGGCATTCGTCCACTGGGCGGCCAGCCTGCCCATTTGAGCATCGGCAAAGAGACCGGCGAAGAAACCGTGTCCGGCCTCATTGAATTCGATATCAACGCACCGGAAGACAGCCCGAAAGTCTACGAGTTCGAGGTCTTCCTCGATATGCCTTCGAGCCTCAACTTCGCCGTCGTGGCCACGGAAGGCGTGGACCGCCGAGCCGGTGCCGCCTTCCGCAATGCCCTGACCAGCGGACCCGCCTATATCTTCACGCATAGCAGCGAAACGCGGACCCTGAACGCCAACGCCCCGCAGATGTTCGATGACAAAGGCCACAGCATTTTCTCTACGGTACTCGTCGATTGGATCGAATGGGAAGGCCCCCTGGAAACCAAAGCAGAAAAATCACGTCGCGAGGGCTTAATGCCTCCGGACAACGCCACACCTGAAGTGGTAGCGCAGTACCTGCAGCGCTTTGCCGAACGGGCCTGGCGTCGTCCCGTTCAGAACCATGAATTGGAAGAGTATCTTAAAACTTACCGTTCGGAACGCACCGCCGGCGAGAAGGTGGCCGAGGCCTACCGTGCCGCCCTGCAAGGCGTCCTCACCTCGCGCAATTTCATCTACCTCGTCGAAGGCGAGCCGAAAGCCCGAGAACAGCTCACCGATTACGAACTCGCCTCGCGCGTCTCGTATTTCCTCTGGAGCTCGATGCCGGATGACGGCCTCTTCACCGCCGCCAAAGGAAATACCCTCAAAGGCGAGGCACTGAAGAAGGAAATCGACCGCATGATTGCCGACCCCCGCACCAGCCGCTTCGTCGATGACTTCTCCCGCCAGTGGCTCCAATTAAACCGCGTGGGCATGTTCCCGCCGGACAAGAAGCTCTTCCCTAATTACGACCCATGGCTAGAGACGAGCATGCGCGGGGAAGTCGTCGAATATTTCCGCGAGATGTTCGTGAAAAACCAACCCGTGGAAGGCTTCATCCATTCCGACTGGACCATGGCGAACTCTCGCCTCTGCGATTTCTACGGCCTACCCGAGCCCAAGACGGAAGGTTTCCAGCGCGTCTCGCTCAAACCTGAAGACCATCGGGGCGGCCTGCTCACCATGGGCGCCGTCCTCGGCCTCACCTCTGACGGCACCCGTCACCGCCCAATTCACCGCGGCGTCTGGCTGAGCGACGCAATCCTGGGCAAGACGCCCCCCTCGCCCCCAGCGAATGTCCCGGCGATTGAACCCAGCACGGCCCAAAACCCCAAGGCCTCCCTGCGCGACAAACTTGCGGTTCACTCCAAGAATCCGAATTGCGCCGCCTGCCACGCCAAGATCGACCCCTTGGGCTTTGCCTGGGATAACTATGACGCCATCGGCCAGTGGCGTACCGTCGAGAAGGTCCCTGCAGGCCTCGGTGCTGACCCAGCCATCAATCCGGCTGGCACGATGCCCGATGGTCGTGCCTTCCAGGATTCCAACGCCTTCAAACAGTTGCTGATTGCCGACCGCGACGCCGTCGCCCGGGCCTTCATCGAACACCTCTGCACCTACGCCCTCCGCCGCGTGCTCACCTTTGACGACCGCGAAGACATCAAAGCTATCGCCGCCGAAGCGAAGAAGAACGATTATCGTATCAAGGATATCGTGAAAGCCGTAGCCACATCCGAACTCCTTCAGAAACGCTGAGTTATGTTCCTCGTTCATTGTTCATAGTTCATAGTTCCACGTCCCCGGCCAAAGAACCAAGCACCAAGCACGAAGAACGAAGAACTAAGAACCAAGAACTTTATTTAACTAAGACCCCCCTTTAACCAAAAACCAAAACAAACATGTCCAACTACCTATCCCAGTCCTGGTTGATCAATCGGCGCCATGCCCTTCAGGCCATGGGCACACTCGTCTCCCTCCCCCTACTGGAGTGCATGATTCCGCTCCGGGCGAAGGAGAGCGCCACCGCCACCCCCAAGCGCAGTGCGTTCATCTACCTCGCCAACGGCGTCCACTCGCTCAACTACCAGATCACGAAGCCGGGTGCGGATTATCAATTCTCCCGCTCCCTCTCCCCGCTGGAGAAGCACCGTCAGGTCATCACCCCGATCAGCGGCTTGCACCACCCGGGCAATCTCGGCTGGCACCACAATTGCATCAGCACCTGGTTGACGGGTGGCAAACTCGGCCCCACGGACCGCAACACAATCTCCGTGGACCAAAAGATGGCCGAAATCACGGCGCAGCATACGCGCATCAGTTCACTGGAGGTCGCGCTTACCGATGTCTCCCTGGCCTGGACCGCCGACGGCGTCCGCCTCCCCGCCATGCGCCGTTGCAGTGAAATCTTCGCCTCCATGTTTGAAGAGCCGAAGAACGGTAAGACGGCCCAACGCCGCGAACTCCGCCGCAAGGGCAGCGTCCTCGACGCCAACCTCGAAGAAGTCCGCCAACTCGAGAAGAAAATGGGCACCGAAGACAAAGGCCGCATGGATCAATACCTCACCTCCGTCCGCGAAGCGGAAATCCGCACCCGCCGTGCCGATGCCTGGCTCGACACGCCGCTGCCTTCCGTCTCGGAATCCGACCGCAAGCGCACCAATCGCGACATCGCCGACACCAAGGCCGGTGACTATTTCCGCACGGTCTACGACATCATGGTGCTCGCCTTCCAGACGGACGTGACGCGCGTCGCTACCTTCAGCATGGGTGGCGAAGGGAATGCCTTCGCCATTCCGGAAATCGGCATCACCGAATCCCGCCACCAACTCAGCCACCACGGAGGCGACCCCGGCTACATGGAGAAGCTCACGAAATACGACACCTTCGCCATCGAGCAATTCAGCTACTTCCTCACCCGCCTCGCCGAAACTAAAGACTTCAGCGGCAAGCCCCTACTCGGCTCGACGATGTCCCTCTTCGGCAGCGGCATGTCCTACGGCCACAGCCACGGCAATGCCAACCTCCCGCTGGTGCTCGCCGGCGGCTCCGATCTCGGCCTGAAGCACGGCACCCACCTCGACTACAATCAAGGACACTTCTCGGGCTACCAGCTCGATAAGCCCTCCCAGCATTACGGCCTCTGCAGCCGCCCCGCAAACACCGACGCCCACATGAGCAACTTGTTGCTCCTGATGGCCCAGCGCATGGGCGTGGAAATCGACCGTTTCGGCGACAGCAACAAGGTCGTCTCGCTCTAATGATGTTCTTGGTTCGTTGTTCGTTGTTCGTTGTTCTTGGTTTGTTGGGCGTTCGCGCCAACGCCGCCAACGAAGAACCAAGAACGAAGAACCAAGAACAAGTGGCGGTTCCGTTTCGACCCGAATCGGCAAAATTCCCTCCCTTGGAAAAGTCGGTGTCCTATCGGGGGGAACTCATCTTCGTGGACCATGCGAATCGACGAGGCTGTATCCGCGTAGAGGGCACGGGCCAGTTCCGACGGAACGACCCCCACCCCTTCGCCATGCTGCCCTACGGCATCATCCGCTATCACGGTGCGCCGGCTGACCTCCGGGATATCCCGCTCGGCACAGTCATGCGCGTACGCGCCTACCTCCCACCGGACCCCAAGACCTCTTCGGTGCCCGTACTCCCGATCAATAATAAAGAAAAGGATGCGAATGGCTATCGAGGCACGGGGGTCTTCCCGGCCGAGAATCACGCCATCCTGCTCGAAGATGACGCCAGCTACTGCCTCCGGGAGGGTAAAGTCTGGAAACTTAAAGAAGTAGACCTCCAACTCAACCAAGGGATCGTCCTCGCCACCCTCGAACCGAAAGCAGGCGGCGACACTCAGGCCGCCGAACAGAAACTCACCCTCGATACCGCCACCCGCTTCTGGCGAGGTCGCGAATGCCTTCGACTCGCCGACCTCATCGCCGATGGCACTTGGCCCGCCAGCGGCAAGAAATCCCTCGGCGGCCAGTCCGTCCTCCTCGGCCTCGTTTGGAAGCCTTGCCCAGATGGCATCTTCGTCCGTTTTCATATTTCTGACGTCTGGCTGGACGATGTTGCGACGCAACGTGCCGCCCAGAGTCAGGCCGAAGTGCACAAGACTTTCATCCGTAGCCGCTGGATGCCGGCCTGGGTAGACGCTGTTGAGTATGGCAAGTTTGGCCGCGCCACCGTGACCGCGACGCTGTTCGGCGGCATGGATCCCTCCCTCTACGCGGACTTCCAGAAAGGGAGTTCGGCCATGATGAATGGGGCCGAGAACACCTTGAAACATACTGACGCCTCTTATGGCCCAGGGCACATGGCCTCCCGCGGCTCCATCCTAGATGTCACAAAGGCAGCGGGAGAAATCCCCCTTGGGAGCAGTGGCATCCAAGTCCGCTTCGAGACGGATCTCATCATCGAAGGCATTCGTCCTGGAAAAGTCGTCCGAGTCCGCCCGGCTGCCTGGCCAGTCGTCGAACTACCCCGCGAAGAACACCTCGGCTCCTTCCGGCACGAGGAACGCTTTCCGACCCCGGCCATCTTTCAAAAATAATGCGTCTCTGCCTTTCCTGTTTCTCCTTGGCCCTGTGCCTCGGGGCTTCCCTCCTTGCCGTCGCTGCGGAGGAACCGTTCCGACCCGAACAGGGCAAGTTCCCTCCGCTCGACAAATCGGTAGCTTACCGGGGTGAGTTAGTGTTCGTGGATCACGCCACCCGGCGCGGCAGCCTCCGCGTAGAATTTAAGAGTGAGTTCTTCCGGAGCCCACCGACCCCGTTCGCCATGCTCCCCTACGGCATGGTTCGCTATCACGGCGCCCCCGCGGACCTTCGAGATATCCCGCTTGGGACGATTATGAATATTCGGGCCTTCCTTCCGCCCGACCCGAAGAACTCCTCAGTGGTGACCACGCCAAACCATTGGTACCCCCTGCCCCTCGAGAATCACGCCATCCTCATCGAGGACGAACCTAGCCTCTGCCTGCGCGAAGGAAAAACCTGGAAGCTCAAAGAGATTGATCTTCAGAATAACCAAGGGGTGGTCCTCGCCACCCGCGCCTCCCAGGACGCTGCGGCCGCCAAGGACCCCGAAGAAAAGCTGACCATCGATTCGACTACCCGCTTCTGGCGCGGCCGCGAAAGCCTCAGCCTCGCGGACCTAGTCGCCGAAGGCACTTGGCCCGCCAGCGGTAAAAAATCCCTCGGCGGCCAGTCCGTCCTCCTCGGCCTCATCTGGAAGCCGTGCCCGGATGGTATCTTCGTCCGCTACCACATCTCGGACGTCTGGCTGGACGACAAGGCGACGCAACGCGCTATCCAGAGCCAAACCGAAGTGCATATGAGCTTAATCCGTAGCCGCTGGATGCCCGCCTTTGTGGACAAAGTGGAATACGGAAAATTCGGTCGGGCCACGGTCACCGTTACACTGTTCGGAGGCATGGATCCATCCCTCTACGCCGACTTCAAGAAAGATGGCACGGGAGCCATCAACGGGGCGGAAAACACTTTGAAGCATGCCGGCGGCTCCTATGGCCCTGCGCACATGGCATCGAAGGGCACCATCCAGGAAGTCATCAAGACCCCTGGCGTAGCCCCGATGGGCAGCAGCGGCATCCAAGTTCGCTTTGAGACCGATCTGATCATCGAAGGCATTCGCCCCGGGCGAGTCGTCCGTATCCGCCCCTCAGGCTGGCCGAACGTCTACATTCCGCGCGAAGAGTTTTTAGGCGAAGGCTCGAAGATAGAAGACCGCTTCCCGAGACCTGACATCTTTCCTATATACCGATGAAAATATTCTTGGTTCTTCGTTCTTCGTTCGTGGCACAACGTTCATGGTTCTTAGTTCTTTGTTCTTCGTTGATGGTTGCTAGCGCTTTTGCCGCCAACGAAGCACCAGGAACCAAGAACAAGGAACAGGTAGCGGAAATCTACCGCCCGCAGGCGGGGAAGTTTCCGGACCTTGAAAAAGCCCACGCCTACCGGGGCGAACTCATCTTCGTAGACCACGCCAACCGTCGAGGAAGCATCCGCGTAGCAGGCGAAGGCATGTTCCGTCGCAATGATCCGCACCCCTTCGCGATGCTGCCCTACGGCATAATTCGCTATCACGGCGCGCCGGCTGACCTCCGGGACATCCCGCTCGGGACCATGATGCACGTGCTCGCCTACCTCCCACCCGACCCGAGGATTTCCGCCGTACCGGTCTTGCCTGAAAATAACAAGGAGAAGGACGCTGGCCACTATCGTGGTGCGGGCGTGTTTCCCGCCGAGAACCATGTTCTCCTCATCGAAGACGAAGCCAGTTACTGCCTGCGCGAGGGCAAAGCCTGGAAACTCAAAGAAGTGGAGCTGCAGTCGAGCAACCAAGGCATGATCCTAGCCACCCTTGAAGCAAAGCAAAGCGGCGACGGCAAAGCGACCGAACAAAAGCTGACCTTCGACGGCGCGCTCCGCATCTGGCGCGGCCGCGAATGCCTGACCATCGCCGAGTTGATCGCCGAAGGCGCTTGGCCAGCCAGCGGCAAGAAATCCCTGAACGCCCAATCCGTCCTCCTCGGGCTGACGTGGAAGCCAACCCCGGATGGCATCTTCCAGCGCTTCCACATTTCGGATATCTGGCTAGACGATGCCTCCATCCAACGTGCCGCCAAAAACCAGACCGAGACCCACACGGCTTTAATTCGCGGCCGCTGGATGCCCGCGTTTGTAGATACCGTGGAATACGGAAAATTCGGTCGCGCGACCGTGACCGTGACCTTGTTCGGCGGGATGGACCCTTCCCTTTACGCGGATTTTAATAAGGACAGCCCCGTCCTCATCAACGGGGCCGAGAATACGCTGAAGCACGACGGGGGGCACTATGGCCCTGGCCACCTAGCCTCTCGCGGCACCATCCTAGGCGTCGTCAAGACTCCCGGGACCGCGCCGATGGGCAGCAGTGGCATCCAAGTGCGCTTTGAGACCGATCTGATCATCGAAGGTATTCGTCCCGGACGAGTCGTTCGCATCCATCCCAAGGGATGGCCGGATGTCGTGCTCCCTCGCGAAGAATATTTGGGCGACGGCCCCCGGCAAGAAGACCGCTTCCCGAGCCCAGCGATCTTCCCGAAATATAATCTATGAAGACGGTCTTCATTCTTTGTTCTTAGTGCCTAGTTCTTTGTTCATCGTTCATCGCTCATGGCATACCGTTCATCGTTCTTGATTCTTTGCTCTTCGTTGATGCTTGTTTGTGTCTTTGCCGCCAACGAAGCACCAGGAACCAAGAACCAAGAACTTGCTTCAGTTGTTTTTCGCCCAGAAGCGGGGAAGTTCCCGGACCTTGAGAAGGCGCACACCTACCAAGGCGAACTCGTGTTCGTGGATCATGCCAACCGCCGCGGCAGCATTCGGGTGCGGGCTGGCAGCGATGTACTTTACCGGAACGCTCCGCACCCCTTTGCCATGCTCCCCTACGGCGTGGTGCGTTATCACGGTGCCACGGCCGACCTCCGCGATATCCCCCTCGGCACCATGCTCCACGTCAGTGCCTTCCTCCCGCCGGACCCTAAGATCTCGGCGGTGCCGATTGTCCAGAATCCCTCAGTCGAGCATCCCGCCGAGAACCACGTCCTCCTGCTTGAGGACGAAGCCAGCTACTGCCTGCGTAAAAGCAAAGTCTGGAAACTTAAAGAAGTGGAACTGCAGAAGAACCATGGAATGGTCATTGCCACCCTCGAACCCAAGGATGGCGGCGACGGCACGGCAGCCGAACAAAAGATGACGATCGACACCGCCACCCGCATCTGGCGCGGTCGCGAATGCCTCGGAATCGCCGACCTCATCGCCGAGGGCACCTGGACAGCCGCTGGCAAGAAATCCCTTGGCGGCCAAGCCGTCCGGCTGGGACTGACTTGGTTACCCGCAGGCACCTGGGAAAATCGCGTGGAGAATCAATTTCACATCACGGATATCTGGCTCGAGGACACCGCGCTGCAGCGCTCCGCCCAACAACAAACGGGCGTGCACCAAGCCCTCATCCGCACCCGCTGGATGGCCGCGTGGGTGGATGCCGTCGAGTATGGCAAGTTCGGCCGCGCTACGGTGACCGCGACCTTGTTCGGCGATTACGACGCTACGCTCTTCGCCGACCTCGCCGCGGGTAGCAAGATGATGATGAACGGGGCGGAGAATACACTGAAGCATGCCGGCGGCGCCTATGGCCCTGCCCACATGGCCGCGAAAGGCTCTATTCTTGAAGTCACGCGAGTACCAGGAGTGGCACCCATGGGCAGTAGCGGCGTCCAGGTTCGCTTTGAGACGGACCTTATCATTGAAGGCATTCGACCTGGCCGGGTGGTCCACGTCCGCCCGTCAAGCTGGACGAATGTCGCCGTACCGCGGGAAGAATACCTCGGCGACGGGAGCAAGTTGGAAGACCGTTTTCCCAGCCCTGCCATCTTCCCGAAATACTAATGTCGCCGCGTTCTTGGTTCGTAGTTCTTTGTTCATGGCACATCGTTCATCATTCCTAGTTCTTTGTTCTTCGTTGATGTTTGTTTGCGCCTTTGCCGCCAACGAAGAACCAAAAACTAAGAACCAAGCACAAGTCGCCGTTCCCTTCCGCCCAGAAGCGGGGAAGTTCCCGGCACTTGAAAATGCTCACTCCTATCGGGGAGAACTTGTCTTCGTAGACCATGCCAACCGTCGCGGCAGCCTCCGCATCCAAGGAGTGGGCAGCTTTCGCCGCAACGAACCGCACCCCTTCGCACTACTGCCCTATGGCATGGTCCGTTATCACGGCGCCCCGGCGGATCTCCGGGACATACCGCTCGGGACGATGATGCACGTGCTCGCTTACCTTCCGCCCGATCCTAAAAACTCCGCGGTCCCCGTGCTGCCGATCAATAATAAGGAAAATACGGCAGGCTTTCGCGATCGCGGTACCGCACCGGCCGAAAACCATATTCTCCTGCTCGAAGACGAGCCCAGCTACGACCTCCGCACAGGCAAGGCCTGGAAACTTGGGGAAGTGGTGCTCCAGAACCACGCTGGCCTCATGGTCGCCACACGCGAACCAACCCAAGGCAGCCCGGGTCAGACCACCGACGAAACCATGACCTTCGATGCCTCCACCCGCGTCTGGCGGGGGCGCGAATGCCTCGGGATCGAGGACCTAATCGCCGAGGGCACGTGGCCCGCCGAAGGTAAAAAAAGCCTTAGCCCCCAGGTCGTCCAATTAGGCCTCACGTGGAAACCCACCGCTGGCAGCGTCTTCAACCGCTTCCACATCGCTGATATCTGGATTGATGATGCCGCCATGCAACGCGCCACCCAGCGCCAGACCAAGGCGTACGAGGCCTTTATCCGTAGTCGCTGGATGCCCGCTTGGATTGACGCCGTGGAGTATGGCAAGTTTGGCCGGGCCACCGTGACCGTGACCCTATTCGGGGGCATGCCTCCAGCTCTCTACGCCGATTTTAAAAAGGGCATCCCGGCGATGATGAATGGCGTCGAGCAAACCTTAAAGCATACCGAGGGCGGTACCGCCGGCCCCTCCCAAATGTCCGCACGTGGCGTCATCCTTGATGTCGCGAAAGTGCATGGAGAAGCACCGATCGGCAGCAGCGGTATCCAGATTCGCTTTGAGACGGACCTCATCACCGAAGGCCTCCGGCCCACGCGCGTCGTGCGACTGCGTCCCGCGGACTGGCCCGATGTCCATGTGCCACGCGAAGAATACATCAACGGCGGGTCCGCCCGCATGGATGAGCGCTTCCCCACTCCGGCCATTTTCCCCAAATACTGACCCGCTGGGGCCGCCCACACCCTACCTCGAGGGGTAAACAACCGAAAGGGGTGGAACTGACTGTCTGAGCGGGTTACCTAGTGGGCTACCCCATGTACCGCCGTACCCCCATCGGCTTGGCCTGCCTGCTCCTGGCCACCCTAACAGCCCTCTCCGCGGCCGACCTGACGTTGATGCAAAAGGGCCAGAGCCCCTATCAAATCGTCTTGCCCGACGAGGCACCCTCTCCCCGCATCAAGGAAGCCCTTCAGCAAACGGCCCGTCTCATGCAGACCGCCTTCGCCGCTAATGGATGCGAAATCAAGGTCGTCGAAGAAAGCAAAAGGGAAGCCGCCAAGCCGGCCCTCTTTCTCGGCAACACCCAGTTCGCCCGGCAGCACGACTTCGTCGCCGCCTCTCTCCGCGACTGGAGTTACGTGCACCGTGCGGTCGGTGAGAATATTATTATCGCCGGGAATGATGCCCCGGCTGCCGTCGCCGCCAGCAAGGGCCGCCCCGGATGGGATCGCATGGGCACCGCCAAGGCCACCGTGGATTTCGTCCGTGAATTCATGGGCGTGCGCTTTCTTTACCCCGACCTCGACCCGTTCAACGGCGTCCAAGCGGCCGCCAAGATCGACCTTCGCACCTGCCCAGGCATTGAATATTTACCACGCAAGACTTTCGTCATCCCCGCCGACCTAAACCAGACCAAGGTGCCAGTCATCCGCTCCAACACGGGCTTCCCCGAGTGCGGCGGCTTCTATGATCTTGCGAATAATCGCTTCCCGCCCGTCGACGAAACCTTTGGTGGGCACACCTGGGAACGCGCCGTGCCCGTGGAGAAATATACGACCACCCACCCCGAATACTTCGCACTCGTCAATAAAGTGCGCCTCACGAATGAACCAGGTCGAGCCCAATACTGCCTCTCAAATCCCGATGTTCAGGAGCTCATTTACCAGGATGCCGTGGCCGAGATCAAACGAGGCTACGCTACCGTTGGCCTCGGGCAACCGGACGGATTCCGCGCATGCCAATGTGAGGAGTGCGAGAAATTTCTAGGCACCGGCAAGGACTGGTCCGAAAAAATCTGGATCTTCCATCGCAATGTCGCCGAGCGGCTCCAGCACGCGCACCCCGACCGAAAAGTGACGATCATGTCGTATATCCAAACGGCACCCCCTCCGAAGGCTTTTAAAGCCTTCCCCGCTAACACGACCATCATGCTAACGGGGACCAACGAAGAAGACATCGCCGTATGGCGCGGCATCGAAGTACCCCACGGCTTCACCGGCTATATTTATAATTGGTGTCCGAATCTAGGCACGCGCTACACCCCCATGCGGACGCCAGGCTACGTGGAGGCACAAGTCCGACGACTCGCCGTCAATCGTATCCAGTCGATTTATCGCGACGGGCCTGGCCAGTTGTACGGGCTCGAAGGACCGGTCTTCTACACCATGGGCCGGATGTTCGATGACCCCGAGCACAATGCCGCCAAGACCCTCGTGCCGGAATTCGTGGAAGCCGCCTTCGGCCCGAACGCGACCGGTGCGGCCATGCGCTCATTCTACGACCAACTCTATCAAGGAATTTCGCTGTATTCCGATCACATCGGCACCCGCGATGACCTGTGGCGCAGCCAGAGCTACGATGGCCGAGCCTTCAAGACCGTCACCGACCCCTTTCAATTCATCGCTTTCATCTATCACCCCAATCTCCTTGCGGCGCTGGAAAGCGACCTAGCGCAAGCCGAGAAGACCGCCCTCTCAGTTAAGACCAAACTCCGCCTCGCCCTAGTCCGCCGCGAGTTCGATTACATCCGCCACCTCGCCCGGGTCGTGCATCTCTACCAAGCGTTCCAGATCCAGCCCGACGTAGGTGCGCGCGATCGACTGCTGGATGCCATCGATGCCCGTAACACATTCATCGCTTCGCTCTATGACGCCAAAGGCCGTAACCTGACCATTCCTGGATGGGAGCGCACCCTCTTCCCCATCGGCGGTCACAATCAGAATCACCTTCGACTGAGCCAAGACGGCTACCAAGAACCCTACGCCAACACCTGCTTCAACTGGGACACCAAGGCGATGCGCCAAGCCCCGATGGCTGGCCCAAAACAGTTAAAGGTCACCCGGGTAGCCGAGCCCATGAAATTAGACGACACCCGCTGGCAGAACATTGCCGCGACGGAACTCACCCATTGCCTCCCCCTGGGTGGCTTACCCCGCAGCACCCGCCTCCAACTCAGTTACGACGGCACCGCGCTCTACGTGCGCACCGAGAGCACCCTCGAGGCCGACTCGCCCGTCGACCTGACGAAACTGCCCCGCGACTCCGCCGTCACGAAACGAGAATCCATCGAAGTCTACTTACAGCCAGTGAAGTCAAAAGACATCTTCTATCACTTGGCGGTCGGTGCGAACGCCGATTCGAAATATGACGCCGCCACCGGCTTCATCACTGACTTGATGGACCCACGGCACGGCAAAGGTGACCCGACTTGGAATGGCGACTGGTGGGCCGAAACTCGCGTCGACGAAAAAACCAAGCTCCTACACACCCTCTTCATCATCCCGTTCAAAACCCTGGGCGCCGAACCGCCCACCGTTGGAACTCCCTGGGGTGCAAATTTCGGGCGCAATCATCCCGGCGCCCGGAACCGCATTGACCGCTCAACATGGTCGTCGTCCTTCAGCAGCAACGCCGTCACCGACCCTGGCGTCATCGGACAGATCAGCTTCGAGTAACCAGACTGGCCACCATGAATCTCATCACGCCAGCTATGGGCTGCCTTGTCATCCTATTAGCGGGCTGCGCGACCCCTGAAACCTTCACCGTCCGCGAGGATTTCGGCGCATCCTTCGACCCGAAGAAGTTCATCACGGTGATTCCGAATAAGAATACCACTATCCGCGATGGCGTGATGTGGACGCACGGATCTAGCGGTGGCAAGTATCCGCCGATGGTCTACCTAGCGCTCGCCGGCAAAGACCTGACGATGTCCTTCCGGTACCGTCACCTCGAGAAAGGTGGCATGCTCTGGCTGTTCGTCGACGGCGACGACGGCTACGGCGGCACCGACCACATGCTCCGCGTTCGCCTTAATCGCGAATCCATCGTCCTGGAAGTCGACGGACACACCTACGACAAGAACCACCCGCTCCTGCAGAAGAATTTCCCGCCCCTGGCCGTCAGCGGCTCGTTGCGCACCAACGAATATTTCCCGAGCGAGAAGGTCGACCTGTCCGCCAACGATTGGCGCACCGTTAAACTCGTCTTCAAGGGCGATACGGCGGACATTTCCGTCGACGGAAAATGGCAGCACACCCTGAAGCGTCCAAACTTCGATGCGACCAAGCGCAAACTGCTCTGGATGCAGAACGGCGGCGAGAAAGGCATCGAGATTGACGACGTCGTCATCACCCCGACCCCCTGACCCTCACTTCCCCCTATACTCAATACTCCATACTCTATACTCCATACCCATGCGCCTCTCCCTCCTCGCCCTCGCCCTGACCTCCGTCGCTTATGGGGCCGACAGTAAGCCGCTCCTAAACGACAAGCCCCTGCCTTCGCTTGCGGCCCCCTCTTTCAAAGAACCGCTCGATGCCACCTGGTCGCAGGCCAAGGGCAAATGGACGCCCGACAATGGCGTGCTCCATATGGTCGAAATCACCGAAGAAAAACACGTCCCTGTGCTCTGGCATAAAGTCGGCCTGTCCGCCGCCGTCATCGAACTTGATTTCAAGCAAGACGCCGCCGGCGTTTTCTATGTTGGCTGCGATGCCGACAAACACGTGGGCCGGGTCGTCGTCCTCGGCGGCACCGTCGTCATTCAGGAAGATACCGCCAAGGCCTCCCACACCATCGCCACGCAGAAATACGCCGCCAAGGCAGGCGAATGGCATCACCTGCGCGTCGAATGGAAAGACGACAGCTTCGCTTTCAAAATCGACGATCAGGCACCCATTACCGCCCAGCATCCTTACTTTGCCACCGCCAAGAAGCGTAGCTGGATTGCCGGCTCCAAGACAGCCGACGTGAAGAACCTCACGATCAACGGCACGGTGAGCGTCGCCGAAGCCAAAAAATAATCTTCCGTCTCCCCGCCGATGAGCCCTCTCTACCGCCGGGTCAGCCTGCGCATCCTCCCAATTCTGTTCTCGTGCTACTTGGTCAACTACATCGACCGAGTAAACGTCAGTTTCGCCAAGCATGACCTCAGTGCCGCGCTCAAGTTGACCGATACGGCCTACGGGCTCGGCGCCGGCCTTTTCTTCATCGGTTATTTCGCCTTCCAGGTGCCGAGCAACTTAATGCTCAATCGCATCGGAGCACGGCGAGCCATCGCCCTCATCATCCTACTCTGGGGCATGATTTCAGCCCTAGGGGCGTGCGTGCACACCGAGAATCAATTCTACCTGCAACGCCTTCTACTTGGCGCCTCCGAAGCCGGCTTCTTCCCCGGGGTAATTCTCTACCTCACCACGTGGTACCCCTCCGCGATTCGTGCCCGCGTCTTTGCGCTCTTCCTCACGGCCATTCCCGTCGCGGGACTCATCGGTGGACCGCTTTCTGGCTTCATCCTCCAGCATCCGCCCAGCGAGGGCCTCCAGAACTGGCAGTGGCTCTTCATCCTCGAAGGCATCCCCTGCCTCTTACTGGCCCTCTGGGTCTTCCGTAGCCTGCCAGATCGCCCGTCGGATGCGCCTTGGCTGAGCGACGATGAGCAACAGACGCTGACCACGGATCTCCAAAGTGAGAACCCCATGCCGGCAGTCGGAGCCGAAACAGCCAACTCAGCACTTAAAGCCTTTCTTCAGCCGCTCGTCTGGAAACTCTGTCTGCTCTATTTTTGCACGATGATGGGTCTCTACGCGTTATCATTCTGGATTCCCGCAATCATCAAAGGACTCGGCTGGAGTGGCGACCTGCAGGTCGGCCTTATCAGCGCTATCCCCTGGGCTATCGCCGTCATCTTCATGCTTTGGCTAGGCGGCCGATCAGATCGGCAAGGCGAACGGCGCCTGCATGCCAGCGCCGCGGCGGTCCTGTCTGCCATCGGTTTCGCCTGCTGTGGCTTCGCCCATAACGGCCTACTGGGGATCGTGGGCATCTCCCTCGCCGCCGCGGGCGTCATGGGCATGATGGCCGTTCAGTGGTCGATGCCAGGTGCGCTCCTGCGCGGCACGGCGGCCGCCGCGGGCATCGCGCTGGTCAATTCGTGCGGCAATCTCGGCGGCTTCGTCAGCCCCTCCCTCATCGGCAAACTTAATGAGGCGACAAAATCACCAGCGAGCGGACTATACCTGACCGGCGGGTTTCTCTTGTTCGCCGCCGTTATTCTTTATCTCAGCCCCGCCCTTGAACCTCGCTCGAAAAACTATGCTTAAGTCCCTCTTATTCGCCCTTCTGCTGACCTGCCTCTCGGCCTTGGCGGCCGACAAGCCCAACATCCTGATCATCTTCGCCGATGACCTTGGTTACGGCGACATCGGCGTGCATGGCGGCAAAATCATCCCCACCCCCAACATCGATGCGCTCGCAGCCAGTGGCGTGCGCTGCACGTCGGGCTACGTCACCTGTCCGTATTGCAGCCCATCACGCGCAGGCATGCTCACCGGCCGAGCTCAAACGCGCTTTGGCCATGAGTTCAACCCACACGTCGGCAAGGAAGCCGAACTCGGCCTACCGCTCGATCAACGGACGATTGCGAACGAACTGCACGACGTTGGCTACGCGACTTCCTTGATTGGCAAGTGGCACCAAGGCTTCGACAAGCCGCACCACCCCAACTCCCGCGGCTTCGACGAGTTCTTCGGCTTCCTCGTCGGCGGACACAACTACGCCCAGCACCCGGACGCCGACCCCGAATTCGGCTCGGGTCACTCGCACAACATGATCTACCGCGGCGACAAGTTGCAAAAGCTGGACGGCTTCCTCACCGACATCTTCACCGACGAAGCCATCAGCTTCGTGGACCGCAACAAGCAGAAGCCCTGGATGCTCTACCTGGCTTATAACGCCGTCCACACGCCGCTGGAAATCTCACCGTCCATCGCCTCCCGCATCCCAGCCGGAGTGACCGATCCCAATCGCCGCGGCTACCTCGGACTCCTCCTCGGCCTCGATGACGCCATCGGGCGCCTCACCGCCCACCTCAAGGCAACCGGGGCCGACAAGAACACCCTTGTCCTGTTCGTCAGCGATAACGGCGGTGCTGGACGCAAACCTTACCTCGCCTACAACACCGGCGTAAACACTCCGCTCCGCGGCGACAAAGGCCAGACCCTGGAGGGCGGTATCCGCGTTCCGTTCTTCGCCTCATGGCCCGGCAAACTACCAGCCGGCACCACCTACGACCGCCCCGTCTCAACCCTGGACTTCCTCCCCACCGCTTGTGAGCTCGCCGGCGCAAAACAAGCGGACGGAGTCGAAGGCGTGAATCTGCTGCCTTACCTGTCGGGCGCAAACAAGTCGGCCCCACATGCAACCCTCTCTTGGCGCTTCGGTCCGCAGAAGGCGATTCGCCAAGGCGACTGGAAACTCACCGACGCGCGCGACTTTGACACGAAGACCCAGAGCGGCTGGCGGCTTTACGACCTCTCGAAAGATATCGGCGAAGCCCATGACCTCTCCGCCCAGTTTCCCGACAAGAAGGCCGAGCTCATCAAACTTTGGGAGGAATGGGACAGCCATAACATCGCCCCCAAGTGGCACGGCAGCATCACCGAGGACCCCACGGCTCCGGGACCAAAACCCGCCGTAAAGAAGAAGTCTAAGTAAAGGGCGGGCTAAATACGGCCGGCCGTAGTATTTATACGACCAGCCTTGCCATTTCTGTGCTAATTCTAGTGCACACGTCTCGGTATTAATACCCAGACGGGAACAAGCCACGGGTTCAGCCTATCTAAACCCAGATAGGCCTTAATTCGACTTCACATCCCCGAAAGCACAGTTTTATTACAGCCCACCCCTTCCCCATGCGAAAGCCCCTCTTGGCGCTCCTGCCCTTCCTCGTATCCGCCTCCTTCGCGGCATCCGATCAAGTTCAATTCAACCGCGATATCCGCCCGATTATCGCCGACAACTGTTTCCACTGCCACGGCCCAGACCCTGGCTCACGTAAAGCCGGCCTCCGCCTCGACACCGAAGCCGGCTTTTTCGCCGCGCGCATGAACAAGGACGGCAAAGAAGAACCCGCGACCATCATCAAGGGAAACCCAGCCAAGAGCAGCCTCTTTGCCCGCATCTCTTCGACCGATCAAGATGAGATCATGCCTCCGCCCAAGGAGCATAAGACCCTCAAGCCCGACCAGATCGCCTTAATCAAACACTGGATCGAACAAGGCGCCCCGTGGCAGCCGCACTGGTCACTCATCGCCCCGACCCAACCTGCCCTTCCGCAAGTCGCCGATGCTGCCTGGTCTAAAAATCCTATCGACCGTTTCATCGGAAGCAAACTCGCCGCCGCCGGCCTGAAGCCCGCCCCTGAAGCTGATGCGCACGCCCTCATCCGCCGCATCTCGCTCGATGTCACCGGCCTCCCTCCCTCGCCGGCGATTCTCGCCAAGTACCTGCCGAAGAATGGCGATCACCTCATCGACCCCCAAATTGGCCAGCTCATTGATGAATTGATGGCCCAACCTGTTTACGGCGAACACCGCGCCCGCTACTGGCTCGATGCCGCCCGCTACTCCGACACCCACGGACTGCACTTCGATGCCTACCGTGAAATGTGGGCCTACCGCGACTGGGTCGTGAAAGCCTATAACCGCAATCAGCCCTTCGACCAGTTCACTGTCGAGCAACTCGCGGGCGACCTCCTCCCCAAACCGACCGACGAGCAACTCATCGCCACTGGCCTCCAGCGTTGCAACATTACCACCAACGAAGGGGGCACCATCGCCGAGGAAAATCT
The DNA here is from genome assembly GCA_943331445.1 of Akkermansia muciniphila. Taxonomy (GTDB): domain Bacteria; phylum Verrucomicrobiota; class Verrucomicrobiia; order Opitutales; family UBA953; genus UBA953. Next base: position 30,609 of record CALQLO010000010.1, read on the forward strand.
CGCGAACTATGCCGCCGACCGCGTGCAGACCATGGGCTGGGTTTTCCTCGGCTTGACCACCAATTGCGCCCAGTGCCACGACCATAAATTCGACCCTTTCACGCAAAAGGATTATTACTCGATGGCAGCGTTCTTCCGCAACACCACCCAAGGAGCCCTCGATGGCAACGTGAAGGACGGCAACGGTCCAGTACTCGTCATGCCCGCAGATGCTGATCGTGCTCGCTGGGTCGGCCTGCCGGACGAAATCGCCGGAGCTAAAACCAAAGTCCAAGCAAGCCGCACCGCGGCTCGCCCCGAATTCACGACGTGGATCGCCAAGGTTAAGCCGCAGGACCTCAATGCTGACTTCCCCGCCAAAGATCTCATCGCACGCCTCGCACTCAACGAAGGTAAAGGCGTGCCGGCGGGCACCACCGTTAATGGCGAACCAGTCACCTGGAAGGCCGACGGCAAACTCGGCCCGGCTCCCTCCTTCAAGAAAGGTTCGAACCTTGTCATCGGCGACGCTGGCAATTTCGACACCAAGAAGCCTTTCAGCGTCGGCGCATGGATTCGCCCCACGAAGGTTGAAGGCAACGGCGCCATCGTGGCCCGCATGGACGACCCGAAGTTCGCGCAAGGCTGGGATTTCTTCCAGGCTGGCAAGAATCTCTCCGTCTACATCATCAGCAAGTGGCCAGATGACGCCCTCCAGGTCACCACCACCCGCAACCCGCTCAAAGCAGGCACCTGGCAGAACGTCTTCGTGACTTACGATGGCAGCGGAAAGGCCGCCGGCGTGAAATTCTACGTTGATGGCGTCCTCGCCGAATCCAAAGGCACCATCGACAAACTGAAGACGGCCTCTCAGTCCACGACCCCGACGCGTATCGGCCAGCGCAGTCAAAGTGAATTCTTTGAAGGCGATATCCAAGACGTCCTGCTCTACGGCCGCATGCTGAGCGTCACTGATGTCATAACCATCTCGAAGGTCGGGCCGATGCAGCTCCTCTTGGCCTCCGCCAAACTCGACCAGAAGCAGAAGGACCTAGCCTTTGAGTACTACCTCAACTCTCGCCACGAGGGCTTCAAGCTCTCCACGGTTTCCCTGGCCAAACTCGAGGGTGAACTGACCGCCATCAAGACCCGCAGCCCAGTCACGCACATCCAGAAAGAGAAAATGGATTCGAAGGCCATGGCCAACATCCTGATGCGCGGGGCCTACGATAAGCCCGGCGCTCAAGTCGAAGCCGAAATCCCCGCTGTCCTCGGCAAGCTCCCCGCCGACGCTCCACGCAATCGCCTCGGCCTCGCCCGCTGGCTCATCAGCGATGCCAACACCCTCACCGCCCGCGTGACCGTGAATCGCATGTGGCAGGAAATCTTCGGCACGGGCCTCGTAAAAACGTCGGAAGACTTCGGCATTATGGGTAGCCCGCCCACGCACCCCGAGTTGCTCGACTGGCTCGCGCTCGACTTCCGCGCCCATGGCTGGGACATGAAGCGCTTTTACAAGCAGCTCCTGACCTCCGCCGCCTACCGTCAGGCCGCCGTCATTACGCCCGAAAAGCTCGAGAAGGATCGAGACAATGCGCTCCTTAGCCGTGGACCTCGCTTCCGCATGGATGCCGAAATGATCCGCGATTACGCCCTCGCCGCGAGCGGCACGCTCTCGCCCCGCATGGGCGGACCGGGCACCTACCCTTACCAGCCAGAGAACATCTGGGAAGTGGTGGGCATGCACAACATGTCCTACAAGCAGGACACCGGCGAGAACCTGTATCGCCGGACGATTTACAACTTCTGGAAGCGCATGGCCGCTCCAGCCAGCCTCGACATCTTCAACGCCCCCTCACGCGAGGCCAGCTGCGTCCGCCGCGATCGCACCAACACCCCGCTCCAAGCGCTCGTGACGATGAACGACCCGCAGTACGTCGAGGCCTCTCGCCTGCTCGCCCAGCACACCCTGCAGGTTGAAGGCGATGATAACTCCCGCCTCAATGCCGCCGCGACCCGCCTGCTCTGCCGCCCACTCAAGGCCAACGAACTCCCCATCCTGACCGCCAGCCTCGCCCAACTGCGTAAGCACTACGGCGCCAATGCCGCGGACGCCGACGCCTTACTCAAAGTGGGCGATTCGAAGTCGGACCTAAAACTCCCCAAGACTGAACTGGCCGCCTGGACGATGGTCTGCAGCCAGCTCATGAATCTCGACGAAGTCCTTAACAAATAAAATACCATGTCCATCCTCCACGAGTGGAACACCCTCCAAACCCGCCGCCGCTTCTTCGGTAACGGGGCCAACGTCCTCGGCGCCGCCGCCCTCGCCTCCCTCATCGGGAAGTCGACCGCCCAAGCTGCGCCCGGGGCAATCCCCACGCACTTCGCCCCCAAGGCCAAGCGCGTCATCTACCTTCACATGGTCGGCGGGCCTTCACAGCTCGATCTCTTCGACCACAAACCGAAGATGAAAGAGATGTTCGACAAGGACCTGCCGCCGAGCATCCGCAATGGCCAGCGCCTGACCACGATGACCAGCGGCCAAGCCCGTTTCCCCATCGCACCGTCGAAGTTCAACTTCGCCCAGTACGGCCAATGCGGCATGTGGATGAACTCAGAGTTGCTCCCGTACCTCTCGAAGCATGCCGACGAAATCTGCTGGATGCGCTCGATGAACACGGAAGCTATTAACCATGAGCCCGCCATCTGTGCCATGCAGACGGGCAACCAAGTGGCCGGCCGCCCGTGCATCGGCTCCTGGGCCTCTTACGGCCTCGGATCAGAAAACGATAACTTGCCGAACTTCGTGGTTCTCATCGCCACCCCGACCAATCGCGACCAGGAGCAGGCCATCTCATCGCGCCTCTGGTCCAGCGGCTACCTGCCGAGCGAACACGCGGGCGTCTCCTTCCGGAGCAAAGGCGACCCGATTCTCTTCATCAACAACCCTCCCGGCGTCCCGAACGACCTGCGCAAGCAGACCATTGACGGCATCAATCAGCTCAACCGCCTCAACTATGAGTCCGTCGGCGACCCCGAGACCCACACGCGTATTCGCCAATATGAAATGGCCTTCCGCATGCAGGCCTCGGTACCGGAATTGACCGATCTCTCCAAGGAACCCGAAAGCACTTTTAAGCTGTACGGCGAAGAAGCTAAGAAATCAGGAAGTTTCGCCAACAGCGTGCTCATGGCCCGCCGCCTGGCCGAACGCGGCGTCCGCTTCACCCAGATCTACCTCAACAACTGGGACCACCACGGCAACCTTACGGGCCGCATGGGCAGCCAGTGTAAGGACATCGACCAACCTTGCCACGCCCTCATCGAGGACCTCAAACAGCGTGGCATGTTCGATGACACACTCATCATCTGGGGCGGAGAATTCGGTCGCACGATTTACAGCCAAGGCGGCCTGACCAAGGATAACTATGGTCGCGACCACCACCCTCGCTGCTTCACCATGTGGATGGCTGGCGGCGGCTCCAAGGGCGGCCAAATCTACGGCGAGACCGACGACTTCAGCTACAATATCGTCAAGGACCCGCTCCATATCTCGGACTTCCACGCGACCATCATGCACCTCATGGGCTACAACCATGAACGCATGACCTACAAGTTCCAGGGCCTCGACCAGAAGCTCACCGGAGTCTTACCCGCTAAGGTGATTAAAGCGTTGATTGCCTGACAGAGGTAGGGACAGCACCACGTGCTGTCCTATGTGCAAAGGTGTAAAAGTAAGGGCTAGGCTAACCCCTAGCCCTTTTCATTTCTCAGTGTTCCTCCCCCTACCCCAACCCCCACTTGCATCCACCTTTGTCGCCTCTTGCCACCCCCTGCCCCAACCCTACACCTTATCATCCCCGATGGCTAAACTCCGTCTCCTCATCGTCCTACTCGTCCTGACGGGCATCGCCCATGCCGCTGATACGGATTGGACCGCGCAAGCCACCTTAGACGCCAAGCAGGACCGCAAGAGCACGCCCTACGACGGCTTCACGCCGAACCGCATGGTCTGCGACACGACCCTACGCCAACTACCCGATAAGTCCTGGATTCTCTTCATGCTCGCTGGGGGCGACACCGAGCCTTCGCCGCTCAACTACACGGGTGTCACCCGCAGTACCGACGAGGGTAAGACCTGGTCACCGCTGGCCCCCTTCGATGTCGGTTTCCCGCGCGAAGGCCAGACCATCGGCCAAGGTCCGACCGAAGTCCTCAACCGCGAGGGGCGTGCCACCCTCTTCTTCTCCACGCATTCCAAGCACTGGGCCAACGACTGGCGCTCCTGGTATCTGACCAGCGATGACTCGTTCAAAACTTGGAGTAAGCCGGTCGAACTGCCCGGACGCCTTAAGGAGCGCACCTTCATTCGGCCCTCGATGACCACGCGCGACGGACGCATCCTGTTGCCCTTCCAGCATTACATCGGCCCCGACTCCGAGAAGAACAAAGCTCCGCTGGATCGTGCCTTCACCAATCCGCGTAACGGCATCCTGATGAGCCGCGACGGCGGTAAGACTTGGTCGGAATTCGGCAATGTCCGCCTCACGACCGACGATCGTTATTTCGGCTGGGCCGAACCCACCATCGCCGAACGCACCGACGGCAGCATCGTGATGTTCATCCGCGCCGACAAACTCGGCGGCGTACTCTATCAAGCGACCTCGCCCGACGGAGGCCGCACCTGGCCTGAGTTCGCCGTCAAGACGGACATCCCAAACCCCGGCAGCAAGGCCACCCTGTTCCCCCTCGGGGGCGATGCCGTCGCCCTGCTCCACAATCCGAACCCGAAGCGTCGTGCCCCGCTCGCCCTTTGGATCAGCTTCGACGGCATGAAGACCTGGCCCTACCAGCGCGTGCTCGTCGAGGAAGCTGGCCCCGACCCGCAATACCCAGGCAAGCTCATGAAGGGTTCGCTGAATTATCCGGACGGGTTCGTCAGTGCGGACAAGCAGTGGTTGCACTTCGCCTTCGATGATGCCCGCCACCGGGCCGTTCATTATAGTGCGAAACTGCCGCCGCTTCCTGCTAAATAGTCCGCCGAAAGCGCCAACGGTTACTTCGTCGGCGACGGGAGATAGCGGGCGAGATCACGCATCGCAATCACCGTACAGCCCGCGGCCTTGAGCTCCGCCATATACGCTTCGAACTTCGCTGGCTCCGTGTTGACCCACGGGTGACGAATGTCGGGCACACCATGGAAAGTCATGATGGCAATCTTGCCGTTACGGGCGCCGGCCAACGCTGCCTTGAATTGTTCAAGGGTGCTGGCGGGCTTACTGTCGAAGGCTTGCGGCAAAGTCAGCGGATCATCCTTAGCGGGGTCATAGACCCGCGCCCCTCCGGCCCGGGCAAAACGATAGCCGCGCGCGCGCAACACCTCAGCCGCCACGGGACTCGTCGCGTAACCCGGATAGGAAAATGTCGTGGGCACGGGGATGCCATTTTCGGTACAGCGCTTCTCGATGTGTTCCAAGTCAGCGGCAATCTCCGCCGACTTCTGCGTACTCACGCTCTTATGCGCGCGCGTGTGATTACCAATTTCAAACCCATCTGCATTCAACTTCTTGATCTGCTCCCAGGTTAAATAGTGCTCTTTGTCCTGAATAAACTCGAAACCCTCGGTGATATAAAAAGTCGCCCCAAAACCATACTTCTTTAGCAGGGGAGCCACCAAGGTGGCGTGGCTGGCAACCGAGTCGTCAAAACTCAACACGACGACGCCGTCCGGAATCTTCGGCACCGAGGGGGCATCAGCCGCCATCAGGCTAACCAGCATGAGAACACTTGGAAGGATTAGGCGAAGGAAGAGAGCCATGGGGGTAGTCCGCCCATTGAGCCCTGAACTTGCGCGGGGACAATCCGAATGCATTTGCGAACCCGGCATGAATATTAAGCCTTGGGACACGCGACCAACCTCCGGTCCTCCCCATGAATTACCGCATCCTTCTCTGCCTCGCCTTTTTACTCGTGGGCTGCTCCACGTCCAAAGAATCGCCCACCCAAGTAACGGTGGCTAAGGTTCTGCCTGCCGGCTGGGACGCCAAGGCCGAAGCCGACCGCGTCATGACTGACCTAATCAAGGTCACCACCCCGCAGGTCAAAGGCGCGCACGACTCCCACCTGGCCATCGTCGGCAACCGTGCCTTCGTCATTTCTGAAGTCAACGACCGCCAAGCCGGTGAAGCCGCAGGTTGGGCTTTCATCTATGTCTCCCTTTCCATCGTCGACCTCCGCACGCTCCTCGTGCTCGACACGATGACCGTCGCGCGCTCCGAACAAGCCTTCACCAACGAGACCCTGCCCGTCGGCGCCTGCTTCGTCCCACGCGTCAAGCAGGTCGGCCCCCAGACGTTGCGCTGCTACTTCGCCAGCGAGCAACCCGGCCGACGGCAGTCGCAGACTTATTACCGCGACCTCGATCTGCGCACACTGGTCTTTGAAAATGAAATCCATCGCCTGAAGCTCCAGACCGCCGAAGGGGTCTTCGACCTCCAACCACAACACCTGTATGCCGAGGCCACCAAACAAGGCTTTAAGCGCAAGCCCGTCGACGCCGGCCTCTACCTTTTCGATAATTTCAAGCAGTTCGATGGGCAGACTTACATCGCCATCAACAACTACCTCGGGGCGCAGCAGGCCCTCTGCACCATCAACGCCGCCGCGGATACCCTGACAATCGTTGGCCATTTCAACGGCCCTGGTGAGCCCGCCCTGACTGAGCCTGCGGTCAATCGACTCCCCGATGGTTCCTGGCTCGCAATCTCGCGCAAAGAAAACGGCGACCAAAATTACTGGTTCTCCGAGAGCAAAGACGGCAAGGCCTGGACCACCGGCGGCGAGAAGGACTTCGTGAAGAAAGGAGCCGCTTCTAAGCCGACCTTTGATAAATTCAAAGGGCTCTATTACCTCGGCTGGCAGGAACGCGCCACCATCGACAAAGTCGGGCGCAGTATCTTTAATATTGATGTCTCCGCTGACGGTAAGCACTGGGAGCGGAAATACCGCTTCGAGTCCACGAAGTCCTTCCAAGACCCCACCTTCGTCGAAGCCAACGGGCAGATTTGGTTCAGCGTGACCCAAGGGGACTCCGATCCCAGCCGCAAGGAACGTATCATGCTCGGCCGACTGGAGTAAGGGCCGCTAAGGCAAATTCTCCTCGCAACCAAGGGGCCTGCGACCTGTCCTAAGGACTATCGGCTACCCCGCCGATGCCCATGCTTCGCCTCCCCCTCCTCGCCACCACGCTTTTAGCGTGTGCCCTCACCTTCGCCGCCCCCACTTCGGGCGATTGGCTGAACGTCCGGGAACATGGTGTCTCTGGATCTGACTTCGCCACAACCGCAGCCACGACCGCCGGCTCGAAGCAGATTACAGTGACGAATGTCGGCGACTTTCAGGTCGGCCAGGCGGTGATGGTGTCCAAGGCCAACGTGCGCTATACCCCGACCTTCCTCTGGGGTACGGGCGAGCGCTATAAGAACATGAAGCCTCTCAATGGTTCGGTCGAAGTCCGGGGTTACGACGGCACCGCCGGGAGCTGGGTGACCTACCTCCTGGATATCAAACCCTCCGCTCAACCCAGCTTCCGGTGGAGCGATGACCTCGGCCGCACTTGGCAGCCCGAGCAACTGATCACCCACGACTGGCAGAAACTGAACGGCGGCCTTGAAGTGAAACTCAACGAACGAGACTGGCAGGCCGGCTACGTCATCGCCTTTGGCGGACGCGATCAACTCATCAGCCGCATCACCAAGATCGATGGTAACGTCCTCACGCTCGAAGACGCCGCCAATCGCACCATCTCCGATGGCAAAGTCCGCCATAACGACACGCGCGCCCTGCAGGCCGCCATCAATAAGGCGCAGAAAGAGAAACTGAAAATCTACATCCCCTCGGGTCATTATCGCCTCTCCGCCGGGCTGGAGATCCGTAATCCAGGCTCGGTCACCATCGAAGGCGCCAACCCGATCGACACCATCATCGACATCAGCGAAGGCGAAGGCGCGTGCTTCATGACGTCGGGCGGGACGGAATTCAATCTACGTAATCTCAGCATGGTGGGCTTCATGGGCTTCGATGAACGCGATAAAGCCGGCGAACTCCGCACCTTCGGATCAACGGCCGTCTGGGGCTTCTTCCTGAAGCCCTGCAACGCCCTTGAAATCCGCAACACCCGCCGGGTCTTCGTCGAGAACTGCCATGGCTCCAAGATGTCCCGCGAATGTTTCGTGGCTACTAGTCGCAGCCGCACCGGACAGAAGGCCGGCCCAGAAGCTGGCTTCAGCAATCAGGGCGTGAAAGCCGAAAGCGAAGGCGACGCGCCCGACACGGGTAATTGCGAGCAGGTCACCTACTTGCGTTGCTCCGTCACGAACTCCGCCCGTAACGCCTTTAACGACGTCATGTGCGGCTCAGAGAATACCTCCGTCCTACAGTGCCGGATCGTCGACGTCGGCGGCTGCACCTGGGAAGGCGCCTCCCGCTATGTGAAATTCATCGGCAACTATGTGCGCAATGCCGGCGTTGTCGGCATGGGCAACCTCGGACCAGCCAACCGCGACAGCTCCTTCCCCACCCTGGGCTCCGGGCAGCACATCATCGCCGACAACGTCTTCGAAGATATCGCGTGTTACGGAGCCGCGGCCATCCGGACGAGCCGCGGAGCCACGCAGGTCATCATCCGCAATAATCTGTTTATCAACTTCCGCTCCCATGCAATCGACAGCGGCGGTGGCTTCGTGCCCAACGAATATCAATCCGCCAACACCCTCATCACCGGCAATATCATCGACCTGACCTCACCCGACGGCACCGCGAAAGCACGGACGGCCATCACAGTGGACGGCGATGACACCACGGTGACGGATAATCAGATCTACGTGCGCGGCAAAACTGACCCTCTGGTCACCGCCATCCACGTCCGCGAACCCTCCCGCCACGTGCTCATCCATGGCAACCTCATCCGTGATTGCGGCACCGGCATGCAGGTCAGTTCCGGCTTCGCCCCGGTCAACGTCGTGCTCAACCCGACTTCTTTCACGCCGCGCTACGGCCGCGTACCGATGGGCGGATGGCAACTCCGTGACAAGCAATACCACGGCTGGCAGTTGAATTGGCTCAAGGCCGGCAAGCCCGTTGGCTCAGCAACCATCGAGAACTATGATTTCACGACCCTGACGTTTACGCTGACCGCACCCGCCGACTTCAAGCCAGGAGATCTTTTTGAAATCCACCCGCCCCAACTCAACTGGAACATTCGGGCGAACACCCTCAGCGGCTGCCTCAACCCGATCGTCATCGATGCCATCGGCAGCGAGACCTCCTTGATTCACGATAACCTCATCAGCCGCGGCGACGCGCCACCCTCGACCACGGCCATCCGACTGACCCGCGGCCAATTCGAGCTCACGGGTAACCGGCTCAGCGGTTTCGGCCCGGCTCCTACTCGTTAAGCCCATAAAAGGCCTACACCCGGGCAATTTCTCCTCGCAACCAAAGGGGGTGCGGGTTGTCTCAATCCTGTCCCCAGACACTGGCGCGAGGCCCCCCTCGCCGCCCTTGGCCCCCTTCCCCCGCTTTCATCCCATGCGCCCCCTCCTCGCCCTCACCCTGGCCTCGCTCTTTGCGAGCGCCACCGCCGCCGAGGTCAGCTTCTCGAAGCAGACCCTGACTAAGGACTTCGTCGCCGAAGGCGTCGCAGTCGCGGACTTCAATCATGATGGCCACATGGATGTCGCGGCCGGCGGCACCATCTGGTTCGGACCTGACTTCAAAAAGAAAGAATCCCACACCCCGCCCCCCGCGAAGCCTTATGACGGCGCCAAGGGCTACTCCGACTACTTCGTCTCCTACGCCCATGACTTCAATGGCGACGGCTGGGCCGACATCCTCGTCTATGGCTTCCCGGGTGCCCCTGCCTGGCTCTACATCAACCCGCAGGGAAAAGGCGGCGAATGGGCTAAGCATAATATCTTCGACGTGGCGGACGGTGAATCGCCGGCCCTCGCGGACATGAACGGCGACGGCAAGCCCGAGCTCCTCATTCACTCCAGCGACCTCAAGAAGGATCCGAAAGCCAAGGGCGGCAAGAGCGGCGGCCAGTTCGGCTACGCGGAAATCGATTGGGCTAATCCGACGGGTAAAGCCAAGTTCCACCCCATCACTGAAAAGTCTCCGGCCAACGATCAGAAGATCTTCAAATACACCCACGGCTACGGCGCTGGCGACGTCAATGGCGACGGGCGCGTCGACCTGCTTGAAAAAGATGGCTGGTACGAACAGCCCAAGGATCTCTCCAAGGGCGAGCCCTGGACGTTCCACCCGGTAAAGTTTGCCGGCCATGGTGGTGCCCAGATGTATGTCTACGACGTCAACGGCGACGGACGCCCCGACGTCATCACGAGCGACCATGCCCACGGCTACGGCCTCTCTTGGTTCGAACAGAACAAAGACGGCACCTTCACCGAACATAAGCTCATGGGCACCACCAAGGCCGACGCGCCGCTCGGCGTGAACTTCAGCCAAATCCATGCCATCGAACTCATCGACGTCAATGGCGACGGCCTCAAAGACATCGTCTGCGGTAAGCGCCGCTGGGCCCACGGCCCCAAGGGCGATGCTGACCCCAGCGACGACCCGGTGCTCTACTGGTTCGAACTTAAGCGCGACGGCAAGGGCGGCGCGACCTACATCCCTCACTTGATCGACAACGACAGCGGCGTCGGCACCCAGTTCTGGGCTGGCGACATCAACAAGGACGGCAAGACCGACGTAGTCGTGGCCAATAAGCACGGCGTCTTCGTGTTCACCCAGAAATAATCTGCCGTTATCCCTCTACGGCCCGTTGCTTGCTTCACTGACGGCAACGGGTCTTTTATTTTACCATGCGTTCCGCGATTCCCCTTCTCGTTCTCCTCGCCTCGTTACCGCTCGCGGCAGCCGACCGAGGCCCGCTGGCCCCGGCGATGCAACCGTTCGTCGACAAACAAATCATTGCCGGAGCAGTGATGATCGTAGCCGACAAGGATAAGGTGCTGGATGTCGAGACGGTCGGCTTCGCCAGCCTCGACGAGAAAAAACCAATGGTGGCGAACAACCTTTTCTGGCTAGCCTCCATCAGCAAGACGTTCGCCGGCACAGCCATCATGATGCTGGCCGATGAAGGCAAGCTACGCCTCGACGACCCGGTCGAGAAATACGTTCCGGAATTCAAAGGCCAGCAAGTCGCCGACGAAAAAGATCCGACGAAGCTCCACCCCCCGGCCCATCTCCTGACAATCAAGGAACTGCTCAACCACACCAGCGGCATCGTGACCCCGCAGGATAAGCGCCTAAAGCGGACCGATGACTTACTCAAAGATGAGGTCGCGCAATACGGCACCCTGCCGCTCATCCGCGAACCTGGCACGAAGTTCGAATACAATAACTGCGGCATCAACACCGCCGGTCGCATCGTCGAGGTCGTCAGTAGCCTAGCCTACGCGGACTTCCTTCAGCAACGCCTACTGACGCCACTGAAGATGACCGACACCAGCTTCTGGCCCAGCGAGGAACAAGTCTCCCGTCACGCGCGCACGTCGAAGTGGAACGAGGCCCACACAGAATTCACCGACCTGCCCTTCAAGCCCGACGCCAATCAACTTAAGAAAGCGCCCGCCGGACCCAAGGTACCCCTGCGTCTGCTGACGGAACAAGGCAGCGCCTTCATCGGCTACTACGCGCATCATTACGCCATGCCCGCGGGCGGCCTCTTCTCCACAGCCCAAGACATGGCACGCTACGGTCAGATGTTCCTCAACGAAGGTGACCTTGACGGGCATCACTACCTCTCCGCCCAGGCCATTCGCACCATGACAAGCGATCAGACGAAGGAAATTAAAGTCAGCCCGAATGAGTCCCGCGGGCTTGGCTGGTTCGTCAAAATGCGCGATACCGATGGCCCAGCCACCGGCAGCTACGGGCACCGCGGCGCCCGCGCCCCGGCCTTCTGGGTCGACCCCAAGAACGGCCTCACGATGGTCATCCTCATCGAAAGCTGGGACCTTAAAGGCAAGGATCACGAGAACGTCTACGCGGCCTTCTTCAAAACTGCGGTCGCGAAATATGGCAAAAGCCACTGAGCCCATCATGAGACTTTCGCTCATCATCGCAGCCGCCTGCGCACCCCTCGTTGGCTTCACGGCCGACTACGCGATTGATCGCGCCGAAGTCTTAAAGCTCGCCGAACTCTGCAACCACGCCCCAGCCATACACGCTGCCGAAGGCTTCAAGACCGACGGCGACGTCCATGCAATTTTCTACGACGCTTTGCCTTGGAACGGAAAACCCACGCGCGCGTTCGCCTGGATCGGTCTGCCGGCCAAGCGCGAAGGCAAGGTCCCTGGCATGGTGCTCATCCATGGCGGCGGCGGCACGGCTTATAAGGAATGGGTCCAGAAATGGAACGACCAAGGCTTCGCAGCCATCAGCATCGCGGTCGAGGGCCAGACCGACGCCACCGAAAAGAAGGACGCCAAGGCTAGGCCGACCTGGGTACGTCATGCCTTCGGCGGCCCGGCCCGCGATGGCACGTTCGCCGATACGAAGTTACCGCTGAGGGAACAGTGGATGTATCACGCCCTCGCCGATACGATGCTGGCGAATTCTCTTCTACGCTCACTCCCCGAAGTCGACGCCAAGAAGATTGGCGTGATGGGTATCTCTTGGGGTGGCGTCATCACGAGCACGGTCATCGGTCTCGATGAACGCTTCGCCTTCGGCATCCCGACCTACGGCTGCGGCCATCTCTTCGACGCGGAGAACGGGTGGGGCAAAGCCCTGCATGACAACGAAGGGTATAAGCAGGTCTGGGATGGCATGAACTACGCCGAGCGCGTGAAGATGCCCGTGCTCTGGCTCTCCTGGCCGCAGGACGCGCACTTCCCGCTCGACTGTCAGGCCGAGAACTACCGCAAGGCGCCAGGCCGTCGCATGGTCTCGCTCATCTCCAAGATGGGCCATAGCCACCCCGCCGGCTGGAACCCGCCCGACAGCTACGCCTTCGCCAAGAGCGTCGTCGAGACCGGCATGCCATGGGGCAGCTCGCCTTCAGCCAAGACCGAGTCCGACACGGCCATCGCCGTATTCCATTCCACGAAGCCGCTCATCCGCGCCGTGCTCGTCTCGACGACCGACAAGGGTTTTACCGGTACACGCAAGTGGGTCGAGACGCCGGCCATGGCTGCCAGCGGTGGCGGCGGCACGACGGCTTCCGCCCCCCTGCCCGCCGGCACGACGGCCTGGTATATCAACGCCTACGCCGATAGCCTCACGCTCACCTCTGACTACCAAGAAATCAAATGATCCGCGCCCTTCTCTGCCTGCTCCTCGCGAGCCTGACCCTCACCGCCGCCGACCAGCCGGCCGGTCGCTCCTTCTTGATGCTCGGCGGCCTCACCCAAATCATCGACGCCTCAGGCAAGGCCACCTGGAAGTATCCCGCCGCCACACGCGATGGTTATATCCTACCGAACGGCAACCTGCTGCTCACGCTCTCGAAGACCAAGGCCTATCCCGGCGGCGCCGTCGTCGAAGTGACGCGCGACCAGAAGGTCGTCTGGGAATACAAGGGCATGCAGTCGGAAGTGAACACGGCCATCCTGCTGGAAAACGGCAACGTGATGCTAACCGAAGCCGGTGATAAGCCGCGCCTCCTCGAGGTTGCCCGCGACGGTTCGATTAAGGTCGAGATTCCACTGGGCTGCCAGATCACCAACCACCACATGCAGAGCCGCATGGCCCGCAAGCTTCCCAATGGCCACGACCTCGTGCCGCAGGACAAGACCGTCCGCGAATACGATGCCTCCGGCAAGGTCGTCTGGGAATGCAAGAGCCCGGAGTCGACCTTGGACAACCGCTCCTTCTGCTGCCTGCGCAACGCCGCCGGCCACACGCTCATCAGCCTCACCGTCGGCAGTAACCTCATCGAAGTCGACGCGGCCGGTAAGGTCGTCTGGGAACTCCGGGATGGCGACCTCGCGGGCGTGCGGGTGAATCGCACCACAGCCGTCTCCTGGCTGCCCAACGGTAACATCGTCTTCAGCAACTATATGGCCCGCGCCCCGCAGGCCAAGGTGGTCGAGATCACCCGCGAGAAGAAAGTCGTCTGGACCTACACGGATGTCTCCAATCAAGGCGTGCACGAACTCCAGTTACTGGATGCCGACGGCAAGCCCCTGCCGGGCATCCTGCGCTGATAGACAGTTCACCCTATTTAAGGAACAAACCCCCTCGGTCGCACATCCTTCTCATACCCCATGAAACTTTCGGTCGCCCTTCTCTTCACCACCCTAGCCTTCGCCGCCGAGGAAGCCCCGGAAGTGCGGCTGGATGCCAAGCACCAGCAGCTCTTCAAGGAGACCTGCGTCTCCTGCCATGGTCCCGACAAGCAGAAGGGTAAGTTCCGCATCGACCAACTCTCCCTCAAGGTCGACACCGTCGAGACCGCCGAGCGCTGGCAGAAGGTACTCAATCAGATCAACTCGGGCGAGATGCCACCCGAGGATAAGAAGCAACCCTCCGCCGCCGCCAAGACGGAGCTGCTCGACGACCTTTCCAACATGATGGTGGCCGCCCGCAAGAAACTGGGCGACCAGAACGGCGTCATCACCATGCGCCGACTCAACCGACGCGAATACCGCAACAGCCTCCGCGAACTCCTCGGCGTCGAGATCAACGTCAGCGAACTGCCACCCGATGGCGGCTCGAGCGGCTTTGATACCGTCGGTGCCAACCTCTTCATTTCCGCGAACCAGATCGACCAATACCAACAGCTAGGCCGCGAGGCCCTGGAAGAAGGCTTCGCCTGGCAGCTCTCCGCCCCCGTGCAGAAGAAACTGCACTACGAAGGCGAGACCATCACGCCGACAGTTCGTGCCTTCATCAAATATCAGATCGATGCTCAAGAGCGGGCGATAAAATGGAAAGCCGCCGTCGAGGCTGCCATCGCCAAACCTGAAAACGCCACCATCGTCGCCCTGCTAAAGAAAGAAACGAATAACAACGCCAGCCGACTCCGCCGCGAATGGGCTCGTATCCCAGGCGCCCCCAATCCGCGCGACTTCGGCTTCGATAAGAAAGGTGAGAACGACGCCGACCTCGCGAACGATTCACTCAGCGCAGGCTGGCTTAAGTATCACCAGTATTATGCCGGCATGCCGGACGTGGAACGCGGCGCCTACCTCGGCACCCAGACTCGTCACCCCGCCGAGCTCAACCTCAACTATATCGAGATCCTGGTGCCGTACGACTGGCCGGTTGGCGAATATATCGTCCGCGTCCGCACCGCCGCCGTGAAGGACGCCCCCAAGGAACGCCGCTTCCTCGATTTCGGCATCCACGCCCGGACCGCCAAGGTCATGGCCACCCGCGAGATCTCCGGCACGATCGAGAACCCACAGGTAGTCGAGTTCCCCCTCACCCTTACCCGCGGCAACGCCACCTCCCGTGACAACCGACTCGTCTATCTGCGGGAGAAAGGCAGCTGGGATGATAACGACGAAGGCGGTCGCAAGCGCAGCGAGGCCGTGAAGCGCAACGGCGTCGGACCCGAGCTGGCGCTCTGGGTCGACTGGGTCGAAATCGAACGCATCCCCAACTCCGCGAAGCCCAAGCCACCTGGCTTCATCGCCCTCAATCTCCCGCTTGACGACAAGGCGCCCGCGCCGACCACGCCGGAACTTCGCTCGGCACTGGAACGCTTCGCCACCGAAGCCTTCCGTGGCACCAAGCCGCCAGCGACCTACCTCGACCGCCTGCTGGCCTTCTATGACGTCCGCCGCAAGGCCGGTGACAAGCCGACGGCGGCCCTAAAGGAGACGCTCGCGCTCGTCTTGTCCTCGCCGATGTTCATCTACCTTGCCGAGCCGGCTCCCGATAACAAGAAACGCACCCTCAACGACCAGGAACTCGCCGTCCGACTTTCCTATTTCCTCTGGTCCGCTCCACCCGATGCCACCCTTCGCGAACTAGCCCAGAAGGGCGAACTCTCGAAGCCTGACGTCCTCGCGGCCCAGACTGAACGCCTCCTAGCCGACCCGCGTTCCAAAGGCTTCCTCCAGCCCTTCACCAACCAGTGGCTCGGCATGGACCGCTTCGACTTCTTTGAAGTAAACCGCGCCCTCTACCCGCGCTTCGACACTGGCACTAAGGTCGCCGCCAAGGGCGAAGTGCACGAGACCATCGCCCACGTGATGCGCACCAACGCCAGCCTGCGCGATCTGCTCAAATCTGATTACGTGGTAATCAACCGCATCCTCGCCCACTACTACGGTATCGAGGGCGTCAAGAGCGACGACTACGAGAAAATCAAACTGCCCGAAGGCTCGCCCCGCGGCGGCCTCCTCGGCATGGCCGCCATTCACTTCATGGGCGGCAATGGCGAACGCACCAGCCCCGTCGAACGCGGCGCTTGGGTCCTCCGCAAACTCCTGCACGACGCGCCGCCGCCCGCTCCCGCCAACATCCCTGCACTCACCCGCCTTGCCGGCAAGGCCCTCCAGACCAAGGAACGCCTGCGTGCCCACCAAGAGGACCCGCAGTGCGCCAATTGCCACCGCAAGATCGATCCCATCGGCTTCGGGCTCGAGAACTTCGATGCTGCCGGCCAATGGCGCACCACGGATAGCATCATGGCGCTCGATGCCGCCGGCAAACCTGACAAGAAAAGCCTCAAGACCTGGACCATCGATTCCGCGGCCGCACTCTACAAAGGCCCTGCCTTCAAGGATTACTATGGTTTACGGGACATCGTGGCCTCAAAGTCCGACGCCTTTGCCCGTGGCTTCAGCGAAGCCCTCATTGAATACGCCCTTGGACGCCCCATCGGCTTCCGCGACCAGCCCCTAATCGACACAATGGTCAGCCAAGGCGCCCGCAAGGATCTGGCTTTCCGCGAGTTCATTCACTCCCTCATTGCGAGCCCTGAATTCCATACTAAATAACCCTTACCCCCATGAGCCTCCCCCAGACCCGCAGGCACTTCCTGCGCTCCAGTAGCGCCCTTGTAGCCCTGCCCGTACTCGCCTCCTTGGGCTTCCAGCGCTTTGCCTCCGCCGCCCCGGTACCCACGCCGCCCAAGCGCCTCATCTTCCTCGGCTTTGGCTGGGGCATCACCACCGAGAGTTGGTTCCCTGACGTGAAGCAACCCGGCAAGGATTACACCATCCCGGCCGGCCTCGCCCCTCTCGCCCGCCACAAGGCCGACTTCTCCGTCATCCAAGGCCTCTGGAACAAATACTCCAACGACGGCCACTGGGGCAGCACCATGTGGCTGTCTGGCGCCAACCGTTTCGCCGAAGCCGGCCAGACTTTCCATAACAGCATCTCCGCGGACCAAGTCGCCGCCGAGCAGCTCGGACTCTCCACCCGATTCACCTCACTGCAGCTGAACGGCGCCGAGAACGGAGAGGCCTCCGGCCACGGCCCGGGTCTCTCGATGGCGTGGAACGCTTCCGGCAAGCCCATCGCCGGCGAGAACGGCCCAGTCGCCGCCTACCATCGACTCTTCGCCAAGGACAATACGCCCATCGCCGAACAGAAGGCCATGCTCGCCCAGCGACGCAGTGTGCTCGACACGTTCGTCGAGAATGCCCGCGACCTGCGCCGGAACCTCTCCAAGAACGACACCCAAAAACTTGACGAATATTTCCAAGGCATCCGCGAAATCGAAGTCCGCCTAAGCAAGGACGAGCAGTGGCTCGGCGTCCCTCAGCCCAAGACTGACCTCCCCGAGCCTCCGCCCGGCCTGGCCGGCCGCGAAGAGATTAAGATTATGTACGACATCATGATCGCCGCGATGCGCACCGACAGCACCCGCGTCATGACCTACCGTCAGCCAGTCAGCACCCTCCTCACCAGTATTGGCGTAAAAGTCGCGCCGCACGACATGAGCCACTACCACTCCACGATGGGTGAAAAGCTCGAGGCCTCGCAACGTCGCGACCTCGCCCAAAGCGAACTCCTCGCCGGCTTCATCGATAAGCTGAAGTCCACCAAGGAGTCCGATGGTAGCTGCCTCTTCGACCACGTCGCCTTGGCCTACGGCAGCAACATCCGCACCGAGCATAACCTCGACAACTGCCCCACCCTCGTGACCGGGCGTGCCGCTGGCCTCAAGCTTGGGCACAATATCATCGCCCCGAAAGATACCCCGCTTTGTAACGCTTGGCTGGCCATGCTCCGCGGCGTCGGCGTGAAGGCCGAACGCCATGGCGACAGCTCAGGCGAGCTGACCCAGATGGTGGCTTGATTGGCTTGTATGATAAAGTTCGTTGTCGCCGCCCTCCTGCTCGCCCCATTCGCCGCACTCGTCGCGGCCGATCAGCCGAGTGCGGTCCAATTCACGGAGAACTTCTCTGATGCGGCGGCGGTCAAACGGGACTGGCGTGGTCTCGATAAGACACTGACGGACGGCGATCCGACCAAGCGCTTCTGGAGTATTGATGACGGCGCGCTCCGCGGACAAGCCTTCGGCGATATCCACCCCTCTGGCATCTTCCACAAGATCAGCGGCAAGGACGTCCGCCTGAGCCTACGCTTCAAGATGCAAGTGGGCACGCTCGTCGCCATTTGTTTCAACGGCGACAATCCGGTCATCGAGATTAAAAACTTCCACCTCGCGGGCTTCCACATCCTGACCGACAAGATCGTGGCTTGGGACGAAACAAACCTTTTCCCGAAAGGCTCACCGGAGGCCGCCGAACTGAAGAAAAAAGGCGAATCCAACCGCAAGTTCATCTGGGCCAAGCGCGAGAAAATCGCCCTCACCCCCGACGTCTGGCATGACCTCGTCGCGGAGATGCACGGCAAGGAGATCATCGGCTTCATCGACGGCAAGCAGGTGATCACCTATACGACCAACGCCGGCGATGAACCCAAACTGACCGTGCAACTTTCCATCGGCGGCCAAAAAGGCAAAGACCTGGCCGGCTGGTTCGATGACGTAAAGATCGAGACCTTGGCCGCGAAGTAAGCCCCTCTCTCAACCTCACATAACTTTAAAATCTTTTACCTAAATAACCATGCGATACTCCCTGTGCCTCCTCAGCACCCTCCTCACCCTGCAAACCGAAGTCCGCGCGCAAGTGCCGGACACCTACGGGCTTGATAAAGCCCAGGCCGGCGTCGCCAAGCTGACCGTGGCCGAAGGCCTCACGGTTTCGCTCTTCGCGGCTGAACCGATGGTCCAGAACCCCACGAACATGGACATCGACGCTCGCGGGCGCGTCTGGATCACCGAGGCCGCCAATTATCGTAAATGGGCCAATCCGCCCATCCGCCCTGAAGGCGACCGCATTATGGTGCTCGAAGACACCCTCGGTAAAGGCGTCGCCGATAAGGCCACCGTCTACTACCAGGATCCGAGCATCAATTCCGCCCTAGGCATCGCCGTACTCGGTAATGACGTCATCGTCTCTGTCTCCCCGTACGTCTTCCTGCTCCGCGACACGGTCGGCGACGGTGTGGCCCACAAGCGCTTCATTCTCCTCACTGGCACCGGTGGCAAACAGCATGACCACTCGACGCACGCCTTCGTCCACGGCACTGACGGTAAACTTTACTTCAACTTCGGCAACGCCAGTACGGAACTGAACCAGCCCATGGGCGGCATGGTGGAAGTGCCGCTGCACGGCGACAACCTCGACTCCTACGTCCGCGATCGTACGACGCACGTCAAAGACCTCGCCGGCAACACTATCAACGCCCAGCGCAAGCCCTACCAACAGGGGATGGCCTTCCGGGCCGATTACGCCGACGGCAAGCTGAGTAACTTCGAAGTGCTCGGGAATAATTTCCGTAACAACTACGAAGTGGTCTCCGATTCGCTGGGTAACATCTTCCAGAGCGACAACGACGACGACGGCAACCGCGGCGTACGCATCAACTTCATGATGGAGCACGGCAACTACGGTTACGCCGATGAAATGACCGGCTCGGGCTGGCAGACTAAGCGCGTGAATATCGAGTCCGAAATCCCTCGCCGCCATTGGCACCAGAACGACCCCGGCGTCGTCCCCAACCTGATCGTCACCGGGGCCGGCTCCCCGACGGGCATCCTCGTCAACGAAGGCACGGGCCTCGGCGCTCAGTTTCAGAATCAAATCATCCATTGCGACGCCGGCCCCGGTGTCGTGCGCGCCTACCCGCTGACCAAGGACGGCGCTGGCTTCCGCGCAAGTATCACCAACGTCCTAACCTCCAAGGATCCTTGGTTCCGCCCTTCCGACGTAGCGGTCCACCCGGATGGCTCCCTGTTTGTCGCCGATTGGTATGACGCCGGCGTCGGCGGTCACGCGATGGCCGATCATGACGTGAACTATCTCCGCGGACGTATTTACCGCGTCGCCAACAAGGGTGCCACCCTAGTCGCCCCGAAGGTCAGCGAGCTCACGCTGGAGACTGCCCTAGCGGCCCTCCAGTCCCCCAACAAGGCCACACAGTATAATGCCTACACCCATCTCGTGAAACTGGGCGATAGCGCCGTCCCTGCCCTGCAGGCCCTCGCTGCCAAAGGCGATAACCGCATGCGTGCCCGCGCGCTGGCCATCTTGGTCCGCAACCCTGCCGCCGCCGTCCCCGCCCTCCGTGCCGCGCTGACCGACAAGGACCCCGAACTCATCATCGCCGCCCTCCGCCTCGCCGCGATGCGTGGCGCCGCCCATCAGCTCGAAACCTCGCCCCTCGCGAATGAGCCCGGCTTGGTCAATAGCCTCATCAACCACGCCGACCCGCAGGTTCGACGTCAGTTGGCCATCTCGCTCTACCACTCCTCCCAAGGCACCGAAATCTGGGCCAAGCTCGCCGCTCAGCATGACGGCGTCGATCGCTGGAACCTCGAAGCCCTCGGCATCGGCGCCATCGGCAATGATGATAAGTGCTTTGATGCCTGGATGTCCGAAGTGAAGGGTAATTGGAACACCGCTGGCGGACGCGATATCGTCTGGCGCCTCCGCACCCCGAAGATCGCCCCGCTCCTCGCCCAACTGCTCATCGCCGATCCGAGCCAGCTTCGTTATCTGCGTTCGTTCGATTTCCTTCCTGATTCGCCTGAGCGCGACGCCGCCCTGCTCCAACTGGCCAAAGCCAATCCATCGCTCACCGTCCTCACGGAGTCGCTCCAACGTCTCACCCGCACGGCGGCCAAGAACACTCCGGAGTTCAAAGCCATCGTCGAGGAGACCCTCGCCCGCTCGCAGGGTAAGCCCGCCTTCGTCGACCTGATCGGCGCCATGGGCGTCGGCAAGCATGCCGACGAACTCCTCCAGACGGCTTTTGCGCTGGGCTCCGCCCCCGAAGCACTGGATGCGATCAACCTCTTGCTCCGCGACAAGGGTACCACCGATAAAGTACGCGACGTACTCCGCAAGGGTAAGCCCAGCGAAGCCAGTATGCTCATTGCGATGCTGGGTAACCTTGGCCAAACCTCAGCCAAGGAGATTCTCCGCGATGAAATCCTCCACGCCAAGACGCCCGAACGGAAGAGCGAAGCCATCCGTGCGCTCGCCAAGACCCAAGCCGGTGCCAGCCAACTCCTGACGCTCGCCAAGGAAGGCCACTTCCCGTCCGAACTACGCGGGGTCGCCGCCTCGGCTCTGACCCAGGTCCAATACGCTGCGCTGAAAAATGATATCGCCCGCGAATTCCCAACTCCAGGAAGCTTGGGCGGCAATCGCCTGCCCTCGATCCCCGAGTTGAGCAAGTTGCGGGGCGACGCCGCCCAAGGGAAAGTCGTCTTTGAACGGCCCGCAAGTTCCTGCACGCTTTGCCACCGCATCGGCAACCTCGGGGTGGATTTCGGCCCGGCGTTAAGTGGCATCGGTGCCAAGCTCCCCAAGGAAGCCATCTTCGACTCCATCATTAACCCCAATGCGGGCATTTCGATGGGCTTCGAGACCACAGAGCTCAGCCTCCGCGGCAACAGCACCGCCATGGGCATCCTACGCAGCGAAACCGCCCAGGAAGTCGTCCTCGCCCTGCCCGGCGGCGCCCTGCAGAAATTCAGCACCGCCGACATCCAGCGACGCAGCAAGCAAACGACCTCGATGATGCCTAGCGGCCTTAACCAGGCGTTGACGCAGCAGGACTTGGTGGACTTGGTCGAATACCTCTCGACGCAGAAGGCCGTTAAATAATCTGACCTCCGTCGTCTCATGAAACCACGTCTCTTCGCGTTACTGCTGTGCCTACCGCTCGCCGTACTCGCCGCGGAACCCGCCGTCGCTGAACACTTCGCCCTCCCGGCGGTATCGGCAGAAAGCTCGCTCCCCGGCGAAGGAGCGCTCCGTCGTTACGATGGTTACGTGAAGCGGTGGAACACAATCCGCCCGCAGTGGGCGAAAGATGCGGCCAAAGATCAGGGGGCCATTGTCTTCTTTGGCGACTCCATCACTCAGGGCTGGGGCGTGGATTTTAAGAAATCCTTCGACGACCTTAAGCTAGCGAATCGTGGTATCGGGGGCGACACCACCCGCGGCATGCTTCTCCGCCTACAGGAAGACGTCCTCGCGGTGAACCCCAAAGCCGTGGTACTCCTCATGGGCACCAACGACATCGAAGTGGAAGTCCCCGTCGAAGCTATCGGCCGCAACTTCCAGAAGATTATCGCTGCCCTCAAGGCCCATGATCCGAAGATGCCCGTCATCGTCTGCCGCATCTTCCCAAGCTCGGCCACGAAGAAGCGTCCGAAAGAAACCATCGCAGCCGTGAATGCCCTCTTCGACGCCGCGGTGAAGAACGACCCCCAGTTCACGGTCCTAGATACCTACGCGTTATTCGCGAACCCCGAAGGCGACGCCCTCCCCGCCCTCTTCCCCGACTTACTTCACCTCAACGGTGCCGGCTATGCCAAGTGGGCCTCGGCGCTACGCCCGATCTTCGCGACGCTGGGATACCTCGACACCCAGGCCGAGGAATTCAAGCCCGACGCGGGCTTCGTGAGCCTCTTTAACGGCAAGGACCTCACCGGCTGGGGCTTCCGCCCCACCCCACCCCGCAAACCCGCCAAGAACCCGAAGCCGAACGCTCCGCTTTTCGTGGAAGTCAAAGCTGCGGAAAGCTTCGACGGGAAGACCGCTAGCTCCGACGGACGGTATCGGGCGATTAATGGCCGACTCGTGGTCACCACCCCCGCCGAAGGACGCCGCATCCAGGAATTGGATACCCTCCGCGACTTTCCGGAAGACTTCGTGCTCAAACTTGAATTTCGCGCCACGCCCAACGCCGACAGCGGCGTCTACCTGCGCAAACCCCAGCTGCAGTGCCGCGACTACCTCGTCGCGGGGCCGTATAAAGACCTTAAGAAATACAAGGCCCAGGATTGGAACGAACTCATCGTCACCGTGAAAGACGGCATCGCCCACGCCGAATGCAATGGCGAGGTCCTCGAGGATGCGTTGAAAGTGCCCGCGACTGGCCCGATCGGCCTCGAAGGCGACCGCGGCCAGATGGAATACCGCCGCCTGCAGATTAAGACGCTCGCCCGCTAAGTCTGAATCCGACTCACTGCGGCGGATGACTGACTGGATTCACAGCCATACCCTGCTCCCGGACGACGGCTGGATGTTGCTCTTGGCGCTCTTCGGAGCGCTCTGCATCGGCCTTTCAAAATCCGGCCTCGCAGGCACGGCGACGCTCAACGTCGTGATCATGGCCAAGATTTTTGGTGCCAAGCCCTCCGTGGGGATCGTCCTGCCTATGTTAATCGTGGCCGACTTCATGGGCTTCCTGATCAACCGTAAGGGCGGCAGCTGGAAGCAGATCCTCCCGATGATCCCGGCGGCAGTCGTCGGCGTCATCATCGGCTGGTTCATGCTCGACCACGTCGACAACTCCACCGCTCGCATCGTCATCGGCTGGCTGATCCTGAGCCTACTCGCCTTCAACGTCGTGCTGAATCGACGCCGCGAGCAATTATTAGAACTCACCCGCCATCGCACCTTTACCTGGGGCATGGGCTTCGTCTCCGGGGTCTCCACGATGCTGGCCAACGCCGCCGGGCCGGTGATGACGGTCTACCTCCTCGCCCAACGACTCGAAAAGAAAGAGCACCTCGGCGTGTTTTGCCGCTTCTTCCTTTTCATTAACCTCTTCAAACTCCCCTTCAGCGGCAGCCTCGGACTTGTCACCGGACCGTCACTGATGACCAACGTGGTGCTGCTACCTGGGGTCATCGCCGGCATCCTCCTCGGCTGGCAGATTTTGAAGCGCATTCAGCAGAACGCCTTTGAGAACGTGCTGGCCTGGCTGACGGCCTTCGCGGCGGTCTGGCTCATTAAAGGCTGACCGCTTGACACCGCCCCACGCCGAAGTGGAAATAAGGGTCTTATGAAGACCCCTCTTCTCCTCCTCGCCGCCGCCCTCGCCCTGACCGGCTGCCAGACCACCCCCGCGCCGCGCAAGCTGGCCGTCGGCGCCAACCCCGAGAGCGTGACCCGTGGCTTCGATGGCGACCTTTTCGTAAGCATCATGGGCGCGAGCCGCAAAGCCGGCGATGGCGACGGCAAGATCGTCCGCGTGCACGGCGAAACCGTTACCGATTTCACCACGGGCCTCAATGACCCCAAGGGCACCGTCTTCGCCGGCGGCTTCATCATCACGGCGGATTTCGATACGGTCTGGAAAATCGACGCCCAGGGGCACAAGAGCGTCCTCGCCGGTCCGAAGGATTTCCCGCTGGTTCCCGCCTTCCTCAATGATGTCGAAGTGGAACCCTCCGGCCAAAGCATCCTCGTGACCGACATGGGTGCCGTGACCAAGATGCGCGACGCCAACGGCAAGCTCTGGCCGATCAACAGTGCCGAGCACAAGGCCATCCCCGTCATCGCCCGCGTCTACCGCGTCACGCTCGACGGCAAGGTCACCGAAGTCATCGCCCCCACCGCCCGCATGCTCAACCCCAACGGTGTCGACGTCCTGAAGGACGGCCGCATCCGCATCGCCGAGTTCTTCACGGGCGACGTCCTCGAGTACAATAACGGCAAGTGGAAGACCATCGCCAAGGGTCACCGCTCGGGTGATGGCATCGTCCACGACTCCCAAGGACGCTTCTACATTTCGGAAGTCATGTTCGGTCGCGTCACCCGCTACGACGCTGGCTCCAAGAATCCGAAGCTCCTTTCCGAAGGGCTCGGCCTGCAGTCGGCCGCCGATATCTATGTCGACGAAGCCCATGGCCAGCTGATCATCCCGGACAGCAAGGCCGGCCAGCTTGTCTTCATCGGGCTGTAATGGCCTTAAGGGTGGGGGCAGGGGTAGGAATCTCATCCTGATATTTTCCTTTTCCGCTGCCTAACTCGCATAAACCTACCCCGCCACATCTTTACCATGCGTAAACACCTTACCCTCTTCCTCCTCGCCCTCGCCGTCGACGCGCGGGCGGTCGACGCTATCCCGGCTTTTAGTCAGGATTCTCGGATTCTCTTCCAAGGTGATTCCATCACGGATGGTAATCGCGGCCGCTCGCTCGACCCGAACCACATCCTCGGCCACGGCTACGCGTTCATTACCGCTGCCCGCCATGGCGCCGCCTTTCCGGAACGGAAGCTCGACTTCTTTAATCGCGGCGTGAGCGGCAATACCGTGCTCGACCTCGATAAGCGCTGGGCCAAGGACACGCTCGCCCTGAAGCCCGACCTGCTTTCCGTGATGATCGGGGTGAATGATAACGGCAAAGGCGTCCCGCTCGAAACCTACGAGGCGACCTACGATAAGATCCTCACCGACGCCCGGGCCCAGAACCCGAAGCTCAAACTTGTGCTCATGGAACCCTTTGTGCGCCACCCAGGTAAGCCCGTGCCGGAAGGCATCGTCGCCCGTCAGGCCATCGTGGCCAAGCTCGCCCAGAAACATGGCGCTGCCCTCGTTCAGCTCCAGAAACTCTTCGATGACGCTGCGACCAAGACTGCCGATGACTACTGGGTCTGGGATAGCGTCCACCCCACCTACCGCGGCCACCAACTCATGGCCGATGAGTGGGAGCGCGTGGTCCGGGCGACCTGGAAATAAACGAACGTTTTTGATGCCCCCAGCCGCAAGGACGGGCTGGCTTCCGCCCAGTCAGGTCTCAACCTACGGAGGTCCGATATGCCCCTGCGTCGCCTCACCCTCCTACCCTTTCTCGCCACGCTGGCTTTTGGCGCTGCGCCCGAAGCACGTATCGACGAGAAGCACCGTGCATTCTTCAAAGAATACTGCGTCGAGTGCCATAATGCGGATAAGCAAAAAGGGAAACTCCGGCTGGACGATATCGCCCTGAATCTGAACACCGTCCAGCTCGCGGACCGCTGGCAGAAGATTCTCAATCAGGTCAACTCCGGCGAGATGCCGCCCGAGGACTCCAAGCAGCCTGCCCCGATCGCGAAAGCCGATTTCCTCGAGATGCTTTCGGGCACGCTCGTCACCGCCCGTAAGACCATCGGTGACGCCCACGGTCAGGTGACCATGCGTCGACTGAATCGCCGAGAATATAAAAATACCCTGCGCGACCTCCTCGGGGTGGACATGGGGGTCAACGAGCTCCCCGCCGATGGGGGCGCCGGGGCTTTCGACACCGTGGGAGCTTCCCTTTTCATGTCATCGGATCAGTTCGAGCAATACCTCGCACTGGGTCGCCAAGCCATCGATGAGCACGTGATTCGCTTCGGCCAGAAGACCGCGCCTTTAAAAATTCACCTTGAGGCCGAAAGTTACTCCACACCTCGGATCGCCAAAGTCTATGCCGAACGCGCCGAGCGCCATAAACTTTATGTCGCCTGGACTAAGGCCGTCGATGCCGCCGCTGCCCTGCCAGAGAACGCGAAGATTATTGCAACTATCGAAGAGGAAAAAAAGGGTAGCGCGACGTACCGCTATTATCAGTGGCAGCGCATCCCAGGAGCACCCCACCCCAATCATTTTGGCTTCATCGACGTTCAGCACGCCGATCAACACGGCCGGAGCGACTGGGTTTTAAACGCCCCACAGCAAAGAGCCTACCTCGCACACCCAGCCACCAAGACTGGCGCGTTTCTCACCTACGCAGATGCCTCCGGAAACCCCTACCAACCATTCGACATCCCTGGCGGTTGGCCGGTAGGTAAATATACGATTCGCTTGCGGATCGCGGCGACGGCCGACACGCCCAAGTCGCGGCACTTCGTCGAATTCGGTCCAGGAGGAGGAGCCGTGGTCAGCACACATCAGGTCACTGGCACGATGGATAAGCCACAGGTCCTGGAAATCCCGGTGACGATCACCACCGGCGGCAGCCGCAACTTCATTCTACGTGAACGCGGGTCTTTTGATTCGAATGAGCGTGCTAATCAGATTTTTTTTGAAGCCTACCGCCGCAACAGTATCGGGCCGGAATTCGCCCTGTGGATCGACTGGATCGAGATCGTGAACGACGAGTCGGCGCCCATGAAGACGCCCGAACTGAAGGTGCGATTCGAAGCAGAAGCCTACGCGAACCCGCGCATCACTAAATCCTACGCCGATCGCATCGATTGCCATGAACGTTATGACGCGTGGACCAAAGCGGTCGATGCCGTCGCCGTCCTTCCCGCGAACGCGGCGATTGTCGCGGCCATCCAAGCGGAAAAGAAAGGCAACGTGACCTACCGGTATTATCAGTGGCAGCGCATCCCGGGAGCACCCAGCCCTGAGAAGTTCGGCTACACCGATGCCATCCACGCCGACGAGCAAGGCCGACGCAACTGGGTGCACTCCGCCCCCCAGCAAC
The DNA here is from genome assembly GCA_943331445.1 of Akkermansia muciniphila. Taxonomy (GTDB): domain Bacteria; phylum Verrucomicrobiota; class Verrucomicrobiia; order Opitutales; family UBA953; genus UBA953. Next base: position 58,348 of record CALQLO010000010.1, read on the forward strand.
GCGCCTACCTGGCGAACCCTGCGACGAAGACGGGCGCCTTCCTCACTTATGCGGATGTCTTCGCCAACCCGTACCAGCCGTTCAGCATCCCCAGCGGTTGGCCAGCGGGAAAATATACCGTACGCGTGCGGATTGCCGCGACGGCCGACACACCTAAATCGCGACACTTCGTCGAATTCGGTCCGCTCCAGGGTGCGGTGGCCAGCACCCACGAAGTGACGGGCACGATGGAGGCCCCCCAACTCCTCGACATCCCTGTCGAGATCACCACCGGCGGAAGCCGTGGCTTCTTCCTCCGCGAGCGCGGGTCTTTCGATTCCAACGAGCGGGCGCTGCAGATCTTCGGCGAAGCCCTCAAGCGCAACGGCATCGGACCGGAGTTCGCCCTCTGGATCGACTGGATTGAAATCATGAACGGCGGGCCGGCGCCCGTGACCTTCGATCACCGCGAAACTGAAATCTTGGCTAATCAGGTCGTGGGTGGAACCTACAAGGACTATTACCTCGGAGGTTATACCGTCGCCAAAGCCTACCTCGACTCCGACCGCTCGAAGCCGCCCACCGCTTTCGGCAAAGGCATCCCTGACGAACAGGAAGCCAAGTTCCGCGTCCAAGTCTACAACGAGCACGGCCCAAGTTTCCGGCGCTACCTCGAGGACCCCCTCAACAAGACGGGCGCCACGCTGAACATCTACGACACCCATAAAGAGGAAGTCATCGCACTGCCGCCGGACACCTCGTCCGATCGCGATAAAACCAAGCGCGACCCCGTCCCTCCAGGAGAATACATGTTGCGACTCCGCGTCGGCGCCATCGCCGGGAGCGCCCACACAAGGCACTTCCTCGAAATGGGCAGCCGGACGAAAGACGTCCCTTTCGCCTTCATCCAGACATTCCAAATCACTGGCACCACGGACGCACCCCAGACCATCGAGGTTCCGGTATCAATCACGGCGACCGGCCCGCGCTCTTTTGTTTTCCGCGAAAAGCGAGACATCAAAAACGATTTTGAGGACTATCAGGCCGCCCGCAAAGCCACCGGCGTCGGCCCGCCCGCCGCCCTCTGGGTCGACTGGGTCGAATGGGAAGCCGTCGATGCCCGCCGCAATGGGATGGTCAAGGTGGAATCAGCAATCCCACCGCCTCCAGAGGGCGTCAGCGAAAAAGATTACGCCCAGACCGTCATCACCCGCTTCGCCACCCGGGCTTTCCGCGGCAAGATCCCCGATGCGGGCTACGTCAACAAACTCGTCGCCCTCTTTGCCGTCCGCCGTAAAGCGGGTGACTCACTTGAGGTCGCCCTGAAGCAACCATTGAGTGTCGTCATGGCCTCCCCGGGCTTCCTCTACCTACAGGAACCCAGCGATGAAAAACAGCGCCGACGCCTGAGCGACATCGAACTCGCGGCCCGACTTTCCTATTTCATCTGGAGCGCCCCACCCGACGCCGAACTCCTCCGCCTCGCGGAACAAAATACCCTACACGAGCCCGCGATTCTGGGCGCCCAGGTCGATCGGCTCATCGCCGACCCGAAGTCGTCCGCCTTCGTGACCGGGTTCACGCATCAGTGGCTCGGACTACACCGCTTGGACTTCTTCCAGTTCGACACCAAGCTGCACAAAGATTTCGACGACAGCACCAAGGCTGCCGCTCGTCATGAAGTCTACCAGACCATCGACCACATCCTGCGCCAAGGCGACAGCCTCCGCCGCTTACTCAAGAGCGATTACGTCGTAATCAACGGACTGCTCGCCGACTACTACGGCTTGAGCGATGTGCGTGGTGATGCCTTCCGCAAGGTGCCCCTCCCCAAGGATTCCCCTCGAGGCGGACTACTCGGCATGGCCGCGACGCTCGCCATGGGTAGCAACGGACGCGACTCCAGCCCCGTTGAACGCGGCGCCTGGATCCTCCGCAAGATCCTGCACGAACCCCCGCCCCCCGCGCCACCCAACGTACCGCAGCTCAATCGCCTCGAAGACAAGATTCTCTCCACGCGCGAACGCCTCGCCGCACACCAAGAGCAACCCCAGTGCGCCCAGTGCCACCGGAAGATCGACCCCATCGGCTTCGGACTGGAGAATTTCAACGCCACGGGAAAATGGCGGACCACGGAGACTTATGAAAAGAAGGGGGTCGGCAGCAAAACCTGGCCCATCAGCCCCTCCGGCGCCTTCTACAAAGGCGCCAGTTTTAAGGATTATTTCGAACTTCGTGACCTGATTGCCGCTCGACCAGAGAAATTCGCTCGAGGCTTCACCGAAGCCCTTATTGAATATGGCATGGGTCGCCCCTTTGGCTTCCTCGACGACCCCCTCGCCGCGGACATCCTCAAGCAAGCCCAGTCTCAGGATTACCAGATGGCCACTTTCCTTCGCACCCTCGTCCTCTCCGAAACTTTCCAAACTAAATGAGCCAACCCGACCTTAGCCGCCGTCACTTCCTCCGCGCCGCCGGCACCCTCGTCGCTCTCCCGGCGCTAAGCTCACTCGGCTTCAAGGCCTTCGCCGCCGAGAAACCCTCGACGCAGCCGAAGCGCATGGTCTTCCTCGGCTTCGGCTATGGCGTGACTAACGAGACTTGGTTCCCCGCACTCAAGGATACTGGTGCGGATTACGCCCTGCCCGTCGGGCTCGCCCCGCTCGCCGAACACAAGAAGGATTTCACGCTCGTCCAAGGGCTTTCCAATAAGTTCAGCGATGAAGCCCACTGGGGCAGTACCTTCTGGCTGACGGGTGCCAATCGCTACGCCGAGCCAGGCCAGAGTTTCCATAATGGCATTTCGGCGGACCAAGTCGCCGCGATGCGCCTCGGCATGAATACGCGCTACGGATCCATCCGCCTCGATTGCGCCAATGCAGGCGACTCCGGCCACGGCCCCGGCTCGATGGCCTGGGATGCGCGCGGCAAGCCATTGATCGGCCACGAGAACCCCGTCGCCGCCTACCACCGGCTGTTCTCCGACGAGACCATGCCGCTCGCCCAACGCCAGGCCATGCTCGCCGAGCAACGCAGCGTCCTTGATGTGGTTCTCGAAGATGCCGCCCGCGTGCGCCGCGGCCTCTCGCGCAGCGACACCGACAAACTCGACGAATACTTCCAGAGCATCCGCGACATCGAACTCCGCCTGTCCAAGGACGAACAGTGGCTCGACCGCCCCAAAGCCAAGGCGCCCTTCCCTGAACCCAAGCCCGGCCTCGCCGGCAAAGATGAAATCAAAGTCATGTATGACCTGATTGTCGCTGCCCTGCAGACCGACAGCACACGCGTACTCACCTATCGCCAACCCGTCAGCACCCTGCTCACCAGTCTCAACATCAAAGTGGCCTCGCATGACATGAGCCACTACGCCCCCGGCGAACGGCGCGAAGCTTCGCAGAAGCGCGACCTCCAACAAAGCACCCTGCTCGCGGGACTCCTGACGAAGCTCAAGGCCACCAAGGAAGCGGACGGCTCCAGCCTCTTCGACCACACGACGGTCGCCTACGGTAGCAATATTCGCACCGTGCACTACTTGGACAACTGCCCGACCCTGATCGCGGGTGGCGGCTCTGGCATCCGCCTCGGCCAGCACATCGCCCTCCAAGGCAAGAGCACCCCACTGTGTAACCTCTGGCTCACCCTCCTGCAAGGCAGCGGCGTGAAAGTCGATAGCCACGGCGACAGCAACGGTATCGTCAAAGAACTGAAAGCCTAAGCGGCCGGGGCCCGAATAATGGGGTCAGACCCTCTTAATGGGGACTGACCCCATTTTCCGCCTTTGCACTGCGGGGCCCTCACCGTGTATTTTGAGCACACCCCCATGCGTACGCTCGTCGCCCTGCTTTTCACTATGTTCACGGCCTTCGCCGCGACACCGCCGAATGTCGTCCTCATCCTCGCCGACGACCTGGGCTACTCCGACCTCGGCAGCTACGGCAGCGAGATCGCCACGCCCAACCTTGATGGGCTCGCGCAGAACGGGGTTCGCTTCACGCAGTTCTACAACACCGCCCGCTGCTGGCCTTCCCGCGCCGCCCTACTCTCGGGATACTACGCCCAAGAAATCCACCGCGACTCCCTCCCCGGCATCGGCGGCGGTGGCCAAGGCGTCCGCCAATCCTGGGCCCGCTTGCTCCCCGATTTTCTCAAACCAGCGGGCTACCGTAGTTACCATAGCGGCAAGTGGCATATCGACGGCCCAATCCTCGCCGCCGGCTTCGAACGCTCCTTCGACGTCCGTAATCACGGCAATTATTTCAGCATCAAAGGCGACGCGATCAATGACGTGGTCGTCAAGGCTCCCGCCGACGAGAAAGGCTATTACGCCAGCATCGCCATCGCCGACCACGCGATCGAATGCCTCAAGGACCATGCGACGAACCACAAGGACCAGCCTTTCTTCCATTACATCCCCTTCATCGCACCGCACTTCCCACTGCAGGCCCTCCCGCAAGACATCGCCAAGTACCGCGACAAGTATCTCGCCGGCTGGGAAGTTTTGCGTGCCACGCGTTTCGTCCGCCAGCAGACCATGGGCATCACGAAGACGACCTTATCGGCCCTCGAACGTAACGTCGGCCCGCCCTACGCCTTCCCCGACGCGATGAAGAAGCTCGGTGCCGGCGAAGTGAATCGCCCGCTCCCTTGGGCCGAACTCACCGATGAGCAGCGCCACTTCCAGGCCACGAAGATGGCCATCCACGCCGCGATGGTCGACCGCATGGATCAGGAGATTGGCCGCATCATCGCCCAGCTCAAGACCATGGGGGCCTACGAGAACACGCTGATTCTCTTCGCCTCCGATAACGGTGCCAGCGCTGAGATCATGGTGCGCGATGGCGGCCACGACCCACAGGCTGAACCCGGGAGCGCGGCAACCTATCTCTGCCTCGGGCCTGGCTTCTCGAGCGCCGCGAATACCCCACACCGCCGTCACAAGACTTGGGTGCACGAAGGCGGCATCAGCACGCCCCTCATCGCCTCCTGGCCAGCCGGTATCGCCGCCCACGGCGAGCTCCGCCACACGCCTGGACACATCGTCGATATCGTCCCCACCGTCCTCGAACTCGCAGGCCTTCAGAAACCGGCCGACTGGAAAGGTCAGCCCATCCCGCCCGCCCCCGGCAAGAGTCTCGTAGCCGCACTCAAAACCGACGTCACCATCGACCGCCCCAGCCTCTGGTGGCTGCACGAAGAGAATAAGGCCATCCGCGTCGGGGACATGAAGCTCGTGGCCGCCAAGGGCGATGCTTGGGAACTCTACGACCTCAAGACCGACCGCGCTGAACAGAACAATCTCGCCACCAAGATGCCCGAGAAGGTCAAGGAACTCGCCGACCTCTGGCAGAAGCAAGCCGATGAAATCGCCGCCGTCGCCAAGCTCACCCTGAACGAACAGCCCAAGGGCAAGGCCAAGAAGAACGCCCACTGAGTCTGCTCGCACGCCCAGCCCTCCCGACGACACGCGCAGAGTACCTAGATGAGAACTTATCGGTTAATCGCCTTCGTCGCGGGAGTGACATGCACCCTGACAGGACTCGTCGCGGAGAGCGCCCCGGCGGTCCTGAAGCCCGATGCGCTGCGTAGCTATGTTGCCACCTTCAACGGGCAGCGACCGGACGATACGGTCGTAGACTTGCCCAGCGATGGCTCGATCACCGCCATCCGCAACGACCAAGCCGCCGCCTGGATGGAGCGCAATGTGCCCCTCTTCGAGTGTTCCGACAAAGACATCGAAGAGACTTACCACTTTCGCTGGTGGACTTATCGTAAACACATCTGGCACACCCCCGCCGGCTTTGTCGTCACGGAGTTCCTGCCGAAGGTGAGCTGGAGTAAGCTCTACAACACCATCAACTGTCCGGTGGGACACCAACTCTACGAAGGGCGCTGGATTCGCGACGCGAAGGTCATCGACGACTACTCCCAGTTTCACTTTGGCAAGGGCGGCGATGCAGGGGGCGCGACTAAACAGTATTCACAGTGGATCACCGACGCCATCTACGCCCGCTACCTAGTCACCGGTGACAAGCCCTTTGTCACGGGGCTACTCGATGGGTTGATCAAAAATCATGAGGCTTGGAAACAGGGCAATCCGAAGCTCAACGCCTGGCAGAAAAGCCGCCTGCTCGACAATGGACTTTATTGGCAGATCGATTCCTGGGAGGGACAGGAATTCTCCATCGGCGGCACGGGTATCCGCCCACCGATAAACTCGTATATGTTCGGCGGGGCTCAGGCGATCGCGCGGATCGCGGAATTGGCGGGCCGGAATGATCAGGCTGAACACTATCGGGCCGAAGCCGAACGCTTACGTCAACAGGTGCAGGCCCAGCTGTGGGACCCCGAGGCAAAGTTCTTCAAAGTGATGCGGCATGAAAATGCGCCCACAAATCAGTATAACAACTCCGTCGCTGAGGACTGCGCCCCAGGCAAGCTCGTCAAGGTCCGGGAAATCTTTGGCTATGTGCCCTGGTATTTCAATCTGCCGGCAGATGGCCAGGGCCATGAAGAGGCCTGGCGCCAGCTGACCGACCCGCAGGGATTCCTCGGTACGTATGGTCCGACGGTGGCTGAGCGTCGCCATCCCAAGTTCTTCATCAACGCAGCCGGCTGCATGTGGTGCGGCGCGAGTTGGCCTTTCTCGACGTCCCAGACCCTGACCGCTTTAGGCAATGTGCTGAACAACTATCACCAAGGCGTGATTGGTAAGAAAGAGTATTACGACACCCTGAAAGCCTACACGCGGAGCCATCGACTGAAGGTGGACAACAAGGTCGTATCGTGGCTCGACGAGTCGATCAACCCCGACACGGGTATCTGGATGAAGGTCGGCCCGTTTCCGAAAACGCGGGGCCGCGATTACAATCACTCGACTTATTGCGACCTGATCATCACGGACCTTGCTGGCCTCCGCCCACGCGCCGATGACCTGGTCGAAGTCAACCCACTCGTACCCGATGGGGCGCTCGATTACTTCTGCCTGGATAACGTCAGCTACCATGGACGCTCCCTCACCATCCTCTGGGACAAGACCGGCAAGCGCTACAACCGCGGCGCCGGCCTCCGCGTGCTCATCGACGGCAAAGAGATTGCCCAGAGCGAGACCTTGCAGCGGGTGACAGGAAAGTTGACCCATTGATCCGTTGACCATTTGGCCAAATGTAAAAATCCTACCCCCGCCCCCACCCCCACCCCTACCCCTAATTTTAAAACATGCGTACCCTCCTCGCCCTCCTCCTGCTCACCCCGCTAGCCGTACTGACGGCCGCCGATGCCCCAAAGGCCCCTGTCGCCAAGAAGGTGGACCGCCCGCAACCGCCCACGCGCGCCTTTGACGCACCGGGTGCACCGACCTTCGTTCGTCTCGACGGCAAGCAGACGCTCAACGACGGCAACTACCTCGTTGGCCCGGACTACGTCGCCGTCCCCGAATCGAAGGCCAACCCGGCCGTCCCCCAGGGCAAGGTCCAGCAGTTCCAGATCGATTCCAAGACCACCCAGCGCTTCAACCCCGGTATCGCTCGCGATGTCTTTGGCACGCCCGACCCGAAGAACCCGAAGACCCTCATCGTCGAGATCCATAACATCGACTACAAGCGCACGATCACGGTCTACATCCCGGCCCAGTACGTCCCCGGCACCTCCGCCCCTCTTCTCGTGACGCACGACGGGCCCGGTCTCGGCAAGCCGGACATGAACACGGCGCACATCCTCGACAACCTCATCGCCCAGAAACGCATCCCGGCCCTCATCATGGTGCAAATCGCCAACGGTGGCGGCGACGCCCAGGGCCACGAACGCGGCCGGGAATATGACAACATGTCCGGACTCTTCGCCGAATACATCCAGCACGAGGTACTCCCGCTCGTCGAAAAGACCTACGGCGTGAAATTCACCAATGACCCTGAAGGCCGCGCCACGATGGGCACGAGCTCGGGTGGTTCCGCTGCGCTCATCATGGCCTGGTATCACCCCGAGTGGTTCCGCCGCGTGCTCACCCTCTCCGGCACGTTCGTCAACCAGCAGTGGCCCTTCGATGCCAAGACCCCCGGCGGTGCGTGGGATTTCCATGACACGCTCATCCCCCAGAGCGAAGTCAAACCCATCCGCCTCTACATGGCCGTCGGCGATCGCGATAACTACAACCCCAACGTCATGCGCGACGGCATGCATGACTGGGTCGAAGCCAACCACCGCATGGCCAAGGTCCTCAAGGACAAGGGCTATCACTACCAGTATCTCTTCTGCCAGAACTCCGGCCACGGCGTCGGTAATGCCCGCGGTCAAATCCTCCCCGGCGCCCTCGAATGGCTGTGGCAGGGTTACCAGGCGCGCTGAGTTGGCAGGCTGACACATTAGTTATACGAAAGGTAATGAAGTGAGGCGCCCACCTCACTTCATCCATGGGTTTTATCCTAGAAAGCAGACGGCCGCTGGGCTAATAAAAGCCCACCCCGATGCGACTTCTCCTGGCATGCCTTTGCGTCCTTCAGCTTGGCGCTTCCGAGCTTTTCGTCGCACCCGACGGCAAGGACACGAATGCCGGTACAAAGTCCGCACCTTTCGCGACGCTGGAACGCGCCCGGGATGAAGTCCGAGCACTCAAGACCGCTGGTCATTATCCGGCCGACGGCATCACGGTCCGCATTGCCGGCGGAGTCTACCTGCGTGATCGCTCTTTCGATTTAAACGAAAAAGACTCCGGCACGGCGGAAGCACCCGTCGTCTATGCTGCCGCCTCGGGCGAGCACCCGCGCCTGATCGGGGGCAAGGTCATCCCTCGCTCTGCTTTCCATCTGGTAACCGACGAGGCTTTCCTCAATCGCATCGTTTCCCACGCCGCTCGCCGGCACCTGCTGCAGGTCGACCTGAAAGCCCTCGGCATTACGGACTACGGCACGCTTCAGCCGATGCACGCTTTGGATTTTGGTTCGCGCACACACTACCTCCCCGCCCCGCTGGAGCTCTTCATCGACAGCCACCCAGCCACGCTCGCCCGCTGGCCCAATCGCAACGAAACGCAACCCGTGCTCGGCATGATCGAGAACGCCGTCCAAGAGATGGAGCGCGATGCCAAGGGCGGAGCGGTGCAGTACTCGACGCTCACGCTGAAGAACGTTCCAGCCAACTCCTGGGGCAGCGGCAAGGATGGCGACGCTCCGGCGATCTTCCCGCAACAGGCCCTCAGCCATATGGCCGAATGGGGTAAGCTCGACGACGCCTATGTCGTCGGTGGACTCATCCGCGCCTACGCCAGCACCAGCCGACGCATCGAGGCGTTCGACGCCAAGCAAGGCACGGTCCGTTTCAGCACGCCATTGAAGGTCTGGCCGACTTACAAGGATGAGGCCAAATGGTTCTACTTCTCCAATCTGCCCGAAGAGATCGACGTCCCCGGCGAATATTACCTGGATCGCCAGACTGGCATCCTGACGCTCTTCCCTCCCGCCGACTTCGGCCCGAAGTCCGAAATCGTCGTATCGATGCTCAACGACGTCCTCGTCGCGATGGAAGGCTGCGCCCACATCCACCTCCGCGGCCTCACGCTTGAGGCCAGCCGCACCAGCGGGGTCTACATCGAACGCGGCGAAGATAATGTGCTCGAAGGCTGCCTCATCCGGAACACCGGCATCGTCGGCGCGCAAATTGGCTTCGGATGGGATACAGGAGTCGCGGGTGAATGGGAAGACGCCCATCGCGGCGAAAGTAACGTGCCGGCGGAAATTAAATCTGCCGGCGCCGGCAAACCTCTGCCTCGCCTTCCTGGAGCCTTCCGACACCTGCTCTGCACCGGGCTGGAACGCCTACCCGTGCGCCTGCCAGGGGCGACCGCCATGGATCGTCAAGGCGGCAAGAATAACGGCCTAAAGAACTGCGTCATCCGCGACACTGGCCTCGGCGGCGTGATCCTCGGCGGCGGAGACCGTAAGACCCTCACCCCGGCGGGTAATTTCGTACGCGATTGCGACATCCATCACAACGACCGACGCCTGCACATGTACGCCGAAGCCGTGATGGTCGACGGCTGCGGCAA